>CAZTZY010000010.1:0-47947 GCA_964617765.1 uncultured Spongiibacteraceae bacterium
GGTAAGAATAACAGACCCCTCCGGCACTGCGTGCCACCTCCCCTATGAAATAGGGGAGGCTTGAAAGAGACACTGCTTAGTCTCCCTGCGCAAGTAGGGGAGACTTGAATGAGTGCGATTCTAGCCATAACAGCATTATTTTTTATTGTTCATTCACTTATCGAGGCACTATGAAAAAGCTGCATAATGAACCCCAGTTATTGAAAGAAGCGATCAGGATAGGGCTTATTTATGCCCAAAAAAGAGGGGTGGTAGAATTTGAACCCACCGATTCAGCAGACCTGAAAGTGGAATACCTGTATAAGCTGTTAGTACACGATAAACAGATTGAACCCCTGGCCAAGCCGGATCTTTCGCTGCCGGCCATGCGGCATAAACTGGCAATCTGGGTACTGCGCAATTTGCCTGAAAGCCATCCTTTAAAACACTGAAACCCTTTGCCAGACCCGAAAAGCACCATAAATAAAAACGGCCCACCAGGTTTTCCCTGTGGGCCGTTTTTTGTTTTGCCAACGGTATTATTTCAGGTTATCGAGATACTTTTCCGCATCGAGCGCTGCCATACAGCCAAAACCCGCCGAAGTAACGGCCTGGCGATACACGTGGTCGGCAATATCACCCGCGGCAAACACACCTTCCACGGAAGTTTGTGTGGCATTACCCACCAAACCACTCTGGATTTTGATGTAGCCATCTTTCATATCGAGCTGGCCGTCAAAAATGCTGCTGTTGGGTTTGTGGCCGATGGCGATAAATACGCCGGCAATGTTGATTTCTTTGGTGCTGCTGCCATCGGTGGCTTTCAGGCGCAAGCCGGTCACGCCGGAATTATCACCCAAGACTTCATCGAGCTGGTGGTTCCAGATGATTTCTACGTTGCCGGTTTTGGCGCGTTCAAACAGTTTATCCTGCATGATTTTTTCGGAACGCAGTTTGTCGCGGCGATGGATGAGCGTCACTTTGCTGGCAATATTGGACAGGTATAAAGCTTCTTCCACGGCAGTATTGCCGCCGCCGATAACGGCAACTTCCTTGCCGCGATAAAAGAAACCATCACAGGTTGCACAGGCGCTGACGCCTTTGCCCATGAAGGCATCTTCAGAAGGCAGGCCGAGGTATTGGGCGGATGCTCCTGTTGCAATTATCAATGCGTCGCAGCTGTAGTTGCCGCTGTTGCCATAAAGTTTGAACGGTTTGGTAGAAAGATCGGTTTTTTCAATGTGTTCGAAGATGACCTGGGTGTCAAAGCGTTCGGCATGGGCTTGCATGCGTGCCATTAATTCCGGGCCTTGAACACCATTTTCGTCGCCAGGCCAGTTATCAACTTCGGTGGTGGTAGTGAGCTGGCCGCCTTGTTGCATGCCGGTAAGGATAACCGGCTTAAGATTGGCGCGAGAGGCATATACAGCGGCTGTGTAACCGGCAGGGCCAGAACCAAGGATAATCAGTTGATGATGTTGAAAGTCACTCATAGTGCACCTTGCAGTTTGGGTTCAAAGAAAATTGAGCTTATTGTAATGATTTGCAGGCTATCTTCCACTAAAGATAAACAATGAAGTTGATTGATTTTAACTAAACAGGCTTAAGGAAGAATTAAGTGGATAAAATCAGTTTTCGAGCCGTCTTTATTGGCTTGTTGCTATCAAAATGAGGCTTATTTACGTTATCATCGGCTATACCAATGACGTTTAAATACTATTGTTCTATTGGGTGTAATTTTCAGGATTATTCCCGGTGAGAGGATAAAAAACAGCCAATGCCCAAAAGCACGCCAGAAGAACCCAGTCCATTACAGGTTAAGTTGACCAAACGAGCTATTGAGGGTTTGTTTGTTTTTACTGTTGCCCTTGCGACCTATTTTTTTATTGCCTTCCTGAGTTATGACGGAAATGATCCGGCATGGTCGAGTAGTGGTTTTAATGACGGGGTTAATAATGCCGCTGGCAAAACCGGCGCTGTATTGGCTGATGCCTTTTTTTCCTTGATTGGTTATTCAGCTTACATTTTGCCATTTTTCCTCATTTATCGTGCCTGGACTATTTTTCGCGACCGTGAAAAATTTGTAGGTATTGACTGGATTGATGTTGTTATTGCCAGTATTGGCGTGGTTTTTGTGCTTTTCAGCCTGACTGGTTTATTGGCGATCAATACCTTGCCTGAAGAATCGTCCCTGCCTTTTGGTAATGGTGGCATGTTGGGTGAATATCTGGGTGTGGAGTTCCTTGAGGGTTTCGGTTTGTTAGGCGGGCGCCTGGTATTTTTCACACTGTTTTTTATGGGCATGACTATTTTTACCGATATTTCATGGATGCAGTTGATCGAAACAGTCGGGCGTTTTGTGGTTGAAAAATTGCCCAAGTGGAAAGATTTTCTGGTGGAGAAATTGTCAGATCGCAATACGCCAGCCAATATCAAGGCTTATGCGAAAGAGATGATTGAGCCTTCGCTGGGTATAGAAAATGAAGATGTGCAAATCGGTAAAGAGAGTGTGGCGCGCCGTAAAACAACACTGGAAACCGACAAGGTTAAACAGGAAAAACGTATTCCCCCGGTGATTGAATTGCCTGAAACCAATCCTGCGCCGAGTAAACGGGTTTTAAAGGAAAAACAGACCTTGCTGTTTGAAGACAAGGGCAACCCGTTGCCGGATATCAGTCTGTTAATGCAGGTGCCACAAGGAAATAAAAAAGGTTTTTCTCCAGAAACACTGGAAATGATGTCGCGTTTGCTCGAACGCAAACTCCTGGATTTTAAAATTGAAGCGGTGGTGACTGCCGTTTTGCCCGGTCCTGTGATAACGCGTTTTGAAATTCAGCCGGCTGCAGGGGTGAAGGTAAGTACCATCACCGGATTGGCGAAAGATTTGGCACGTTCGTTAGCGGTGGTCAGCGTGCGTGTGGTGGAAGTGATTGCTGGCAAATCCGTTATCGGCATAGAAATTCCCAATGAAAACCGGGATATTGTCTATTTCAGCCAGATTGTAGGTTCTGAGGAATTTGATGAATCGAAATCGCCTTTAACACTGGCTTTGGGTTATGACATTGCCGGTAAATCGGTGGTGGCTGATTTAGCGAAAATGCCCCACTTGCTGGTTGCCGGTACAACAGGTTCAGGAAAGAGTGTGGGTGTAAACGCCATGCTTATGAGTTTGTTGTTTAAATCTACGCCTGATGAAGTTCGAATGATTCTGATAGACCCGAAAATGCTCGAACTGTCTGTCTATGATGGCATTCCGCATTTATTGACGCCTGTTATTACCGATATGAAAGATGCGGCTAACGGTTTGCGTTGGTGTGTGGCAGAAATGGAGCGCCGTTATAAAACGATGGCAAAGCTGGGGGTAAGGAATATCGGCGGTTTCAATAAAAAAGTACTGGATGCCATTGAAGCAGGCCAGCCTATCCTTGATCCGTTGTGGGATCCTTCGGTGGAATTTGCCGCGGGGCATGATGTTGCACCTGCTCCGGAATTGACGACCTTCCCCTATATCGTCGTGGTGATTGATGAATTTGCCGACATGATGATGGTGGTGGGTAAAAAAGTGGAAGAGTTGATTGCGCGTATTGCGCAAAAAGCCCGTGCTGCAGGTATCCATTTGATTCTTGCTACGCAGCGTCCATCGGTGGATGTTATTACCGGTTTAATCAAGGCCAATGTGCCCACCCGTATTGCGTTTCAGGTTTCCTCAAAAATTGATTCACGCACTATTCTGGATCAGGGCGGTGCAGAGCAATTGTTAGGCCATGGTGATATGTTGTATATGCCGCCCGGTTCCAGTTTGTTGGTGCGTGTGCATGGTGCTTTTGTTGATGATAACGAGGTGCATCGCGTAGTAGCAGCATGGAAATCCAGAGGTACGCCTGATTATATCGAAGGTTTGCTGGAAGAAGGTGGCAATGAAGTTATTCCAGGTATTGCCAGTGAAAGTGAAGGCACTGATTCTGAATCTGATCCACTTTACGATGAAGCCGTCGCCATTGTGACAGAAACTCGCAAAGCATCTATTTCGCTCGTGCAGCGCAAGTTGCGTATTGGTTATAACCGTGCAGCTCGTATGATTGAAACTATGGAAGCAGCAGGTGTGGTGAGTTCAATGTCGCACAATGGTCAACGGGAAGTGTTGGCCCCTCCACCGGTTGGTCGTTAACCTTTCTTGCTGTTTATCCAATAGTAGATGTCTATGCAATTGATCAAAATAAAAGTTAAGGATTGCGAGCAGCGCTTTTTAAAGGTGCAGTCATCTGAAAAAAATGAGAGTTATCTTGATGTGTCAGGGAATCCGGTCATTAAGGATTATATCCCATCTTTAGTGATTGCCATGCCCGGCGAGAAAGCTATCCTGAAATTGATCAGGGCAAGAAAGTGGGTGGAATACGCCAAGCTTTTATGGAACAGAAGTCGCGCATCCAAAGAAGTGGCAGGTAACAGGTTGCTTAAAAAAATTGGCGTGAAAGTGCCAGAGATTCTCGAAAATGGGCTTGGATTAATTCCTTCAGGCAATTACCAGTTTCTGGGTTATTACATTATGGAAGATTTGCAATGCCAGGGTTTTGAAAACAGCCGTTTCCTTTTTTTAAATGAAACAATCAGGGCGGGTCAACGCCAGGTTTTCTTGAAAAATGTGATCAGGGATGTTCGTAATATGTTTAATAACAGAATTGTTTTTAACGATTTCAAACTGGAAAACATATTTTGCAATGCCGATGGCGAAACTGTATGGATTGATACCGGCATCACTTTATTTTCGGGTTTTAGAAAAAGGAAATTCATAAAAAAACATAATGAAGCCATTGATTATTTTTTACATCATCACGAAAAGTTTCTGGATGTTGAAGAGATAGCAGCTTTTAAAAACCTTTATGCAGCGGTTTCAAACTGAAATGAATTTGCGGCAAATGCATATTGTATGTTCGAGTGTTTATTCCATGGGGTTTGCTATTACATGAGAAAAAAAGTCGTTTTATTATCCGGTTCTTTGAAGCTCTCCGGTTCCGCGACCTGGATTCTCAATTTGCATAGAGGATTCCGGCAGCTTGATGTGGATGTTATTCATATCATGACAAGTGGATCAAGTCTGCATAATTTGCCACAGGATTTTCGTGTTTTTTATACTGGTTCTAAAGATAAAACCTTTTTGATCAGGTTATTAAGGGCTTTTCGTTTTCATAAGTGGGCGGCTTCCCGATATGAAAAAATTCTTGATGGGCTATATAGTGATTCTATTAAAAATATACTCGATGAGTTAGGCTGGAGTGACAAGGTTGATATGGTAGTAAAAGATTTTACTGCTTATTTGCCACCGGTTCTTGCTCAATATCCGGTCATTCCTACTATTCATCAGCAATTGTCAGTCAATTGGCATAATCCCAAACTGAAAAAGAAAGCTAACCAGGTGGCCAAGGTTTTTGCAGCTGTATCTGAAGCGACAAAAAGAGATGCTGAAAGTTTAGGCATCACTGTAAAAAAGGCTATATATAACCCGATTGATATTGATAATGTCAGGCTGAAGTCTTCCGAATATTCGGTAAGCATTGATAATTATATTGTTTTTGTCGGTTCATTGAATGCGAATAAAGGCGTATATCAACTAATGGATGCCTTTAGTCTTTTAAAAGATAAAGTGAATTTATGTTATGTGGGTACAGGGAAGGATGATGCCGGCCTGAAAGCCAGGGCTGCGGAACTCGGTATTTCTGATCGGGTTACTTTTACTGGTTTTTTGTCGAATCCTTATCCTTATATCAGCAAAGCCAGATTGTTAGTGTTGCCAACACAGAGTGATACCATGGGTGATGCCATGCCCTATGTGCCGATTGAGGCTTCAATCTTGAATGTGCCGATACTGGTTTCAGATTTCAAGGGTGTTACTGAATTCTTTGATGAGTCGGCTATTGTGCCGCAAGAGCCAAAACAACAATTTGTCGGGTGTTTATCTGAGGCAATCAACAATGTTCTTGCCAATGGGCAAGCACCAGCATTCAAGGAATCAGTATTGGCCCAAATGAATCCTGAAGTCGCGGCAAGGAATTTTTTGGCATTGCTGGATTAGGCCGGTGTTTGGATGATGGTTATTATTTTAATCGGGTTATCAGTCTAGAGATTATTGAATGAAGCGTTCGGTTTTGGAGTATCGCGGATACCATGTTGATAAAGTATCCAATATTGGAGATGAAATCCAGTCGTTGGCGGCTGCCCGCTTGATGGGTGATAACGTCAGTTATGTGTCGCGAGATCATCTTCATCAAGTATCCGAAGAAACGGTTGTCAGTATGAATGGTTTTTTTATGGGGTCAGAAAATTGGCCACCATCGCCTTTGGTGAAACCGGTATTTTATGCATTCCATATTAGCAAAGTTTCAGAGCATGTTATCTGCTCGCCGGAAGGTTTGGATTATCTTAAAAAGCATCAGCCTATTGGTTGTCGTGATCAGGGAACTGAGCAGTTACTCAAGCAAAAGGGTATTGAAGCGTATTACAGTAAATGTCTTACGCTCACTTTTGATAAAAGAGTTTCAGAGCCGGTTAATGGCGATATATTTATCGTCGGTGTTGATCGGGAAATGCAATCGGTTATTCCCAAAGCCATTCGCAAAAAAGCGATCAAGGTTGAGCAATCTGCAATCCGACTGCCTTACTTGCCAACTTATATAAAACGTTTGATGGCGCAAAGTTTGCTTGATGCCTATCGTGATAAAGCCGCTTTAGTGATTACCTCAAAAATTCATTGTGCAATGCCTTGTATAGCCATGGGTATACCGGTGGTTTTCCTTTATAACCGCAAACTTGAGAATGACTACAGGATTCACTTGATCAAGGATTTTTTGCCAATCAATTATGTTTCTAAAAAGTGGATTTTCCGTAAGTTCCTGAATGCCCGATTTTTATCTAAGAAGATTAACTGGTATCCCCAGGCCATTGATATTGAGGGTGAGAAACAGAAAATCCGTGAAGGTTTTAAACGTGCGTTGGCAAGTGCGGAAATTTTATAAAACTTATGCAACGAAATTATGTCGGATGTTGTTGTGTTGTTGTGTTGTTGGGTGTGGCACAGACAACTTTTTTAAGATTGAACCATGTCAGTCATTACATTGGAAATAACTGTCTGGAAATGAGAGCAAACAATTAATATGAAAAGCAATTCCTTGAAACTGTTGTTGCTATTGATGGCATTGAATATTTGCCATGTAACAGCAGCACCTATTGATGATCTGGTTAATTTGTTATCAAAATTCCAGACATATAAAGCCTCGTTCGCCCAGAAATCCTATGATCAAGATGGTAAGGTTTTACAAAACCTTACCGGCATGATGACATTGCAAAAACCGGATCATTTCTACTGGGAAAGCAATGAGCCCTATGCGCAAAAGCTGGTCAGTAATGGCAAGACTATCTGGCATTTTGATGCAGACCTTGAGCAAGTCGTTATTCAGGAATATGCCAAACAAGCAGAGCAGGCACCCATACTGGTTGTGCTGCGCGATCCACACAGCCTGGCCAAATCTTTTAAAGTAGTCAATGTTGAACGCAAAGATGGCAAGGTGCAGTTTCGTCTAGAGGCACTTGAAAAAAATGCCGCATTAAAAACAGTGGAACTGGGATTTTCCCATGACGTGTTAAATCGACTGGTTTTTATAGATAGCCTGCAGCAAAAAACCCATATTGATTTCTCGGCGCCTGTTATCAACGAGAAAATTGATTCGGCACTTTTTGAATTTATCCTGCCCGAAGGTGTTGATGTGCTTTATGAGTGACGCCTCTCTGTTTGCACAGGAAGAAAACCAGCAGCGCGCAGGATTTTTGCCGCTGGCGGCGCGTATGCGCCCCAAAACCTTGCAGGATTATGTCGGTCAGCAACACATGCTGGCTGAAGGATCTGTTTTGCGTGAAGCGATATTGGCAGGCCATTTACATTCCATGATTTTATGGGGGCCGCCAGGTGTAGGGAAAACTACATTAGCAAAAGTGGTAGCTGCACATTGTGATGCGCAGTTTATCGAGATTTCTGCAGTGCTTGCCGGGGTAAAGGAAATTCGGGAGGCAGTGGAAAAGGCCAACTATCATCGTCAGCAAAATAATAAAGCGACCATACTTTTTGTTGATGAGGTGCATCGTTTCAACAAGGCTCAGCAGGATGCCTTTCTGCCGCATATTGAAAATGGCGCCATTGTTTTTATCGGCGCCACGACTGAAAATCCCTCGTTTGAATTAAATTCGGCATTGTTGTCACGAGCGCGAGTTTATGTATTGAAATCACTCGATGACAGCGCATTGTTGAATTTGTTAGAAAGATCTATCCAGCACGATATTTATTTGTCAAAAATTCCGGTAATTATTGGCGATGAAGAAAAATCGGCATTGGTCTCTGCCGCTGATGGTGATGCCAGAAGATTACTCAATTTACTTGAATTGGCGGTTGATCTTGCTGTTGTGGTTGAAGGTAAAAAACACATAACCGCAGCTGTTTTAAAAGAAGTGTTGTCGCAATCCTTGCGGCGCTTTGATAAGGGCGGTGAGCAATTTTACGACCAGATATCAGCCTTGCATAAATCCATTCGTGGCAGTGATCCTGATGCAGCGCTTTATTGGCTAGCGCGTATGCTCGACGGTGGTTGTGATCCATTGTATCTGGCCCGGCGCATTGTGCGTACCGCTTCAGAAGATATCGGTAATGCAGATCCAAGAGCGTTAACTTTGGCTATGAGTGCCTGGGATGTTCAAGAGCGTTTGGGAAGCCCCGAGGGTGAGTTGGCGTTGGCACAATGTGTAGTGTATCTGGCAGTGGCCGCCAAAAGTAATGCGGTTTATAAAGCATTTGGTGCTGTAAAAAAAGTCATACAGGAAACCGGTACACTGGACGTACCCATGCATTTACGTAATGCGCCCACCAAGCTGATGAAAGACCTTGATTACGGTGATGGTTATCGTTATGCCCATGATGAGCCTAATGCCTTTGCCGCAGGTGATGCTTATTTGCCCAAAGAATTGGCTGGCGAGCGTTTTTATGTGCCCACTGACAGGGGGCTTGAACAAAAAGTGGCAGAAAAACTGAAGTATTTACAGGCTTTGAATGAGGCCAGTAATAAGCAGCGTTATGAAAAATAATCAATATAGACCATGTTTAAGAGGCGTTAAGCCATGATGTTTTTATATCTCTCGTTGATTGCGGGTGGTGCACTCGGCACGTGTTCGCGTTACTGGATGACAACATGGGTAGCCAAAACCTATCCAGCCGATATTGCGTATGGCACTTTGGGCGTGAATGTTCTTGGCTCTTTTATTATCGGGGTTATTTTTGTGTTGATACACGATAAAATGCAGATCCCTGAAAACCTGAAGCCATTTTTGATCACAGGGTTTCTGGGCGGCTTTACGACGTTTTCAAGTTTTTCCCTTGAAACGGTAAACCATATTCTCGAAGGCCAGTACTGGCAGGCATTAACCTATGTTTTATTGAGTGTGGTGCTGTGCGTATTGTTTTGTTTTTTGGGTATTTTTATTACACGATGGTTATAGCGGATTATTTATTATGTTAGATATAAAATTACTTCGTAACGATATCGACAATGTTGCGGCACAACTGAAGAAAAAACGTTTTGAACTGGACGTGGTCAAGTTCAGGGAATTAGAAGCACAACGCAAGGAAAGTGATGTGCGTGTGCAGGATTTGCAAAGCGAACGTAACAAGGCCTCAAAAACCGTCGGGGATTTGATCAAGGCGGGAGCACCTGTGGATGCAGCGAAGGCACAAGTGGCAGAAGTACTCGCCAAGATCGATGCTGATTTGCAAGGTTATGTTGAGCAAAGCCGCATGGTTAACGAAACCATCCAGAACTTTGTATTATCTATACCGAATATGCCCGATACCGAAGTGCCGGAAGGTAAATCAGATACCGATAACAAGGAAGTGTTGGTGTGGGGAACTCCACGCCAGTTTGATTTTGCGGTGAAGGATCATGTCGATATTGGCGCCGACCTGAATGGCCTGGATTTTGAACTGGCCACCAAAATTACAGGTGCGCGTTTTGCCGTAATGCGTGGTGGCATTGCCAGAATGCATCGTGCCCTGGTGCAGTTCATGTTGAATACACATACAGCTGATCATGGTTACGAAGAAGTTAACGTGCCTTTTATTGTGAATGCGGAATCTTTGACAGGTACTGGCCAGCTACCGAAGTTTGAAGAAGACCTGTTTAAATTGCGTACTGATGGCGTTGATTATTATTTAATTCCTACCGCTGAAGTACCTGTTACCAATATTGTGCGTGACCGGATTATTGAAGCCCAGGATAAAAACAACCTGGCCAAATTGCCCTTGAAGTTTGTTTGCCATACACCGTGTTTTCGCAGTGAGGCGGGAAGTTATGGCCGTGATGTACGTGGCATGATTCGCCAGCACCAGTTTGAAAAAGTCGAATTGGTTCAGGTGGTACATCCTGATGATTCAGTCAGGGTGTTAGAGGAATTGACAGGGCAGGCTGAAAAGATCCTGCAATTATTAAACCTGCCTTATCGCAAGGTGTTGTTGTGTGGCGGCGACCTCGGCTTTTCTGCCCAGAAAACCTATGACCTTGAGGTGTGGTTACCTTCACAGCAAACCTATCGCGAGATTTCTTCCTGCAGTAATTTTGGCGATTACCAGGCACGCCGTATGCGCGCCCGTTTCCGCAATGCCGAAGGCAAAACCGATTTTGTCCATACTCTGAACGGTTCGGGTTTAGCGATTGGCAGGACTTTACTGGCAGTGATGGAAAATTATCAACAGGCCAATGGTAGTGTGGTAGTGCCGGAGGTATTACAGCCTTATATGGGCGGCCTGAAAGTGATTAGCGCGCAATAAGGTTTATTCATGCAATATTTGCCGCTGTTTTTTGATGTGCGCAACAAACACTGTTTAATAGTCGGTGGTGGAACGATTGCCTACCGTAAAGCCAATTTGCTGCATAAAGCCGGCGCGTGTTTGCATGTCGTTGCACCGGAAATTTCTGATGAGCTGAAATGGCTTGCTACACAAAGTGGCGGTCTGGTTTTTGAGCGTGAATATCACAATGAAGATCTCCTCAATAAAATGCTGGTGATTGCTGCCACTAATAATGAAAACATTAACCAGCAAGTTTCTGACGATGCCATGGTTCGCCACTTACCAGTGAATGTTGTGGATAACCCGGCGTTATGCAGTTTTATTCTGCCTTCCATTATAGATCGTTCACCCTTGATGATTGCTGTTTCCAGTGGCGGTGCATCGCCCGTGTTAGCTCGCTTGTTGCGGGCGCGTATTGAATCGATGATTCCCGCTGCCTATGGGCGTTTGGCAGGTTTTGTCGGTGGTTTGCGTGGTGTGGTAAAAGATAAAATCATTGGTGATGTACAGCGCCGTCGTTTCTGGGAAAACGTCTTACAAGGCCCGGTCGCTGAAAAAGTGTTGGCCGGTAAAGATGCTGAAGCCCGTGTGTTGTTTGATCAATATTTGCATCAGGCTGAAGATAATTTGCCCGGTGAAGTCTGTTTGGTAGGAGCAGGACCCGGTGATCCTGATTTGCTAACGTTCAAGGCCTTGCGTTTGTTACAGTCTGCGGATGTGGTGTTATATGATCGACTTGTGGCTGATGCCATTGTTGAACTTGCGCGACGTGATGCCGAAAAAATCTATGTCGGCAAGGCGCGCTCCGATCATTCAGTACCGCAACAGGAAATCAACCAGATGTTGATTGAGTTTGCCAAACAAGGCAAACGCGTAGTACGCCTGAAAGGCGGTGACCCGTTTATTTTTGGTCGTGGTGGCGAAGAAATTGAAGGCCTGGCTGAGCTGCATATCCCGTTTCAGATAGTGCCTGGCATTACTGCAGCTTCCGGTTGTGCCAGTTATGCCGGTATTCCGCTCACGCATCGTGATTATGCCCAGTCAGTACGTTTTGTGACCGGGCACTTGAAGGATAATAGCACTAACTTGCCATGGAGCGAGCTGGTTCATAACGACCAGACTGTGGTTTTTTATATGGGCCTGAATAGTCTCTCGCATATTTGTTCGGAACTGATTGCGCATGGTAGGGCGGAATCTACCCCCATTGCCCTGATCCAGAAGGGGACTACCGTGGAACAGAAAGTCTGGACAGGTACATTGGCCACCATGCCAGCGATTATTGCCCAAGAGCAGGTAAAAGCCCCTACCTTGATTATAGTTGGTGAAGTGGTGAATTTGCATCAACAGCTGGCGTGGTTTTCGCCGCAAGGTTAACAAGGTGTTTTATGACATACGACTTTGATTTGCTGGTGATTGGTGCAGGCTCTGGTGGTGTAAGGGCAGCGCGTATGGCCGCAGCCAAAGGTATAAAGGTTGCCATTGTCGAAGAAAAATACCTGGGTGGCACTTGTGTGAATGTTGGCTGTGTTCCTAAAAAACTGTTGGCCTATGCCGCGCACTATGCCGATGATTTTAATGATGCCAAAGGCTTTGGCTGGCAAGTAAGTGAAACCAGCCATGATTGGTCTGCTTTGATCAGCAATAAAAATACCGAAATACACCGTCTTAACCAGATTTACCTCAGCATGCTCGAAAAGGCCGGGGTGACGGTTTTGAATGGTCGTGCTGTGTTACGTAATGCCCATTCGGTGATCGTTACCGATAAAGCGGCTGGCACAGAAAAAATCCTGAGCGCTGAAAAAATCCTTATTGCTGTTGGCGGCACACCTGTTAAGCCCACATGTGTTGGTGCTGAACAGGGCATTACTTCCGACCAGGCCTTTTATCTGCCAGAGCGCCCGCAACGGATTGCCATTGTTGGCGGAGGTTATATCGCGGTGGAATTCGCCAGCATATTTAATGGTTTGGGTAGTGAAGTGCATTTACTCTATCGTGGTGATCGGCTACTGAAAAACTTCGATCATGGTGCTGCGAATTTTGCGGTCAGCGAAATGCAGAAGAAGGGAATCAATATCCATTATCAGACGGAAATCCAGGCTATTCATAGCCTCGATAAGGGATATCGTTGCGAATTAAACCAGGGCGAACCGTTGCTGGTTGATGAAGTCATGTTTGCTACCGGGCGCAAGCCACTGACAATGAATCTCGGTTTGCAGAATACGGGCGTAAAGTTGCAGTCATCTGGCACGATTATTGTGAACGAACAATTTCAAACTGATGAAACATCAATTTTTGCCTTGGGTGATGTCATTGGTACGCCGGAATTAACACCGGTGGCATTGGAACAGGCTATGGTATTTGTCGATCAGCAGTACGGTTCGAAACAACGCAGAATGACTTACGATGCCATTCCTACCACGGTTTTCTGTCAGCCTAATATGGCGACTGTTGGTTTATCGGAAGAGCAGGTACTGGAGCAGGGTTTGTCAGCGGAGGTGTACTTATCTGAATTTCGCCCGCTGAAGCATACACTCTCGGGCAGTTCCGAGCGCATGATGATGAAAATGCTGGTAGAGAAAAGCACGCAGAAGCTTTTGGGTGTGCATATTGTCGGTGCCGATGCAGGTGAAATTCTGCAAGGTTTTGCGGTGGCCGTGAAGGCCGGGCTCACCAAACAGCAAGTGGATGCCACAATCGGCATACATCCTACAGCAGCCGAAGAGTTGGTTACCCTGCGTGAGAGTAAATATTCGCTGGGTGTTTAGGCGATAAGGTTGCAACAAAAGTGCCTAAACGGTAAGTTATCTATCGTATTAATTGTTTTGTGTATCAGTTATGTCATCAGCCACTACAACAGCCCCTTTTTACAACAAAACCCTTGCGGTAAACAGCCAGCTTTTATTGGCACTCTATGCCTTTATTCCTGTCAGTATTCTGGTTGTTATTGTCGATCAGTTGTTTTTATCGGGCATTTTAAAAGACCAGTATCTGCCGAATAATCCCGCGACTTTAATGTGGTGGGCGATTATCTTTAACTTTCCGCATATCGTTTCAAGTCTTGTTACTTTAGCTGATGAAGAATATATATCTTTTTATAAAAAACGTTTTGCCAAGGCTTTAACCATTATCACTGTGGTTGTTTTGAGCATTAATATTCTGATTCCGTTATTTTTCCCTAAATCATTATCAACTATTTCCACCTTTTTATTTCTGGTGTTTTTCTCAGGTTATACCATGTATCACGTGCTTTCCCAGCAATTTGGTATTGGCATGATGTTGATGAAAGTGCGCCCCACCAAGAGCTATGAAGTGTGGCGAGGGCTTGCCACAGTAGCCAGTACCTTGATGTATGGCATGGTGTTTGTTACCTGGACAGATACCCCGGTTCTGGGTGCGTTTACAGCTTTTGATATTATGAAAATGATAGCAGGCTTATTTAGTGTGTTAACTGTTATGCAGGGTATTTATATTACCCGTAATTCGCAGCGTGATTTGGGTAAATGGTATGTCTATAGTAACTTGCTGATGTTGATGTCCTCTTATGGTTTGCTGGTTATGGGTTATGGTTTTTTTGTCATTGCCATCCCGCGTTTTGTGCACGATATTACAGCCTTCATTATATACAGCACACATGATCAAAATCGTAACCGCGATAAGGTGCGTAATTATATTTACCGTGCGTTGAAATTTATTCCCATTCCTGTTCTTTTTTTGTGCCCGATTCTGGCTATGGTTATTGCGCATTCTGTGCAATGCGGAAGCCTCTATATTGATTTACTGTTAGGTTTCGACAAGGCCGCTTTTGAATTGAATGAATGTCCTTTTGATCGCTACTATCAGCCACAAGGTATTGATAGTGGTATACCACCTTATATGCAGTTCTGGGCGCAAATCATGTTTATCTGTGGTTTGTTTCATTATCATATCGAGGCATTTGTGTGGAAACGGGAAGCAATTCATCGACACTCGGTTTCCTTTACCTGATTCAAGATTGGATCATTAGCCAGCTGTGAATGGCTGTTTTTATAAGTTGCGAAACTGATGTCTATTAACATTAAAAGTTTACTTTCAGGCAATCGCCGCGATTTGGCAAAAGCGATTACATTGATTGAAAGCACAAGAGAACATGATCGTGCAATCGCGCAAGAGTTGCTGGAATCACTATTGCCCCAAACGGGGAAAAGTGTTCGTATTGGAATAAGCGGTGTGCCAGGAGTGGGTAAATCGACCTTTATTGAAAGCTTTGGCATGTATCTTGTGCAGCTCGGGAAAAAAGTTGCCGTGTTGGCTGTTGATCCCAGTTCCCCGATTGCCGGAGGCAGCATCCTTGGCGATAAAACCCGTATGGAATTACTCTCGCGTGAAGAAAATGCGTTTATCCGTCCCAGCCCTTCTGTAGGTGCTTTGGGCGGAGTTGCGCATAAAACCCGTGAAACCATGCTGCTCTGTGAGGCTGCAGGTTATGATGTGATCATAGTTGAAACGGTAGGGGTAGGTCAGTCGGAATACGAAGTGGCCAGTATGGTTGATTTTTTTCTTGTGTTAATGATGCCTAACGCAGGCGATGAGCTTCAAGGTATTAAAAAAGGTATTATTGAGCTGGCCGATGCCTTGATTATCAATAAATGTGATGGTGAAAGTATTAATCTGGCCAATCGTACCAAAGCACAATATCAAAGTGCCATCAATTTACTGCATTACACCAGTTTCTGGACTCCCAGGGTAATGACCTGTTCTGCAATAGAAAAACAGGGTATCCAGGAAGTTTGGGGTATGATTGTCGATTATTATTTAAATGCACATAAAGAGCAGGTGTTTGACAAGAAACGATCCAGACAAAATATAGAATGGATGCGTCGTTTGTTGCACGAAATGATCGACAGGAGACTCAATAATAACCCGCGAATAAAACATCTGGTTCCACAATTGGAAGCCCAGGTGACCAGTGCCGTTACCACACCTTATGCTGCAGCAAGAGCAATAGTAGATTTGCTGTAGAGACGTAGCATGCTACGTCTCTGTACGTCTCAAAGGATAAGTAACGTATCTACAGGGAGCTTAAAGAATCAGAATTGCAACAATAACCAGAATGGCAAACGCTACACCAAAAACTGCATAAGTGATTTTCTTGGTACGGATATGTTTTGCCAATAGTATGTCATGTGGATCATGGGCGGTATTGCCAATGGAGGTTGGCTTTGTAACCCAGTTTTTATCAGCGCTATCTTTTTCAGGTTGGCTGCCAGGGTCTTTTATTGCGTCAGCAGTAACAGTTTTTCTTTTTTCCAGTGGCAGGTTTTTATCTTCAGGTGCCAATACCTTGAAAATTAATACATCCAGTTTTATTTCATCGCCATCATTCAATTGTGCTTCTTTGCAGCGCTTGCCATTCACAAAACTACCGTTAGAAGAATCAAGATCCTTCATCATCAACTTTGTACCAACGGCTAAAAATTCAGCATGACGACGTGAAAGATGTGATCCGGGAATGGTGATATTGCAAGAGGCATCTCTACCAATAACGGTTTTTCCTTTCAGGGTAAAAATCTGTCCATCAAGCCAGTTACCTGTAGCTTTCAGACGCCAATGCGTTTCATCACGACTGTTATCGTTGCCACTCGGGTTTTGTAATTTGTCGACAACACTCTTCGGATCGCTGATTTCAAAATGGGAGTTGGCAATCTGGATTTTATCGCCATGTTTTAATACACGTTTTGATCCCGGTGGAATGGGCTGGTCATTCAGAAATATAGGTTGATTGAAGGTCATGTCAGCCAGGTATGGTTTTTCATTATCAATCTGTATTTTTACCTTGGCAGGATCAGGCGTGGTAGCATCAAAATGCAGGTCACCCGTGCCATCATTGGCAATGATCACAGCTTCTTCACGAAGCCATGTAGCGGTTTCTGGTTTGTCTTTTTCCTGGATTTTAAACACGGCTGATGTATGCCCCTTAAACCTATCAATCACTTTATTGTAATCATTAAGCTTTAAAACGCTAATGTTTTTATAAAAATTCTAATAATGTTAATGACTTGCCACTATATGTTTACTTTTTTTTTAACAAAAATACCTTAAATCCTGCCGTTTTGTCTATCAGTTCACATTTTTCAAACAGTGGAGCGGCAATTTTTTCAATGCCAATGAACTGGTTTACCACAAAATAGGCCTCACCCTTCGGTTTCAGCAGTTTATGTGCCTGATGTATAAATACCTCGGTCAGGTTTTTACGATGGTCAAAACCTTGATGAAAAGGGGGATTACAGAGCACGATATCGTATTTTTTTCGGCAATGTTCCGCATGGTTATCGGCAAAAACCTCACCTTCAATCTTGAAATGGGCAAAATTCTTTTCGCAGGCAATAATTGCTGCAGCATTGTTGTCGGTGGCATCGATGTGGGTAAAACCTGTTTGTCGGGCTTTAATTGAAAGGTATCCATAACCACAACCTAAATCCAGAATCATCTTGTCGGAGACGGTTACGGATTTATCAAAAGCCTGCATTAAAAGCACGCTGCCTCTATCCAGTTTATTCCAGCCGAAAACGCCTGGTTTGCTGAAGAAGCTGATGTCAGTCAGTGTTATTTCTTGCTGAACCGCATAGTTATCTTGTTCAATGTGTTGTGTTTTGCCTTGCGCAACAAATTCAAAACAGCGCAGTTGAGCCTTGTGTTTTTCCAGTTCGAATTCAGGTGTTAAATTTTCCTTGATAAAAGAGGCCAGGCTCTCGATGCCTTCGTTTTTATAGCCTATCAACACCAGTCGCTGGCCTTTTTGCAGGCGAGCAAAAGCCTGGTAAATAATGTGCAGGTTGAGGGTTTTTTCCTTGGCAATGCGAAAGACAATTTTATCGTTATTGCTGGCAGGCAATACCTGAAAATCAAAATCATTAAACAATGTATTGGCATTCACGGGTTGTAACTGTTGATAAATATCAAAGCGATTGGTAAGCACAGTGCCGTTGTAAACTGATGGTATATACTCGGCGGTATTTTCATCGGCGCACCATAATGAGGTGGGGGAGCAATTCCTCAGTATATCATCAAGAACGTGTAATTCAGGCGTCATGGCTAAACTGCTTAATCTCATTGTTAGTTAAAGTGCGAAATTGTCCGGCCAGTAAATTTTCATCAAGCATAATGTCGGCGATCTGGAAGCGGTGCAGTGATTGTACTTTATTATTCACTGCAGCGAACATGCGTTTTACCTGATGATAACGGCCTTCGCAAATGGCAATGTTGTAAACACCTTCGCTGACCCTTGTGATTATAGCGGGCAGGGTAGGATTGTCTTCGCCATGCAATAGAACACCTTTTTGCAGTGTTTGAATATCTTCTGCCGATAACGCTTGCTGTAATTCAACCCGGTAGTGTTTTTCCTTGCGTTTATCGATGCGTTGTTTCGGACTGGTCACGCGATGGCACCATTGGCCATCACTGCTGATTAACAGCAGGCCTGTTGTGTCGGCATCAAGTCGCCCGGCAAAATGCAGTTTAACAGGGTAATTGGGTAGTAATTTTAAGGCGGAAATATAACCATCATCCTCATGCGAACAACAATAGCCTGCCGGTTTGTTCAGCATCAGGTAGATTTCACCGGGCAATGCAAGACGATTACCATCAAGGGTAATCATATCAGCTTCGGTAATGTGGCTATTGGCATTAGTGCACAGCACATCGTTAATGGCGATACGTTTAGCACGAATCAGGTTTTTTGCTTCTTTGCGGCTATAGGATGTGGCCTGGCTTATAAACTGGTCAATGCGCATCAGTTACCTCGGCCATACTGTTAATTGTAAAGGTGCTTAACTGTTCGATTAATGAAAGAAAATCTTCACCCGGTGTGGCATCAATGGTGACGGTTTTACTGGTGTAAGGATGTATAAACTGTAATTGCGTAGCCGCTAACAATAACCGTGAGATGAGAAAATGTGTCTGGAAAAATCTGTTATGGCTACTTTTCCCGTATTTGGCATCACCAATGATGGGATGCGAAATATGTTTCATGTGATAGCGGAGTTGATGCCTGCGTCCGGTTTCAGGATTGAGTTGCACCAGGCTATAACGGCCTTCCGGGTATTTATCGACAGGTATAGGAATCAGGTAGCGATCCAGTGTTTTTAAATGTGTGATTGCCGGTTTGGCTTCCTGTTGATGATTTTCATCGTAAGGGTCATCAATGGCTTTTACCGGGTGATCGATCAGCAAGGTATCGGGCGTAAAACCGCGCACCACAGCCAGATAGGTTTTGTTGGTGAGGCCTTGTGAGAACTGTTCGTGCAGATTAGCGGCAGCCTGCGAAGTGAGCCCAAAAATCAGGATTCCTGAAGTGGGTTTATCCAGGCGATGTGCAGGATAAACGCGCTGGCCAATCTGGTCGCGCAGCATCTGAATCGCAAACCGGGTTTCATATTTATCAATAGGACTGCGATGAACCAGTAAGCCTGCAGGCTTGTTCATAGCGATAAAATGCTCATCCTGGTAAACAATCTCAAGTTTCATGCGGGCATGATACCATGGCTGCAAAGGTTAAAAAGCACTCGCCGCAATGGAGTTGAAAATGAATATTAATCCTGATGAATTAAATCCTGCCCAACTTTATCACACCATGATTCAGACCATTATTCCGCGCCCGATAGCATGGGTATTAACTGACAATGGTTTTGGCTCACAAGTGAGTAATAATTTTAATGTAGCGCCATTTTCGTATTTTTCTCCGGTGAGTACACAGCCGCCGGTATTGATGATATCCATCGGTAAAAAGCCCGATGGTTCGTTGAAAGATACACGACTCAATATTATTGAGCGCCATCACTTTGTGGTGCATATCGCCAGCAGTGAATTGGCCGAAACGGTAACGGCGAGTTCTGCTACTTTACCTTTTGGAGAATCTGAAGTTGAAAGGCTTGGCCTGGGTTTGGCTGCCTTTGAGGGATTTTCATTGCCACGTTTAAGTTGTTGCAAGATTGCCTATGCTTGCGAATTGATGGAAGTGAAGGAGATAGGTTCTGTGCCGCAAGCCATTATTTTTGGGTTGGTAAAAAAAATTTATATAGCTGATGAGTTGGTTAATGCGAGTAATGGTCGATCTAACATTTCACCTTTGAAGGTAGATCCATTGGGTAGATTGGGTGGTGACGATTATTGGGTTAAGGGCACTGTGTTAACTGTAAAAAGGCCTTATTAATTTTCACAGAAAAATTGCATCTTGAGTTATATTTTTTTGAAATCAGGTCTACATTTAAGAGAGACTAAAGGGCATTGGGTGCCCTTATTCGTTTTTCTCCAATTCCGGCGAATATTGATTACGTTTGGTAATGCGGTTAACAATCTCTATCACTAACGCCTCACCTTGATCTTGTTGTGCCGGAGTCATCTTGCTGAGAAATCCCTGGCTGGTTTCCATGGCACCCTGATAACCAAACATTTCTGCGGCTGCCATCCAGGCATAAGCCTTTACAATATCTTTTTCAACACCTTCCCCGGAGTCGAACATAATGGCCAGATTATATTGTGCTGCTACTTCGCCTTGCTCAGCAGCTTTTCGATACCATTTTGCGGCTTCCTTTAAATCGCGGGGTACACCTTCACCAATATCGTAAAGTGTACCAAGATCAAATTGAGCGCCAGCATCACCTTGCTCTGCGAGTTTTTTGAGGGTATCAAACTCAGAGCTATAAACGTCAGCAGAAAAGCTGAGCAATAAGACTAATAATGCAAGAATGTAGTTCATGGAAAATACGCTGTGTTTAGGTTTTATCGATTATAACGGTTTATCTGCAAAAAGAGACAGAGAGTAAAAGAACATAAAAAAGGCCCAAAAAAGTTTGGGCCTTATTCATATTACACTAACCGTTGAATATCAGGATTTGGCGATAATATTTTCGGCAAACCATTCCATCATCATGACTTTATCAGCCACTGAAGAGATATCCTGTTTGCCTTTATAGGCATCGCGACCGCCGATAATGCATTCGGTAACACCAATTTCTTTCAGGCGTTTTACACCATCGGCACTGAATGCATCGGCGGTAATGGCATGGATTTCAAACGGTTTTTTATCCGTACCATATTCCTTGCGCAACTCATTCAGGCGGTCGATCAAGGGTTTTAGCGTATCGATGGTGCCGCCGGCATGTACCCAGCCATCGCCAATTTTGGCTGCGCGTTTCAGCGCCAATTCGGCGTGACCACCAATAAGGATGGGCGTTTGTTGGGTAGGAACAGGGCACAGTTTGATTTCCGGGAGATCATAATATTTACCTTTGAAACCATAGAAATCACCGGAATGTAAACCACGGATAATTTCTATCATTTCATCCATGCGTTCTCCGCGACCTTCCCAGCGCTCGCCACAGATTTCGAAATCTTCAATCCAGGGGCTAAGGCCAATGCCAAAGGCAAAACGGTTATTGGTGATGGTATTGATGGATGTGATTTGTTTTGCCACCAATACCGGGTTACGGATTGGCAGTTTTACCACGCTGGTGGTGAAGCGAATTTTTTTGGTGACGGCTGCCATCCAGGGAATGGCGATAAAAGGCTCAATAAAAGGTGTGCCATCAAGAAAGTTGCGAGAACCATCAGCGTTGTAAGGATATTTAGTATCAGCCACTTTCGGGTAACAAATGCTATCGGGCAGGGTAAAACCATGAAAACCGATTCTTTCAGCAGCTTGTGCCAGTTCCAGATATTGATCAGGTGGGCACATACAGGCATGGTAAGCAAAGCGCATAATGAGTTCCTTTTTATCGTTTTGTGTATGAATATTTCAGTTTAGTATACGGCAGTTTTCCGATTACAGATGATTATACTATATCGAAACGCACCGTTTTGAAATAGGAAGTTATATCGATATAAGCTTATGTTATTTGAGATAAATGTGAATATTCATTATATTTGCCGCCTCTCTATATAACCCAAACATCCTATATTCTTGGAATTTCAACAAAAATGCAGATCATCGAGCTGGATTTAGCCAAAATTAATCAGGAACTGAGGAATAAAGCCCCTGAAAGCATTATTCAATGGGCTTTATCCTTGAAGAAAAACACGATCATGACGAGCAGTTTCGGCTTTGATTCAGCGGTTTCACTTCATTTGTTATCCAGTGTAGATAATTCAGTACCTGTGGTATGGATTGATAGCGGTTATAACGTGAAAGATGCCTATGTCGTCGCTGATCAATTGATGAAAAACCTGCATTTAAATATGCATATCTATAACCCGTTAATGTCGGCGGAACGTCGAAGTGCTGTATTGGGCAATATCCCCAGTATCGATGATGCTCACTTTGATGAGTTTACGCGCCAGGTAAAACTGGAACCATTTGAACGCGCGTTAAATGAACTCAAGCCGGAAGTCTGGTTAACGGGGATTCGGCAGGAAGAAACCGAGCATCGCCGCAATCTGGATATTGTTTCAATAGATGCTCGTGGTATTTTAAAAGTGGCCCCGATTTTTTACTGGACTGATCAACAAGTGCAAACTTATATGGCCGAGCATAAGTTACCCAATTGCAAACATTATTTCGATCCAACAAAAGTGGAAGCCAACCGTGAATGCGGTTTGCACACTAACGGTTCTCATTAAGTTATGGAGAAATTTGCCAAGGCATTTCATTCCCAACGCGCCAGTATTCCTATTGTAGATTTTTTAGCCGATGAATTGCCAATTTCCAAAGCCAAAATCAAGGATGCCATGCAAAAAGGCGCGGTTTGGCTAAATCGCAAGGGGCTGGAACCGCAACCGGTTCGTCGTGCAAAAGATACTGTTAAATTAAATGATGAGATCCATATCTATTTTGATGAGGATTTTCTCGCCATCAAGTTACCCCCTTTGCGTTGCGTGGAAAGTAACAAGCAATTCAGTGTCTGGATCAAGCCTGAAGGTATCATGCAGGAATTATCCTTATATGGTGATCATCTAACACTGGCACGTTTGATTGAGCGTGATTTGCCAAAGGATGTTGACTGTTATTTTGTAGATCCTGCCAATGGTGAAATTACCGGTTTGGTCGTGATTGCCCATACTCCAGAGTTTGGAAAAATCCTGGAAGAACAGTTAGCTGAAGATACGATCAGCAAGGACTATCGCCTTGGCGTTCGTGCCAAACTGGAAGGTGATGAGCAGTTGCAAGTAGATGGAAAGGCCTATCCAGTCACACTGCTTAAATATACCGCCTATAATAATACGAGTTTTATCCGTATTAATAACGCCCAGCATATTGAGTCTACTCTCGTTGAATTACTGCAACAAAACGGATTGCCACCTCTTGAAGATGAGCAATTACAATGCTGTTCCATAACCATTCAACATCCTGCAAACCAAAAATCACTTAATTTTCATTTATAAATTTTCTCGAAAAGTGTCGACTGTATTAGCATTGTTCAAATAGGGTTCCAATATAGGCGAGTTGCCAAGTAGGATATGATTTAGCCAAAATACTATTCAGGCGCTCTTTTCTGTTTCCTTTTTCTTGTGGCAAGTGTGCATTATGGTGATAAAAAAAGCAGGCATGGTGTTGGGTATATCGTTATTGGTAATCTCCTGCGCGGGAGAGAAGCCGTCGTTTGCGTCCGCTATCAGTGAAAAAATTATTGCACCTGCGTATCAATTATTGGCAGGTCAAACCGCTGTTTTGGTTCAAGCGTCCGCTACAGCGTGTACAGATGCAATGATCAATCAGAAAGAATTAAAAAATTTACGGCACGCTTGGCTGGTATCTATGTCTGCATGGGAACAGGCGCAAATATTCAGGTTTGGCCCGATAGAGTCGCCTGGCATGCGTAATCAATATCAATATTGGCCCGATACACATAACGACATTGGTAATGCAGTTAAGGCATTGCTGGCTCGGGAGCAACCGTTAACAGCAGCCGATATTGAGCATGCGGCAATTCCTGCGCAAGGTTTGTCAGCTTTGGAATATGTACTGTTTGATAAGGAAAATACACCGGAATTATTCGGTGCGATGGGCATTGCAGCGCAGCAAAGGTGTTTTTATCTGCAATACAGCAGTAAAAAACTGGCTGATGTATCAGCGAGTATGTCGAAAGAGTGGTCTTATGATGGCTCTTATCGGCAGTTTTTTTATGCTTCCGCGAAGAATAAGGCAGAACAACATCCGATGGCTCTTGTGCTGCATTCCATTGTCGCAGAGCTTGAAAGGATCAAAACCGATAAAATAGCATTCCCGTTAGGCCTGCAAGCAGAAAAAAAACGGGTCAATCTTTATGCCTCTGAAGCATGGCGTAGTCAGAAATCATTGGCGTTAATTCGTTCAAATCTATTTGTTTTGGGCAAGTTACTCGATGCACATAATACCGGCTTATTATCGATACTTGAGAGTGAGGGTTCAAATGCATTGCTGGTAAAAAAAATTCGCCAGCAAATACATGAGGTGAATGCAGCACTGCAACGCCTGGATATTCATTTTAATGAAGCATTGAAAAGCGAGAATGGCATTGTCGCTCTGAATCATTTGCATGATGCAGTAGAGGCTTTATTGCTAACTTGAAAAATGAATTGCCAGAGGCTTTAGGTATATCGGCATCCATTAAAACCTGAAACATTGACCTTTAAATAAGATCAACTTGCAAAGATGATCAGATTGATAAGTTATCTAGGTATTACCACCTTTTTGTATGATGTATTCATCATTAACTTCACTTCATACTTAACATATTTTAATAAACCGTACAGTCATGTTTGGATATAGTGATGTCATCTTGGGCTATTTCAGCGATCGATGCGTATATGGGCCTGTTTAAAGTGAATTATTGGCAATGTGGCACAATATATTCAATACATGTGTTTAAGGGGATTTTGTGAAAAAAACGTATTTCATTGCTCTGCTGATTATTTCTGTTATCAGTGTCTGGATGTTAAGCGGGGTATTCTTTCCCGCCAAGAGCAAACATCAAGATCAGTCGCTGGAGAAAACCACGGCATCCACTAAAGAGCCAGTAAAAGTACGCGTCAAACATTTGACAGCTCAAAACCAGCATATTGAAGTTGTGGTTATGGGCAGAACGGAGGCCAAACGTTTGGTAGATGTTAAAGCTGAAATAGGCGGCCGTATCGTTTCCGTACCAGCAGAGAAAGGTCAGCGTGTCAAAGCCGGGGATGTTTTATGCGAATTGGCTGAAGACGACCGCCGCGCCCAGTTAGCGAGGGCTAAAGCCACGGTTGAGAAAGCCCAGATTGATTATGATGGTGCATTGACCTTGCAAAAAAACGGACTCATTTCATCGACCGCTATCGCTTCAAATAAGTCTGCTCTTGAAGGCGCACGCGCCAATTTGAAAGTTGCTGAATTGAATGTAGCGCATTTACAAATGCGCGCACCTTTTGCCGGTTTTGTGGAAGACAGGCCAGCAGAAATTGGCGCGTTAATTGATCGAAATGGCATCTGTGCAAGGTTACTGGATGAATCCAGTTTGTTGGCGATAGGGCAGGTGGCTGAAAAGGATGTGCAAAAACTGGTTCTGGGACAAACAGTTCAGGTATTGCTGAGTGGTGGCGATTTACTGAATGGCAAGATCAGTTTTATTGCCAGAACGGCAGATAAGGAAACCCGTACCTATAGTGTTGAAGCTGAACTGGACGTGAATAACAACAGTGTGCGCGATGGCATAACTGCCAAGATTATCATTCCCTTGCAAGAAGTGTTAGCTCATCATATGTCACCTGCTGTATTGGCGCTTGATGATTCCGGTCGTGTCGGTGTACGTATCGTCAACAGTGAAAGCAAGGTTGAATTTCATTATGTGGCTGTGGTGCGTGAAACAGCCGATGGTGTATGGGTAACCGGCTTGCCGGCCGAAATTGACTTGATCACTGTTGGCCAGGAACTGGTTTCTGATGGAGATCAGGTGCAGGCTATCAATATGGATGAAAAACCCGCAGCAGCCGGAACAGCTCAATGAATTTTTTACAACGCATCATTCACAATAGCCGCACAACCCTCAGTTTATTGGTGCTGGTTGTAATTGTTGGTATTTATTCGTATCGGCACATGCCTGTTGAATCCACGCCAAGTATCAATACTTCCTATATTTCCATTTTGGTTATGTTAGATGGCGTTTCACCACAAGATGGCATTCGTTTATTAATCAAGCCTAGCGAAGTTGAACTGAGGAACATTTCCGGTGTTAAGGAAATGACAGCTCGTGCACTCGAAAATTACGTCAATATTGTACTGGAGTTCGAAGGTGATACCAATGTTGATGCAGCGTTAAGTGATGTGCGTGCAGCAATGACCAGGGCGCGATCAGAATTTCCTGATTCTGCCAAAGAACCGGTCATCAAGGAACTCACATCCGATCAATTCCCGGTGATTGCCATAGGTCTTGTGGCAGAAGGAGTAAAAGAGCGCGTTTTATATAATCACGCGCAGATCTTGCGCAGAAAGATACAAACTTTGCCTGATGTGTTGACGGTGAACATCGTTGGTGCGCGTGAGGAAGTTCTCGAAGTTATCGTCGATAGCAGTGAATTGCAAAGCTACAATGTCAACAGCTCGGAACTGATGCGTGCAGTGAGCATGAATAATATGTTAGTTCCTGCAGGGGATATCGATACAGGCAAAGGGCGCTTCTCTGTAAAACTGCCTGGCTTGATTGAAAACTATCAGGATTTGTATAATTTACCTTTGAAATCGACCAGTGAAGGTGTAGTAAAACTGGGTGATGTCGCGGAGATTCGCCGCACTTTTAAAGATGCCGAAACACTGACCCTTGTTAATGGCAAACAGGCTATGTCGATAGAAGTCAGCAAGCGTGGTGGCAGTAACATGATTAATGTTGCCAATAGTGTTAAAGCATTATTGACAGAAGAAAGCAAAAACCTGCCCGCCGGTATTCGCCTGATGACGGTATTTGATTCATCACCATTTGCCTTGCAAATGGTAGAGGAACTGGAAGGTAATATACTTGCAGCTCTGGTATTGGTGTTAGTGGTAGTCGTTGCTGCGCTGGGATTACGTTCTTCGATACTCGTGAGTATGGGTGTGCCTGTTGCTACATTAGGGGGTATTACCGTTTTATATTTGCTAGGTTACTCCTTCAATTTCATGGTGTTGTTCGGCTTGTTGCTGGCGCTGGGTATGATAGTGGATGGAGCCATAGTGATTGCGGAATATGCTGATTGTAAAATGGCTGATGGATTATCGCCCAAAGATGCTTATATTGCCGCTTCTTTACGTATGTTCGCACCTGCTACGGCGTCCATGTTAACTACACTGGCAGCATTTTTGCCGTTGATGTTTTGGCCCGGTATTGATGGCCAATTCATGCGTATATTGCCCATTACCGTTTTCGCGGTTTTATTTTGTTCCTTGATATTTGCGTTAGTCATTCTGCCGGTTCTCGGTGCATTGTTCGGCAAGGCGCATCTGGATGAAGAGGCGATAAAAAAAATACAGTTGCTGGAACATGGCGATCCACGTGAACTGCAAGGTATCACCGGCGCTTATGCGCGCTTGATTGAGCGCGTATTGTTAAAACCGGTAAGGTCTCTGGTGATCATGTTAAGTATGCTGATTGGCATATTTGTTCTTTACGGTTCTTACAATTTTGGTACCCAGTATTTTACCGAAAGCGAAGGTGTTCACGGAGAAGTGAATATCAGCACACGCGGTAATTTATCGTCACAAGAATCTGCCAACCTGGTGATGGAAGTCGAAAGTATTATCCGTTCAACACCGCATGTGTATTCGGTCTACACCACTGCTTATCCGGTAGGTACGGCACAAGGTCGGCGCAATGCCTCGGAAGATGAGATAGGCCATATACTGGTGGAACTCGTGCCTTCCAGTGAACGCGCAGCAACTAGTAAAGAAGTGTTCTGGAATATACGTGAACGCACCAAGCATCTGCCGGGCATTACCATTTTTGCAGACAGCCTGAAAGGTGGTCCACCCATTTCCAGTGATGTGCAGATTGAATTCCAGTCTGATAACCAGGAGGTTTTGCAGGCAGAAGCCGTGCGTGTCCGCGAATATTTGACAGATCATGTCAGCGGTTTGG
This sequence comes from uncultured Spongiibacteraceae bacterium, assembly GCA_964617765.1. Classification (GTDB taxonomy): domain Bacteria; phylum Pseudomonadota; class Gammaproteobacteria; order Pseudomonadales; family DT-91; genus CAZTZY01. The sequence continues at coordinate 27,889 of CAZTZY010000010.1, forward strand.
TGGATATCAAGGATACCTTGCCCTTGCCCGGGATCGAATGGGAATTACAGGTTGATCGTGCCCAGGCAGCGCTCTATGGTGCCAGTGTTGCCGATGCCGGTTTAGCAGTACAGTTAGTTACCAATGGGGTATTGATTGGTAAATATCGCCCCGATGATGCAGAGGAAGAGGTGGATATCCGCATTCGTTATCCTTTGGATCAGCGTAATATCAAGGCTCTGGATGTGCTTACCGTTAATACCCCTAAAGGTGCGGTGCCTATCAGTAACTTTGTTAAGCGTGTTGCCATGCCCAATGTGAATAAATTGCAGCGCATGAATGGGCGGGGTGTTGCTTCCGTGTTTGCCAATGCGGAATTGGGTGTATTGCCCAATGAAAAAATTGCCGAAATACAAAAATGGCTCGATACAGATGCCAATATTGATCCACGGGTGACGTATAAATTCCGTGGAGCCAGCGAGAACCAGGAAGAGACAGTACAATTTTTAGGTATAGCCTTCCTCTTGGCAATGATGCTGATGATGGCATTGATGGTGGCGCAATTTAACAGCTTTTACCAAACCTTCCTTGTGCTTTCCTCGGTGGTAATGTCTACGGCTGGTGTATTGCTAGGGCATATGATATTCCAGCAACCTTTCAGTATCGTGTTGGGTGGTGTTGGTATTGTAGCCCTTGCGGGTGTTATTGTTCACAACAATATAATTCTGTTAGATACCTACAATCATTTACGCCGTACACAACCTGAATTGACCTTGATTGAATTGGCTGTGCGCACAGGTGCCCAGCGATTACGTCCGGTATTCCTCACGGTTATCACGGCAGGTTTAGGACTGGTGCCATTAGCTCTCGGCGTCAGCGTCGATTTGCTGGGTCGTGACATTACGATGCGAGGCCAGGTTGCAGGTTACTGGAAGCCCCTCGCGGCGAGCCTGGTGTATGGGTTGAGTTTTGCCACCATACTCACCTTGATATTAACACCCATGTTAATGGTTATTCCTGAGCGCATCAGGCTTTGGAAAGAAGAGAGAAAAACCTCCAGGTAAATGCGAGCGAGTTACTCATGCTTCATCTGTCATGTACGATGCTATTATGAAACCTTGTAGGATCGAACCTGGTGAGGTTTTTTATCTAATGCCGTCATCGCAAAAATTAAAAAGCCAGCGCTAGGAAGGTGAATTTTTTGCCGTTGGGACTGACTCGGTACATCCTGTGTCTCGCACTGCGGGCGCCTACGGTGTCCCAATTTTCTTCCGGCAAATTGGTTGAACCGCGAGTGTTTTCTTCCAATCCCACATCGCAAAAATAAAAAAGCCAGCGCTAGGCTGGTGAATTGTTTGCAGTCGGGAGTGACTAGGTACATCCTGTACCTCGCCCTGCGGCGCCCTCGGCGTTCCAATTTGCTTCCGACAAATTGGTCGAACCGCGAGTGTTCTCTTCCAATCCCACATCGCAAAAATAAAAAAGCCAGCGCTAGGCGGGTGAATTGTTTGCGGTCGGGAGTGACTCGGTACATCCTGTACCTCGCCCTGCGGGCGCCTACGGCGTCCCAATTTGCTTCCGGCAAATTGATCGAACCGCGAGTGTTCTCCTCCAATCCCACATCGCAAAAATAAAAAAGCCAGCGCTAGGCTGGCTTTATTTATTTTTGGCGGTGAGAGAGGGAGTCGAACCCTCGATACGTTTCCGTATACACACTTTCCAGGCGTGCTCATTCGGCCACTCTGACACCTCACCGTGCAGGTCGCGTAATCTATAGTAGTTTGCCATTATTGGCAAGTTTAACAGTCGTTTGGGGTAATAATGGAATGCTAATATTTCTGGGATTTCAGTCACTTGAAGTTGATCGTGGGTTTATGCAAAAGGTTATGAAGAGTTATGAGGCAAGGGAGAATAATACCCGGATAGCACAGCTATCCGGGCAAGGTCGTTAAACCTGGACTTCCTGTATGTTTACAGCAGCAATGCGTTTGCCTTCTTCAGCACTCTTCTGGAATTCGGCGATTTGGTCGAAGTTCAGGTAGCGATAGATTTCTCCAGCCATTGCATCGAGTTTGTCGGCATATTCCAGATATTCTGCCGGAGTTGGCAAACGGCCCAGGATAGCACCGACAGCGGCAAGTTCTGCTGAAGTCAGGTACACATTCGCGCCATCGCCCAAACGGTTAGGGAAGTTACGGGTTGAGGTTGAAAGTACGGTGCTGTTCGACTTAACGCGTGCCTGGTTACCCATACACAAAGAACAGCCAGGCATTTCTGTACGTGCGCCAACACGGCCAAAAATGTTGTAGTAGCCTTCTTCCCTCAACAGGTGTTCGTCCATTTTGGTGGGTGGTGAAATCCATAATGTGGTGCTTAGGCCGCCTTTGTGTTTTTCCAGCAATTTGCCTGCGGCACGGAAATGGCCGATGTTGGTCATGCAAGAGCCGATAAACACTTCGTCAACTTTGTCACCAGCCACTTCTGATAATAAACGGGCATCATCAGGATCGTTAGGGCAGCAAACAATGGGCTCCTTGATATCACCAAGATCAATTTCAATGACTGCGGCATATTCGGCATCAGCATCGGCTTTCATCAGTGAAGGATTGGCCAGCCATTCTTCCATTTTTTGTACACGACGGTTCAGGGTACGGGCATCGCCGTAACCATCAGCAATCATGGAACGTAACAGCGTAACGTTCGAACGCAGGTATTCCGACAATGAATCGATATCCAGCGCAATGGTACAGCCAGCAGCTGAACGTTCGGCAGAAGCATCGGATAATTCAAAGGCTTGTTCGATGGTCAGTTTTTTCAGGCCTTCAATTTCCAGAATGCGACCCGAGAAAATGTTCTTTTTGCCTTTTTTATCAACCGTCAACAAACCTTCCTTGATGGCGTAATAAGGAATCGCATGCACCAGGTCACGCAAGGTGATGCCAGGTTGCATATTGCCTTTAAAACGCACCAATACCGATTCCGGCATATCCAGCGGCATAACGCCAGTGGCCGCAGCAAAAGCAACCAGCCCAGAACCAGCAGGAAAGGAAATGCCCATCGGGAAGCGGGTGTGTGAATCGCCACCAGTACCAACCGTATCGGGTAACAACATCCGGTTAAGCCATGAGTGGATAATGCCATCACCAGGACGCAAGGAAACACCGCCGCGGGTCATAATGAAATCAGGCAGGGTATGCTGCGTTTCGATATCCACAGGTTTTGGATACGCTGCGGTATGGCAAAAGCTTTGCATGGTCAAATCCGCAGAGAAGCCCAGGCAAGCCAGGTCTTTCAATTCATCGCGAGTCATCGGGCCAGTGGTATCTTGCGAACCCACAGTGGTCATTTTCGGTTCGCAATAGGTGTCAGGACGAATACCTTTTACTCCACAGGCCTTGCCAACCATTTTCTGAGCGAGTGTATAACCTTTACCGGTATCTTTTGGCGTTACAGGCATACGGAACAGGGTAGAAGCAGGTAATCCCAGGGATTCACGCGCCTTGCCGGTTAAACCGCGACCGATAATCAGGTTGATACGTCCACCCGCTTGCACTTCATCCAGTAAAACATCCGATTTCAGCGCAAATTCAGATAATACTTTGCCATCGGCAGAAAGGATTTTGCCTTCATAGGGACGAATTTCGATCACATCACCCATGTTCAGGTTATCCACTGGTGCTTCAAATACCAGAGCTCCAGCATCTTCCATGGTGTTGTAAAAGATAGGTGCGACTTTACCACCGATACAAATACCGCCACCTTTTTTGTTGGGTACACCGGGCATATCTTCGCCGAAGAACCATAACACCGAGTTAGTGGCCGATTTACGTGATGAACCTGTACCTACCACATCACCGACAAACGCAACAGGTAAGCCTTGCGCCTGAACCTTTTTAACCTGTTTCATTGGGCCAGTAACGCCATGTTCATCAGGGGTCAAACCATCGCGGGTCATTTTGTATGCGGCCAGAGCATGCAATGGGATATCAGGACGACTCCAGGCATCAGGGGCAGGGGAAAGATCATCGGTATTGGTTTCGCCAGTGACTTTAAATACAGCCACTTTAATGCTTTCAGACACTTTGGGGCGGCTAGTGAACCATTCGGCATCAGCCCAGCTTTGCAAAACCGCTTTCGCTTGTGCATTACCTTTTTTGGCTTTTTCTTCGACATCATGAAACATGTCAAACATCAATAAAGTGTGTTTGAGTTCAGTTGCCGCTTGAGTACTGATACTGGCCTCGTCGAGTGCATTGACGAGAGTTTCAATGTTGTAACCGCCGTGCATATTGCCCAGCAATTTTATGGCATGGATTTTATCAATCAGGGGAGAACGGGTTTCGCCTTTAACAATGGCGGATAAAAATGCGGCTTTGACATAAGCTGCTTCATCAACTCCCGGTGGAACGCGGTGGGTGATTAAATCCACTAAAGCGTTTTCTTCACCTTTTGGCGGATTTTTTAATAACTCAACTAAACCGGCAACTTGCTCAGCGGATAGGGGTTTTGGCGGTATGTCCAGTTTTGCACGTTCTGCAACATGCGCGCGATAAGCTTCTAACACGGTGTTCTCCTCAAAAAGGGTTATGGTTACCCGCATACGGGATCGCCGCAGTCGGGGATGTCAGTGCACACACTGACGTTTTGTCGAAACTCATTATACGCATTCTGGCTGATTTATTAAGGGCATTTTTTACCTGATCTGGACAAGCTTGCAATGCACCAAAGAGGCACTTTATGATGCCGCGATGAATCTAGTGCATATCAAAACTCCCTGTGTAGGAATTTGCTCAACCGGCATTGGCGATGATGTATGTCGTGGTTGCAAGCGTTATGCACATGAAGTAATTGACTGGAATGGATACACTTATAGTCAAAAGGCACATATAGAAGTGCGACTGGTGACGTTGCTTACACAAATAATTCAAAACAAGTTTATCATCACCGATGAAGAAAGGTTGAAATGGCAAATCCAGAATCAGCCTGTTACGGTATCAAAACATAGAAACCTGTATTGTCAGGCTTACGAACTGCTGAAGGCTGGCGCTAGCCAGATAAAAAATCTCGACAATTTTGGCTTGCAGTTAATGCCGGAATTTGAAAATTTTTCAATAAAAATGATATGCGATGATGTTGATCATGAGTTTTACACATTATCCGTAGCGCATTACCAAAGATATTTCCATAACTTTGCTTAAATGCAGTTTGTAGTCTTTAATTAATTAAATTCTCTCGAAGAAAGGATGTTGTTGTGCCCAGAATTTCAGTTTACTTCGTTTCTCTATTTTTCTTGCTTGGCAGCATTGGACATTTTGTGTTTGTTGATTTTTTGGTGATGTCGATGCCAACATATTTGCCTTTGCATCGTGAACTGGTTTATCTCACAGGAGTCTTTGAATTATTAGGTGCCATTGGCATTTTGATTCCGTACACTCGCGTTTATTCCGCTTATAGCCTTATTGCCTTATGTGTAGCGGTTTTCCCGGCTAATATCCACATGGCAATCAATGCCCATTTATATTCAGAAATTCCTGCTGCGTTTCTTTATTTGCGATTACCTTTGCAGGCTGTATTGATTGGTTATATATGGTGGGCAGTTTCCCCTGTAAAATTCTCTCGAAGAAAGGATGTTGTTGTGCCCAGAATTTCAGTTTACTTCGTTTCTCTATTTTTCTTGCTTGGCAGCATTGGACATTTTGTGTTTGTTGATTTTTTGGTGATGTCGATGCCAACATATTTGCCTTTGCATCGTGAACTGGTTTATCTCACAGGAGTCTTTGAATTATTAGGTGCCATTGGCATTTTGATTCCGTACACTCGCGTTTATTCCGCTTATAGCCTTATTGCCTTATGTGTAGCGGTTTTCCCGGCTAATATCCACATGGCAATCAATGCCCATTTATATTCAGAAATTCCTGCTGCGTTTCTTTATTTGCGATTACCTTTGCAGGCTGTATTGATTGGTTATATATGGTGGGCAGTTTCCCCTGTAAAGAAAAATCCGGTAGTTACCGAGCAAGTACAATTACAAGTTCATTCAGATTCAAAACTGGAATCAGTTTGTAAGGAATTTATTGGTAACTTGAATAATCTGTTGAAATGGAAATGGGATGACCGGTTTCAAACGGCATTAGCCGAATTTGGAATCGATAATGAAGAAAATGTACACGGCATTCTGGAAAAGTATTTTAAAAATATCTGGGATAGCTCCAACATTGGTAGTGCTCCCGATAATATACGTGCGGTCATTAATGAAATGGGTGGCTTAAAGGCCGGGCAGTTGTTATTTACGTCGGAAGCCATTGAAGATACCTTTATTTATTGTGTGTTATGGCCATGGGGTAATCAAAAAACCATTTCCATTCGTATTTCGCCATCGTTTCAATTTGCTAATGAAGAAGAGAAAATGAAACAGGTACAGGAAGTGAAAAGCTGGTTTGGTATCAAACCCGAGGGCTCCGGTTGGATTAAAATAAACGATGATGCATTGGCAGCAGGTTAATAAAACGGAGTTTAAACCCTATGTCTGTAGTTACATTTTCCACAGTAAAAAATGATTTAAGACCCCTTGGCTGTAAACTGAAATCGCAATTGGATGGTACTTGGGCCATTTGTGAACCCAAGGGTACACGTGTCATAGTGCCTACTTTGGAGGATGTGAACCTCTATATTCTAGGAAAAACAGGGCAAGCAGTAGTTAAGCCCGATACAGCCAAACCACCTGTTGAAGCAACACCGGTGGCGATCCCCGTCACTTCAATGAAGATGAAAATCGAAGAGTCACGCTCAAAGCCCAATCCCTTTTTGGATAAACAAGAATCTAGTCCGCCAGCCAGGCAAGCTACTGTCAATACCGCTGAAAATACCATTGCAATAACTTCGCCAAAGCCCGCGCCAATAACTGCTCCAAAGCCTGTCATTACGCAAAATAAACCTGTGGATGTCGAGGTTTCAATAAAAGCCAATTTGCCAATACCCAGCGCAGAGCAAAGAGAACAATGGGATCTGCGGCTACCCACATTAAAAGTTGAACTCAAATCTCTGGGTTGCCAGTTAAAATCCCAGCTTGATGGTTCCTGGGCGATTATTCAGCCAAAAGGAGCTCGAGTTGTTGTGCCTACACTGGAAGCGGTTAAAGAATATTATTTGTCCAAATCATCCGCTGATGTGGCGCAACCCAATTCAATATCAAAAAAAGTTACCCAACCTTTAACGGCAGCTACACTCACTAATGTAGCCCCTAATGTTCCAATCCCGGTTGCTACTGACCAAACAAGCGGTCGCCCGATTTCAACATCTTCGCACTCAAATATCTCTGAGCAGCAACAATTAGCGATTGCTGCAGTAAACAGTTTTATCCGAACCATGAAAGAAAATCGCCTGACTCAAGGCTTGAATTTTTTACATTCTGAAATTGAACCGAATTTGATGAAACATGGCTGTCCTGAAGAATTAGTGGAAAAGGCATTCAATTATGCTGAGGCCAAGTTATACAAGGATTGTATGGATAAAGTGCTGATCAAACGCACTTTTGAAAATCATCTTCAGCAAAATGATGTCATGTATTTTGACATCCAATACGCAAATCTTTTTGCCAGTAAATGATCAATCATCCAGCAAAATAACGTATCAATGAGACGGGGTTCTGTCTTTTTTGCTTCAAGTGTTACAATTCGTTTTTTTCGCTGACCCGAATTTTTTTCATGCAGTTTGTTGATCCACAATCCCTTTCCGAATTACTGGCTTTTTTGCCTTGTGAAACCCCTGATGCCTGGCTTCAGGTGGCTCTGCAACATCAGGATATCTTGCTGTTAAATCACGCTTATCTGGAAAAATGCGCTGCACGTTCTGCCGTTACCTTGATGTTTCGCTACCCGGAAAAACCGGAATTGCTGGATAAAATGTCACGCCTCGCACGCGAAGAGCTGGTGCATTTTGAACAAGTGATTCGACTGTTGAAAAAACGTGGTATGCGTTTTCGCCCTATGAAAGCATCACGCTATGTAGGTCTGCTGAATTCAGCCGTCAGCGTCAAAGATCCTGAGCGTCTTATCGATTCGCTGATCGTTGGTGCCTATATCGAAGCCCGTTCCTGTGAGCGTTTTAGCAAGCTTGCCCCCCATTTAGATGAGGAACTCAGCAAGTTTTATGTGTCATTATTAAAATCCGAAGCACGCCACTTTCAGCATTACCTTGAACTGGCTGAAAAATATGCGCCATACCCCATTGCCGAACGAGTGGCGTTTTTTGGGGAAATAGAGCGTGAAGCGATACAAAGCGAAGATCCGCAATTCCGTTTCCATAGTGGTGTACCTGTAGAACATTATTCACTTTAATTGAACAACCGAACAAGACAACGAGGAAATACCATGAGTTTTAAAGGCACTGAACGTTATATAGCTACTGAAGATTTACAGCTGGCGGTGAATGCTGCTGTTGCATTGCAAAAGCCTTTATTGATCAAGGGTGAGCCCGGCACAGGCAAAACGTTACTGGCAGAGGAATTGGCCATTGGCATGGGCAAGCGCCTGTTGCAATGGCATATCAAATCGACCACCAAAGCCCAGCAAGGCTTGTATGAATACGATGCCGTATCGCGCTTGCGGGATTCCCAGTTGGGTAATGATAAAGTGCACGATATTGCCAACTATATTAAAAAAGGTAAATTGTGGGATGCCTTTACGTCAGATGAACAAGTGGTATTGCTGATTGATGAAGTCGACAAGGCCGATATTGAATTCCCTAACGATTTGCTGGTAGAGATCGACAAGATGGAATTCCATGTGTATGAAACCGGCGAAGTGGTGAAAGCCAAACATCGCCCGATTATCATTATTACCAGTAACAATGAAAAAGAACTGCCCGATGCTTTTTTGCGCCGTTGTTTTTTCCATTACATCAAATTCCCTGATCGCGACACCATGCAGCTGATCATTGATGCGCATTATCCCAATATCAAACAAAGTCTGGTGAATGATGCCCTGAATGTGTTTTTTGATATCCGTAATGTGCCTGGGTTAAAGAAAAAGCCGTCAACATCGGAATTGATCGATTGGCTGAAACTGTTAATGGCCGATGATATTCCTGATGAAATACTGAAAGACCTCGATGGTTCGAAAGCCATTCCTCCGCTCTACGGTGCGCTGATGAAAAATGAGCAGGATGTGCATTTGCTCGAGCGTCTGGCATTTATGCATCGCCGTACCAATCGTTAACTGCAGGTTAGCCGGATGTTAATTGATTTCTTTTTTGGCTTAAAAAAAGCAGAGATTCCCGTCACCATTCGGGAATTGCTCGATTTGATTGAAGCCTTGAAAAGTGGTGTTATATTTTCCAGTATTGATGATTTTTACATTCTTAGTCGCGCCATCATGGTGAAGGATGAAAAATACTACGATAAGTTTGATCGGGCTTTTGGTGCGTATTTCAAGGATATCCAGAGCTTCGATGACCTGCTCGAAAAACTGATTCCCGAAGAATGGCTACGAAAGGAACTTGAAAAGGCGCTCTCGGAAGAAGATAAAGCCAAACTTCAATCGTTAGGTAGTCTGGAAAAACTTATCGAGGAATTCAAGAAGCGCCTTGAAGAGCAAAAGGAAAAACATGAAGGTGGCAATAAATGGATAGGCACGGGCGGCACATCACCGTTTGGGCAAGAAGGATATCATCCCGAAGGTGTCAGGGTAGGGCCGAATGGCAAAAACAAGAAAGCCGCCAAAGTGTGGGATCAGCGCGAATTCAAGGATCTTGATGATTCTGTTGCGGTGGGATCACGTAATATCTCTGTGGCATTAAGGCGCTTGCGTAAATTTGCTCGCACTGGCGCGCATGATGAACTTGATTTGCCAGATACTATTTCTTCAACGGCAAAAAATGCCGGATACCTCGATATAAAGATGCGCCCCGAGCGTCATAATGCAGTAAAAGTATTGTTGTTTTTTGACGTTGGCGGCTCAATGGATCCGTTTGTGCGCTTGTGCGAAGAATTATTCAGTGCTGCCAAATCTGAATTTAAACATCTTGAGTATTTTTATTTTCACAACTTCATCTATGAAACTGTTTGGCAAAATGGTTATCGTCGCCACAGTGAGGGCATCAAAATTGATGACATTATCCATAAATATGCCAAGGATTATAAAGTGATATTTATTGGTGATGCCTCCATGTCGCCTTATGAAATTGTTTCGGCAGGTGGCAGTGTTGAACACTGGAATGATGAGCCAGGACGTTACTGGTTCGAAAAGCTCAAAAAAACCTTTGATAAAATGGTGTGGTTGAATCCTGTTCCACAACAGCAATGGCACTATACGCAATCTATCGAGATCTGCGAAAAGCTGGTTGGCAACAAAATGTACCCACTGACTATTGAAGGCCTTGAATCAGCAATGGCCTATTTGAGCAAATAGTATTCCATGTACAAAGATGTTCCTGTTTTAAAGACAATTACGGTAAGATCAATAAAAGCCTGTTAGGTAAGGTTCTTTTGGATACTTCAAAAACAGGAATTGGCAACATCTATGGATCTACGAAGAATATCAAAGGGAAATCGGCGATGGCCATTATGCTTATGCATAATGATCACCGTATTTCCTATGTCAGCTTTCCCGACTGAAAAAACATCTGAATGTTTGCCGACCTGTGATAAAGAAAATAGCTCATTTGATCCGCAATATTTCCGGCAGGATAAACTGGCTGTTTCGATTTACCTCGATAATGATTTGTTCTTGAAAAATTATGAAGATGATGATTATACCGCGGGTATCGCTGTCGCTTTTTCGGGTTCATTTGCAGAGACACACCTTTCATTCATCAATTCCGGATTGTCATTCATCAATGATACGTTTGGAGCCTCGCATCTTTTTGAGAAAAGTGATCTTGCATTACACACCTATGAAGTAGGGATGGCATTATTTACACCGGAAAATCTAGAAGTAAAAAAACCGATAATTAATGATCGACCGTATGCCAGCTTGCTTTATATTTCCAATCCCCAACAACATTTGTTCGAGCATGATAGAAAATCATGGATGACTACACTGTCCATAGGTGTGATCGGTTTGCCTGCAGTGAGTTCACTGCAAAATTCCATTCATCGTGCAGTACACACCGACATTGCCGAAGGTTGGGATAATCAGATATCCAACGGTGGTGAACTCTCCTTTAAATATTCATTAGTCAGGCAGCAATATCATCGGGTGGATAGTGAGCATCTGCAGTTCACTACCGCAGTGGGTATGAGTGTTGGTTATATAACGGAAGCCTTCTATGGTACCAGTTTTCGAGTTGGTCTTTTACGTAGGCCATGGTGGAACTTTAACGTATATACCAGTAATTACGGTGAAAAATCCAACGTCACGATAGCGACAGCACAGTTTTTTGATGAGGTTTATTTCGTTACCGGCGCTAATATAAAACTGCGTGCTTATAATAGCTTTTTACAAGGTCAATTCCGTGACAGCAAAGTGACTTACACAGCAAGCGAGGTTGAGCCAATAGTTTATGAAGGCTGGTTTGGCGTGGGTTCCGAACTTTCATCCGGTTGGCGTATAAGTTATATCGTTAGGATGCAATCCAGTGAAGTGAAAGTCGGTCAATCCAATGATAATTTCAATTATGGTGAATTAACTGCCAGTTACTCATTTTAAGACTATAAAAACAGATTTTACGTTGGAATTATGGTCGGTCAGGTAGTAATTGAACCCATTACAGGAATATTAAGGGGTTTTTCTTTAAATTCCTGATAACTCGCATTGACAGCGCCGGCAACTGTAATTAAAGTGCGCCCTCTACAGACGTTTAAACGTCAGCTTTGTTGTAGTGCCCAAATGGCGGAATGGTAGACGCGCTAGCTTCAGGTGTTAGTGACTTATGGTCGTGGAGGTTCAAGTCCTCTTTTGGGCACCAATTCTTTAATAAAATCAATATGTTGCAATTGCCATTTTAAGCGTATCCTAAGCTCGCCTATGTGCATTTTTTAGATCGGGGTTTTATTGGGCAAGATATTGTGATGTTTTTTATGATTTACCCTGAAAATTTCCGAATAATAATCACACAGATCGATTGAATAAGGTTGATAGCCATGAAAAATACAATGTATGAAAAAGTCAGTAATTTAGCCCACGATTTAATCGCTATGGCTGATGCCGATAATGTCGAGGGTTTTGATCAACTGTATAAAGAATTGCAGTTAATCTGCACACAGAATGCATCGGGCGCCAATGATCATCCCGTGCAATGGGAAACACTGGCTGATTTCACCCAGGATATTGATGAGGCAATAGCCTTGTATAAAAAAGCCTTGGCTGTTGCCGAGCAACTTAATGAACACCAATATTCAGCATCCATTCATTACGCTTTGGCAGATCGTTATAGCGATATGGATGATAAAAAAGCCGCTATCGATCATGCCAACAAGGCTAAAGTGCTTGCTGCAAAACTGGATGATGTCGTGCTCAAAAATGAAATTGATTCATTATTGTTATTTCTGGCCGATTGAGAGAGCGAAGTAAAAGGTCAGCGCAGATTGTTACAGCAGCGTATCACGCATATAAAAAGGGCAGTCAACAGACTGCCCTTTTTATTGGTGAAAATTTATGCCTTATTTATAGATCAAGGTTTACGTCTTGGGCGGTTGATGGGTGATGGACGGCTTGGACGCGTTTTGAAAAAGCGGTCAGATACCTCACGCGCCTTGTCAGTGCATTCAGGATGAGCCCACTCAACATCGTCATACACGATATTGTCATTGGTCAGGTGCATCTTGCCGCGAATTTCGGCAACTCCGGCAGGTACATAATCGAGTCCCATAGCGGCACGCATTTTCCATGCAATATTATGGTCAGCGCAGGAAGTATCGCCGCTAACTCCCAACGCGCCCAATAGCTTGCCGGTTTCATCATACAAGGCCAAGCCGCCACCAAACACATTGATTCCGCCAATTTTCTTGCCAATCATGAAGTCTTTAGCTGTGCCGTAATCAACGCTATTTCCACCATAGGCAACAGTGACGTCAATCGGGTTCGAATCTTTTAATCCGAAGAGAGTGCCACCGGGTTGTACCGCTGCGTATAAATTGGCTGAAGATAAAGCAAAGTCAGGCAAGCTGAATGCGTTAGCGGTATTGGCTTTCTGGGCAGAAATCACCCGGCTGCCTGGCCATTGATCGCCGCGATCCTTTCCGGAAAATACTACTGCACGTACCACGCCATCGCGATCAACTACGGTCGCCCACATATCAGTTTCAAAACCGCCATTATCTGACCCAACTGCAGATTTCAGCTGGGCACGCAATGAATCAGGTGAAGGCAGTGCGCCAGCCGCAGCTGTGATGGGCAAGGCCATTGCAGCTCCCAGGGCTGCCAGCAAGCAAAGTTTTTTCATGGGTCGTCTCCTAGTTGTATAAGTTATTAAGTACTTTTCAAGCGTTAAACAAACGTTAGTGTTATAACTGTGGTCAATCTTTTATAACTCCATACAGTCGTGGCAATGCCTTGGTACCCCAGGTGAATACGAAAAATGGCATAATCAACCAGGGGCTGTTTGAGAGTATAAATTTTGCCACAAAGTTATTCGGGTTATTCACATCCACACTGGGGAAACCATGGAATGCTTCAAGTGAATAATATTGAATTGTAGGTGCGATATGCATGCCGGCACAGAACATCAACATATACACAGCGGTAGTGCTGGTACGTTTCGATTTGTACCAGATCCACAACGCAACAGCGGCAATGGCGGCATTGGTGCAAGCCCAGGCTTCAGCGAACAATACATGCATTTCAACATACAAGTAGCGGATATCACCCCCTTCAATATAAGACCACCAGGGGAAAGCCCACACTTGGTCTTCGGCATAGGCGAGATCTTCATAACCAAAAACCCATGGAATTTCATAAGTCAGGGCAATCAATATATAAAGCCATACCCATATTTCGATCATGAATTGCAGGCGCTGGTAATTGGTGTGTTTGGCGAGGGAAGGCAGGCGCATCCAGGGCGTCAGCAGTAATCCGTAAACGGCAAAGTCAAAGGCCCAGAAACTGACATAAGCCATTTTCTCCAGATCAACACCATAAACATAGTGAGCTACACCGCCACAAAAACTGACGATCTGGATGACCTGTATAAAGAAAAAGATCAATAACGATACTTCGCTATTAATCAGCGGAACATGGCGGTAAATCCACTGCGCAGACATATTGGCCCCTGTTTAATCTGGTTAAAAGATTGTGCTGTCAGCTTTTGCTGTCATTCATCACGGGTTAAGGCAACGCTAAACCGTGTCTGTCATTATTATTAAAGTGCTTAATGTTCCAGGTTTTGCAGGGCTAGATTGGGTAAAAGCTAGCACGGGACACATTACAACTTTACAATTAGTATAAAAGCGTAAAGTATAAAGTCAACGAATGTTTACATTAAATTGTAAAGGTGGGTTTGTTAATGGTGGGGGAGGGTTGGTTAAGGAAAGATATTTACTGCTGGTATTGCTGGATTATTATTAGTGAGTGTTTGTTAGTATCTCGCCTTGGCGGCAATCCAGTAAGAGCAGCGAACGTGGTTGAAAATCTTGTTAGCTGCTGCGTTTAAGATGCGGTCTGATCTCTTTTTCAATTTCTAAAATTGCATTTGATATTTTATTGCTTAATTCATTATCTTTACGGTCTGCCCATATGTCAGATTTTACGGATTTAGCATATTGTGCATCCGATTGGAAATCTTCACCTCTATTTGCTTTGTCGCTGACGAATGATTCCATTGATACTTGCAGGTTTCTAACGCATTGTTTTAATTCGCCTGTTTTTAAGCGAATTGAGTTTCCCCAAAGAGCTTCTGCCTCTAGTGCTTGAGATTCAAACTCTTGCATAGACTCTGCTAATGGCTTCCACCGGTTTTGAAAAATATATGCCCAAGCAGTAGCTTCAATTTCAGAAGTTCTGTCATTGAAATTTGTAGGGTAGTCTTTAGGAAACTCTTGGGCATCTGTCCACGGAGAGCGGGCATAACGCAATTCGTCTCTAAGTTTGTATGTTGCTCTAATTAAAGCTCTACCTACTTCAAAGTTAGCCTTTCCCTTAAGTTCTCTGCTCCAATTCTTTAGGCCAAATACAGCGACGGTAGCCGTTGTAATTGCAGCAATAGCGAGAGAAAAATCTTTTATCATTGACATTATTTCAGGACACATTTACCTATTCCTATAAAGCTAACAGTATGTCTAATTACAGTCATACTGAACTATTGTTACGCCGATTTCTGGTAATGATGAAAATCCTGAATAGTTTTTAATTCTGAACTTTCAGTTTTCTGGGCTTTGTATAAATCCCAGCGCACTTGCAGGTTGAGCCAGAAATCAGGAGAGACGTCAAAAAACTTGCCGAGGCGCAGGGCGGTGCTGGGTGTAACACCACGGCGTTTATTCACCAGTTCATTGACCCTTTGGTAAGGCACGTGAATCGCATCGGCTAATTCACGTTGTGTGATATTCATGGGGTTAAGGAATTCTTCTACCAGCATTTCGCCAGGATGTGTGGGTTCCCTATGTGTTGGAATACGTATCATGATGCACCTCTAATGATAATCAACAATTTCAACGTCACATGGGCCTGAATCTGTCCATGTGAAGCAAATACGAAATTTCTCGTTTATACGAATACTGTGTTGGCCTTTTCGATTACCGGTGAGCAACTCCAGATGGTTACCGGGAGGCACTCGCAATTCATCCAGGGAGATTACAGAATCCAGTTGATCAAGTTTTCGTGTAGCAATTTTCCAGATAGCTTGCGGGCAGGCCTTCCGCGCTTCTTTAGTGGATTTGCCATTGAACAGGTCTTCAGTGGCCTGATTTTTGAAGGTGATGATCATGTCTTCAAGATAGCATGGGTGTCATGCTACGTCAAAGGCAGGGGAATAGATGTAACTGAGAGCCTGTATTGATTAACCCTGCACCTGCTTTTTCAACGGCAAAGCCAGCAATGCACACGCCGCACACCACGCCAATAATTCATGATTGGCCATTATCGAACCGATTAACAAGGGAATCTGCAAATCCAGTGTGGGATGGGCATTGATAAAATCTTTTCCACCCATCATGGCACCCACTTCGCTCCAGATACAAGAGAGGGCAGCGATGGGCAACAGAAACTTGGCTAAACGATTATAGATATTGCAGCGTGTGAAGAGTGTGTAATTCTCCTCATCGGTGTTATGCATTTTGCGCAGTATGAAAAACATTAACGCTGCTGTTAGTGGCAGCAGGTAATGCGGCAGCGGGATATCCATATAACGACCGCCTTTGGCAAACATATAGGCAAAGGCCAAAGCCGCGAAGCCATAAACACCGTAAGCACTCCGGGCAAAACGCATAGAAAGATTGGCGGTAGTATGGTTAATCAATGCACGTAACCATAACAGCATATTTCCGGTAAACAGCATTGCAAAGAAGGCTATCATCCAGCCCCAGATCAACGCCTGTTTGCCGACCCAGCCGAGCAATAACAGTTCATATAAATATTTAATGGTGTTGTCGCTATACCAGCCTTTGGCAGCGCCATAGAACAGCCAGTATTGTTGTGTCCAGGTAAAAGATGCTGGGGAGATAGTGAGTTGTATGGCGGTATAAACGCTGTAGACCAGGCTGGCGGCCAATAACTGGCAGGCGGTGGCAATGATGAATACCTGTTGGCGTGAAGTGAGTTTCATGACGAGGAAAATGGTAAACAAAAGTCCTAACACAATGGATATAACGATACGTTGTACGGCATCGTCAATTGGAATCACTTTGCCGCTAAAAGCATATTTCACCTGACGGTGGCTGTCGAATATTCCCCAGCGTGCTCCTACAGTACCTTCATTACGCGCTTTCCAGGTTTGGTCAAAGGCTTCTACCACGTTGTAATCAAAGCCATGTTGGGCGGCCAGAGCTGGCAAACGGCGTACATATTCAGCAGCATTAACAAGATTGGCAGCAGCAGGGCCACGGCTACGGCCTTGAGTGGGCCAGCCGGTTTCGCCGACCAGAATCGGTTTTCCCGGAAAGCGCGCCTTGATGATATCAATAGTTTTTATCAGGTGATCGAACGATTCCTCCATAGAAACTGGTTCATCTTCCCAGTAGGGCAAAATATGGATGGTGATAAAATCCACGTGTTCAGCGACTTCAGGATATTCAATCCAGAATGCCCAGACATCAGCATAAGATACCGGTTGTTGCACAGCGGCTTGTACGCGATCAATGTTGGCAATCAATTGCTCTGGTGTTAGATCCTGGCGCAGTAATACTTCGTTGCCAACGATCACGCGATCAATCGCTTGCGGGTATTTATTGGCGGCAGCAATCAAAGCATCTACTTCCATATCATTAGCTTTTAGTTCGCGACTCAGCCATGCGCTGTGGGTTAAATGAAAACCGTGTTTGGCGGCGAGTTCCGGCACCACTTCCATCCCCCCTTGTGCAGTATAGGTGCGAATACCCTCAAAAATGCCTTTCAGTGCAATGAGGTCGCTTTCAACCTGGGCGGGTGTAGGGAATTTTTCTTCCAGTGGCGACTGGCCATCCTGAAAGGGAGCAAACGAGGCACTTTTCAATGGCCCTTGCCATTCATGTTCAACACTGCGCGGCCAGGCGATGGCAGCCCAAACGGCCAGTGCCACTAAAACGCTCAATACAATAGATAACAGATAATCTGTCTTGTGCATGAAATCAACTCGATAAAATTGTTAGAAAGAGACAACAAGCCTGTTACAGTTTGCTGTCGAGCCAGGCGCCAATAGGCGTGGTTATTTTTTGCAGCAACCAGCCAATGCCCAGGAACGTCGCCAGCCATATAATTACCGCTAACCATGCCGGCAAATGCTGGAAAAACACATCATAGCGTGACATCAGCGGCCAGTGCAGCAGGTAGGTTTCGTAGGAATACACACCAAACAAATGCAGGAACTTGTTATCGAGTTTTTTCATCGAGAACGCGATAATCAATGCACACATGGTAATAAGGCTGGTCATCTGCCCGATAAAAAAACCATCATCAATATGCAGGGCTTTTAACATTTGCGCCAGTTGTGGCCAGTTGCCTGCATTGTTGTTAAACGCCATATAAGCAGCCAATGTGCCGGTAAGGCCAATCACGCAGTAACGGCCGATGCCCCCGGATTTATTACGGAACCAGCGCAGGTTGAGTGCCAGGTTATTCTTGGCATCTTTCGGTTCATGTAAAATCCACGCCAGTAAAATACCCAGTGAAAAGGCATTGGTGTGTAAACGATGTAACCAGTTAACTTGCAAATGGAAAGGGTCGATTATGGCAAACAGGTTGGCAATCACCGCCAAAATTATTGCCGTTAGCCACGGTTTTTTCGGCATGAACAGCAAGGGAAACAGTGCATAAAACATCAACATCCAGCTGATATACCAGAACGGTGAATTCACATCTTCAAATGCACTGGCGCGGGGGAATATGCCGGCAAAAGATTGCAGCATATAAGCTGGCGAATAGTGCAGGCCCAGGAACAGCGCATCAGCAGTAAAGAGCACTGCCAATACAATCCAGAACGGGATAAACACTTTGATCATGCGGCGCTTGTAAAACTCAATCGCTGGCATCGGTTTTTTCATCATGCCCACGGTCAAGCCAAAACCCGACATCAACAGGAATAAATCCACACCTACGCCTGCGGCAATGGATAAAGGATAAAGGAAGGAGCTATCAGTCACCAGCATATAACTGATATGCGCAAATACGATGGCCAGCATGCCCAGCCCTTTAAGTTCCTGTGTCACCGGAATCGGGAATAAATCGGTATGGGCGATTTTGCGCAAGCTGGCCAGAATGCCTAATAACAGGGCAGCGATGACGATATAAGTTGCGGTGACCACAAACGGCCCAGAATGCTGGATGCCGATGAAATTGATATTCAGTGGGAACGAAAATACAAAATCATTAATGGTGATAGTCATAGGCACTCAACAAAAAATTACAATGGAATGTGCCAATGATAACCCGAAGTTTGGTGTTGGCAGAAACTAAAATCGCCCGCTACGCTGAATGATGTTCCGTACTGTTTTTGATAAAACTCTTGCTTTACAACTTTACTTATTCTATAAATGTGTAAAGTCAACGCAAGTGCAGTGATTACCTATAGTGGAGAATAATATGGCATCAGAAACCCTGAAAGGCGCAATCAATAACCAGCAGCCCCCGAAATTAAAAGGCGGCTTGCCAGTGTTGGGGCATATGGTGCCTTTTGCCATGAACCCGTATGTATTCATGAGCCATGCGCGCGAGCAGGGCGGCGATATTGTGCAATTCAAGATCATGAACCAGACCATGATGCTGATGACCGGCGAAGAAGCCAGTGAACTGTTCTACCGTTCCGGTGATGATATTCTCGACCAATCCGAAGCCTACAAAATGATGACACCGATTTTTGGTGCCGGCGTGGTGTTTGATGCGCCGGAAAAACGCAAAAACCAGCAACTGAAAATGTTGATGCCTGCCTTGCGTGACAAACCCATGCGTTCCTACGCCCAGCTGATTGCCGAAGAAGTGGAAGGCACCATCGCCAACTGGGGCGAAAGTGGTGAAATGGAAGTGGCTGAATATATGAAACAGCTGACAATCTATACCTCCAGCCGTTGCCTGTTAGGCAAGGAATTCCGTTACGAATTGAATGAAGAATTCTCGCATATTTATCACGATCTGGAGCGCGGCGTAAACCCAATTGCCTCGGTGTTCCCGCACCTGCCAATATCGGCTTTCCGTGCTCGTGACAAAGCGCGTACTCGTTTGCAGGAACTGGTACACGGCATTATCAAGAAGCGCGAAACGCAGGCTGAAAAACCTGTGGACATGTTCCAGATGTTGATCGACACCCGTTATGAAGATGGCACGTCACTCGATGATAACGAAATTACCGGCATGTTGATTGCCACTATTTTTGCCGGTCACCATACCAGTTCCGGTACTGCGGCCTGGGTGCTGATCGAATTACTCAAACATCCGCACCTGATGCGTTCTGTTAAAAAACAGATAGATGAAACCTATGGCGTGGATGGCGAAGTCACCTTTGATTCCTTGCGTAAACTCAC
>CAZTZY010000011.1:0-47838 GCA_964617765.1 uncultured Spongiibacteraceae bacterium
ACCTACTGTGCCACCTACTTCCACCATACAAATATCAGCATCGCCAGGACCGTCAAGTACGCGTCGCTTAATCTCGTCTGTGATATGTGGAATAACTTGAACAGTGGCTCCCAAATAATCTCCCCTGCGCTCATTTCGTAAAACCGTTTCGTATACTCGACCCGTAGTAAAATTATTCCGTTTTGTGGTTCTGGTACGAACAAAACGCTCATAGTGACCTAAATCCAGATCCGTTTCGGCACCGTCATCAGTTACAAATACTTCGCCATGCTGGAATGGACTCATGGTACCGGGATCAACATTGATATAAGGATCCAGTTTCATCATTGAAACCGTTAATCCCCTGGCTTCTAAAATAGCACCTAAAGAAGCAGAGCAAATTCCTTTGCCTAGAGATGAAACAACACCACCTGTGACGAATATATAACGCGTCATGTAAAGCCTTTATGTGTGTAATGACAGGAGGTCAAAAAGAACTTTGACCATTAAAGATGGGTAATCAAGATACCAAAAAGTGCCTAATTTCACAATCAGGTATTACAACTCAACCCATAAACTTGAGAAATAAAAAAACCGGCGATTTGCCGGCTTTAGACAAAACCCATTAAAATCAAGTCGCTCGACTTAACAACATATTACGAATGTGACCAATAGCTTTTGTCGGATTCAAACCTTTTGGACATACCGCTACGCAATTTTGGATGCCATGACAACGGAATACACTAAAAGGATCATCCAAATCAGCCAAACGCTCTTCTGTTGCAGTATCACGACTATCTATCAAGAAACGATAGGCCTGCAACAAACCGGAAGGCCCAATAAAACGATCTGGATTCCACCAGAATGATGGGCATGCCGTTGAACAACAGGCGCATAATATACATTCATACAAACCATCCAGATGAGCGCGCTCTTCAGGGGATTGCAGGCGTTCTATTGCTGGCGCAGGAGTATTATTGATCAGAAAAGGTTTGATCTTTTCATACTGCTTATAGAAAAGACTCATATCAATAACCAGATCTCTGATAACAGGCAAGCCTGGCAATGGACGAATAATCAGTTTGGCTTTTCCATTCAACGCCACTGAAACTGGCGTAATACAGGCCAAGCCATTCTTGCCATTCATATTCATGCCATCCGAGCCACAAACGCCTTCGCGGCATGAACGACGATATACCAGACTGACATCCTGCTCTTTTAATAACTCCAGAATATCTAACACCATCAAATCTTTACCCATGGTATCGACCTGATAGTCTTTCATGGCCGGCTCTTTGTCCGTTTCCGGGTTATAACGATAAACACTTACATTTAACATATCGCCGAGTCCCCTTAGTAAACACGAGTTTTAGGTTGGAATGTTTCAACCGTTTTTGGTGTGAAATTTACCGCACGCTTGCCAACTTTCTTTTCGCGAGGGAAATAGACTGAGTGACATAACCAATTGGCATCATCACGCTCTTGATAGTCATCACGCGCATGAGCACCACGGCTTTCCTTACGCTCTTCCGCAGCGATTGCAGTAGCTTCAGCAACTTCGAACAGATTTTGCAATTCGAGCGCTTCAATTCGAGCTGTGTTATAAGCCATGCTCTTATCATCAAGATAGATATTCTCTATTCGAGGTCTTAAATCAGCCAACATCTTGATACCGTCTGCCATGTAATCCCCGCGACGGAAAACGCCAAAATGATTTTGCATAATGGTTTGCAATTCTTTACGTAATCCAGAAACTGCTTCGCCATTTGATGAGCTATTTAACCGATTCAAACGAATCATTGCAGATTCAATTTCAACTTCTGTAGCATCCTTATGTTGAATACCAACACGTAAAGCTTTCTCAATAAACAGACCAGATGCCCGACCAAAAACCACTAAATCCAGCAAAGAGTTACCACCTAAACGATTCGCGCCATGAACAGAGACACAGGCCACCTCTCCACAAGCGTACAAACCATCAATAACCACATCTTTACCGTCTTTATCGACTGTTAATGCCTGGCCATCGATATTGGTAGGGATGCCACCCATCATATAATGGCAAGTTGGAACTACAGGAATAGGCACTTTGACTGGGTCAGCATGAGCAAAAGTTTCAGCCAATTCACAGATACCCGGCAAACGGCTATGCAATATTTCCTCACCCAAATGATCAAGCTTAAGAAATACATGATCGCCATTTGGACCACAGCCACGACCTTCGAGAATTTCCAAAACCATCGAACGTGCAACCACATCGCGACCAGCAAGATCTTTGGCATTAGGAGCATAACGCTCCATAAAACGCTCACCGTCTTTATTTATCAGGTAACCACCTTCTCCACGACAACCTTCTGTTACCAATACACCTGCACCATAAATACCGGTTGGATGGAATTGCCACATTTCGATATCTTGCACAGGGAATCCAGCACGCAACGCCATGCCTATACCATCACCTGTGTTAATATGGGCATTGGTAGTGGAAGCAAATATTCGACCGGCACCACCTGTGGCAAACACAGTTGCTTTCGACTTCACATAAACTACTTCACCAGTTTCAATACAAATAGCAATAACGCCAACAACAGCATTATCTGCATTTTTTACAATCTCAACCGCAAACCACTCATTCATGAAGACAGTATTAGCCTTCAAATTGCCTTGATACAATGTATGCAAAAGAGCATGACCTGTACGATCCGCTGCTGCACAAGTACGCGCAGCCTGACCACCTTCACCAAAGTTCTTGGATTGACCACCAAAAGGACGCTGATAAATACGTCCTTCTTCGGTACGTGAAAAAGGCATTCCCATGTGATCGAGCTCATAAACAGCCGCTGGACCTACTGAGCACATATATTCGATAGCGTCCTGATCACCGATATAATCTGACCCCTTAACGGTGTCATACATATGCCAACGCCAATCATCATTAGGATCATCACTGGCAATTGCACAGGTAATACCACCTTGTGCGGATACAGTATGCGAACGGGTTGGGAAAACTTTAGAAATAACAGCGGTTTTAAAACCTGATTGCGCTAGTTGCAAAGCTGCGCGCATACCTGCGCCACCGCCACCAACGATTACACCATCAAATGAGATCGTACGAATAGCCATGAATTAACCCCACAAAACCTGAAAACCCCAAACGAGGTAATAGAAAAGAATCAAAGAATAACCCGCCTGAAACAACATACGAATTGCTGTAGCTTTTGGACCCATTAAACGAATCGTCATGTAATCAGTTGAAACTGACCACAAACCAATCCAGGCATGCAATACAACTGAAAGAATAGTGAGCGAAGTGAAAGCGCGCATCCAGGTAAAATCAAACAACGCCTTCCATTGATCAAAAGTTACATCCGGGTTAATAACCAGATAACTGACCAAAAATACAAAGAACGCCAGAAGTACTACTGCCGTTATTCTTTGCACCAGCCAATCATAAAGACCGCTACGACCTAAATTTGTTACCTGAGTTACCATACCCACACCCCCGCTAACAGCATTAAAACAGCCGAACCTACCAACACGATAGCTGCACCTCGCTTACCGCCCTCGAGAGTCTCACCAATGCCTAAATCCATAATCAAGTGCTTTACACCTGCCGCAGTATGATAAATCAAGCCGCAGAGAACCAACCAGACTATAGCTTTTATCCAAATTATGCTCAGTAATGCTTTTGTCTCATCAAATTTCTCTGCCGATGCCAAACTACCATCTAACAAGTACAACAAAACTGCCATGCCAAAGAAAATGGCAACGCCTGATACACGATGCAAAATAGATGCATATGCAGTAATTGGAAGTTGAATAGTATTTATATCGAGGTTTACAGGTCTATTATCTTTCACGGCCTTGCTCTTCTCGTTGCAGCCCAACAGGGCGTTATTGACAGGGTTCTATTTATAAAAGCAAATAGAACCTCCTTTAATTCAGCTGCCGATTATAGGCATATCAGCCCAAAATTACAATCCGCGCTCACTCAAGCCAAAGGTCAAACAAAAAACCAAAATTAAAACATTAATCGAAATTAATATAAAAAATATTTCGCGGTTACAACTTATGAACAACACGTATTACGTAGCGTTGCGGA
Organism: uncultured Spongiibacteraceae bacterium; assembly: GCA_964617765.1. Classification (GTDB taxonomy): domain Bacteria; phylum Pseudomonadota; class Gammaproteobacteria; order Pseudomonadales; family DT-91; genus CAZTZY01. The sequence goes on from CAZTZY010000011.1 coordinate 4,082, forward strand.
TTGACAATCATACAATTACATCTATAGTGTTTTCGTTCGTAGCAAGGTATTTTTCATTATATTTATAGCGACTTTACTCTTCCTTATTGCTGAAAATCGCGATGAATCTTATTCTTTGTTTAAATCGACAATCATTTCAAAATAGGCTCAATAAAAAAGCCTTTAACAATCGCGCTGGAGTTCGCAATGACTGATATAAAAGCCACCCTGAACATACCTGGACAAGAGCCCATAGAATTGCCCGTTTATTCAGGCACCATTGGCCCGGATGTTATTGATGTTCGCAGCTTGTCAGGTAAAGGTATTTTCACTTACGATCCTGGCTTTGTCTCTACTGCAGCGTGCGAATCAAAAATCACCTTTATAGATGGTGATGAAGGCGTTCTCCTTCATCGCGGCTACCCCATTGACCAACTGGCTGAAAAATCAGACTATCTTGAAACCTGCTTCTTGCTACTTTATGGCGAACTTCCCACTGCCGAACAGAAAAACAACTTTGTAACCACAATTCGCCATCACACCATGGTTCACGACCAGATCAACAACTTGTTTAAAGGTTTTCGACGTGACGCCCACCCCATGGCAGTTATGTGTGGAGTGGTTGGAGCATTATCTGCTTTCTACCATGACTCATTAGATATTAATGATCCGCAACATCGTGAAATTGCTGCAATCCGCTTATTGGCAAAAATGCCAACCCTTGCAGCAATGAGCTACAAATACTCAACTGGTCAGCCATTTATGTATCCTGACAATACACTGGACTACTCTGCAAATTTCTTGCACATGATGTTCGGCACACCTTGCGAAGCAAGCAATGTCAGTCCAGTTTTGGCAAGGGCAATGGATCGCATCTTTTTATTGCATGCCGACCATGAACAAAATGCCTCCACCTCAACCGTACGCCTGGCCGGTTCAACCGGAGCCAATCCATTTGCTTGCATGGCTGCAGGCATAACTGCCCTCTGGGGACCTTCGCATGGCGGTGCCAACGAGGCCGTTCTCGATATGCTACAAGAAATCGGCGATGAATCACGCATTGAAGAATTCATTGCAAGAGCAAAAGATAAAAATGACTCCTTCCGTCTCATGGGATTTGGACATCGCGTGTATAAAAACTTTGATCCACGCGCCAAGGTTATGAAAGAAGCTGCCGATGAAGTTCTCGCTGAACTTGGACTGGAAAATGATCCACTCCTGAAAATTGCCAAACGACTTGAACAAATTGCCCTCGAAGATCCGTACTTCATAGAAAGAAAGCTATATCCCAATGTAGATTTCTATTCAGGCATTATCCTTAAAGCGATTGGAATTCCAACTTCTATGTTTACGGTGATATTTGCAGTTGGCAGAACCGTAGGATGGATTGCCCACTGGAATGAAATGATCAGTGGTGATTATCGCATTGGCAGACCACGCCAATTATATACTGGCTATGATAAACGCGATTTTGTGCCCATTCATAAAAGATAATCATTGAACCCGGGCATGTATTGCCCTCACATCTTAAAATCTATCACACATAAAAAAACCGCATCAAATGCGGTTTTTTTATAATCAACGAAATAAAAATTAGCCTTTAATCATCTCAAAATCATATTTGCTAATATTACAATCAGGGCACATCCAATCATCCGGCACATCTTCCCATTTTGTTCCTGGAGCTATGCCATCTGCAGGCCAACCCAACTCCTCATCGTAAATAAAACCACAGATAACGCATTCATATTTTTTAAAATCGCTCATTATCTTCTCCACTCGACTCAATAAAACTGGAGCGATTATACGATGAAAAATAACAACTTTCTAATGATACAAATCAATATTCAGTTAATTTAGCAACCGCCTTATTAAGATATTTATCTGCCGTCCTACAATTGGCCTCAGCAGATGTCCGACAAACACCACAATCTTTCAAATATGTATGCGCCCTGAACAAATCCGGATGCTCTTTGCCTACCTTGGCTGCAATTGGGCTTAATGCTTCAACTTTTTCATTAAATATAGTTATTGCCCTATTACATTGCTTAATGGATTCAATATCAGCCCCTAATACAGCTAAAGCATTTTTACCCTCCGATGATAATGCCCGCATACTTCGCCACAAATTATGTGCCGGAGTATCTGCTGTGATCTGACTTTCATCACAAGCAACTTGTTGAAACACTATCCTCCCTTTTGCATCTTTACATTTATATACCGTCGAACCCGCATTAACAAAAACGGGACACAAACACAAAAACAGAATAACTAGACGCCAATGCATTATGAAAAATCTCAAGGAGCTTATCGTTAACAATAGTCATAAAATCCTAAATCACCAAACTTTTACTCACAATTTCATAAACATCCTTTGATAATGCGACTGAGGCTACTTTTTCAAGCATTTTTTGCATAGCCGCCGACCTAACGTTCTCCATCTTTCTCCACCGGGTTAATGGCGTCAACAATCTCGACGCTACCTGCGGATTTATCTTATCCAGGTGAATCACTTGCTCTGCGAGAAAATTATATCCATCACCAGAAACTTTGTGAAACTGAAGTGAATTTTGTGCACAAAATCCGGCTATCAACGAACGTACTTTATTCGGATTGGTATAATCAAATGCCTCGTGACATAACAAAGCTTTAACTCTTCCCAGAGTATCATCCTTTTCACAGGAAGCCTGAACCTGTAACCACATATTGACCACTAAAGGTTCATTTTTCCATTGCTCATAAAATTGATCCAACGCCTTAATTGCGTGAATCGATGCACTTTTAGAATTGACCAATAATTTGAGCGCCACTAACTGTTCTGTCATCGTGGGCGCAGTGTTAAACTGATGTACGCAGCATTGAATGATCGCATCTTCCTCAAGCAATATTAAATACGATAATGCCGTATTACGGAAACTTCGTGATGCCCTTGCCTCAGCCGAAAGCCCCTCAACTCGAGAAGCTAACCTCTGATAAATGTCCATTAATTTAACACGCAATACCTGGGCAATGTGCATGCGCACAATTTTTCTGGCAGCAAAGATTAATTCTGGATCAGCCTTGTCATAAAACTCTGCTATATATGCATCACTCGGCATTGCGAACATTAATGCCAACATAGCCTTATCAATTGACTCACTCTCTAACAAGAGACTTAAAGATGATGTCATAAACTGCAATGAAGAATCCCACGGCTTTTCATAAATGATATTCATAATGATTTTAGTCGCCAGAGTTTGACCGGCATCCCATTGGCTAAATCCATCAGTATCAATAGCCATCAAGTGTGCCAATTGCTCGTCACTATAAGAAAAATCCACTTTTACTGGAGCAGAAAAACCCCGCAATAGTGATGGAACAGGTTTTTCAAAAACGCCTTCAAAAATAAAGCTATTTTTAAAGCGTTTAACATCAAGCACCATCTCGGTATTATCAGGCGTTTCCAGCGAAGTACCGCCTTTTAAACGCAAAGGTAATGCACCGGCATCACCGTAAAGGGATAATTTCACTGGAATATGAAAAGGCAATTTATTTTCCTCACCGGGCGTAGGCTTGGTTATTTGCTCAATCGTTAAATGATACTCTTTTGAATCCCCATCATATTGATCGGTAACTTTAAGCAGCGGCGTACCTGATTGAGAATACCACAACCTGAATTGTTGAAGATCAATACCCGAAGCCTCCTCCATGCACAGGACAAAATCTTCACAAGTGACTGCCTGTCCGTCATGACGTAAAAAATACAAATCCGTTGCCTTCCTGAATAAATCCTCACCCAGAATATTGGCTAACATACGAACAACTTCTGCACCTTTTTCATAAATAGTGACTGTATAGAAATTCGAAATTTCAATATACGACTCAGGGCGAACAGGATGCGCCATAGGACCGTCATCTTCGGCAAATTGCACTGCACGTAAAAATATAACATCCTCGATACGCCTGACATCCCTGCTATTCATGTCTGCAGAAAATTCCGCGTCACGATAAACAGTAAACCCCTCCTTTAAGCTTAACTGGAACCAGTCACGACAAGTCACCCGATTACCGGACCAGTTATGAAAATATTCATGGGCAACCACAGCTTCAACTCGCTCAAACCCATCATCGGTCGTCGTCCCGGGATTAGCCAGAACGCAGGAAGTGTTGAAAATATTCAGGCCTTTATTTTCCATGGCTCCCATATTGAAATCATCAACCGCGACAATCATGAAAGTATCCAGATCATATTCTCGACCATAAACCTCTTCATCCCAACGCATCGCATTTTTTAGTGAATGCATGGCATGATCACATTTATCCAGATCCTTGGTTTCAACAAAAATTTTTAAAGAAACATCTCTGCCGGTATGCGTAACAAATTTATCTTCGAGGCATGCCAGATTACCCGCCACCAAGGCAAACAAATAACATGGCTTTTTGAAAGGATCATGCCAGGTTACTACACGCAGGTTATTTTCAATGATATCAGAAATACAATTACCGTTAGATAGCATCACCGCAAAACTGTTTTTTTCTGCAACAAGGGTGACATGAAACTCACTCATCACATCAGGCCTGTCCAGATAATAGGTAATCTTGCGAAAACCTTCCGCCTCACATTGTGTGCAATACATTCCTCGCGAACGGTACAACCCTTCCAGAGAAGTATTCTTTTCTGGATGTATTGCAGTAACACACTCGAGTACAAAATTATCTCCAACCTGTCCAAGAGTAATAATGATATTTTCACTATTAATTTGGTATAACGATTTTTTAATTTCTACCCCATCAATTTTAATACTGCGCAACTCCAGATCCTGGCCATCAAGAATCAATTCACCCACCGAAAAGGCCGGATTTTTCCTCATCATTAATCGAGAAGAAACAACCGTAGTACCCTCATGTAATTCAAACGTCAAAAAGGTTTGATCAATATAAAAAGCTGGCTGCTGATAATCTTTTGCGTAAATGGTATTTTGAACATGCATGGAAATTCCTGCTATAACAACGAGGTTAATTAAGGCTGATATTTAGATGGTACGAAGTATATTTGCGCAAATTAAGCACGCCGGTATCGAGCATCAGGTATTGCCCTTTTATACCCATGATCTTACCGGTAATGTCTGGTGTTTTATCAAAACACAAGGAACTCACTTTTGTAGGATAAACAATAACCGGGTAATCAATGGAGGTTATTTCGGCATTTTCAATTTTCTGAACCGCATTAATGCCATGAATATTTGCCAACGCCATTAATTCATTATCTGTTTCCAGAAATAAACGATCCCGCTCAGCTTGCAGATCAATCGCACTCATTTCATTTTTAAGCATTTTTCGCCAATCAGTTTTATCAGCAATGTGTTGTTTGAAAATCACCTCAACCAATCCTGATAACAAACGCGATTTCGTCCTGAAAATGGGCAAGGCCTGAACTGCACCCTGGTCTATCCAGCGCGTGGGGACCTGGGAGTGACGGGTAATACCCACCTTGATTCCTGATGAATTCGCCAAATAGACAATATGTTCAATCATGCAATGAGTTTCCGCCCAATCCGGCTCTCGACAAGTACCTGCAGAAAAATGGCATTTTTCAGGACTCATAATGCAACTATCACATTGAGCCAACGTCGTCATGCACGGATAACAATATCCTTGCGCATAACTTTTTTTTGTTTTCCTGCCGCAATGCTGGCAATGAATAACACCATTAAATGAAAGTGTTATGTTCTCCCCAATAAGGGCATTCATATCCAGCAAAAAATCATCCACCGGTAATTGATAAGAAACCGGCGAACTTAAATCAGTTTTCATTTTGGCAATATGGCCACTCGCTAATAACTGCACAACAACCCCTATCGTAGTATCAAATGAATTAATGCTGCCATTTTATCGGCTTTTCTTCTGCATCGTCTGAATGACATGCCGAACCCGTTGTATTCACATAACCGACCCGTTCTTCCTCTGGGAAGTTATGCTCTATCTCATAAGCGATAACGGCTTGCATGGAAGCGAATTTTTGCTCTTCAGTCAGAACCCTGCCATCAGGCCATTTGCCAATTTCTACCGCCGTTTTTAAACGGTGGTATATTTCAGGATCCAGTTTCTGAATCAATGTTTTGAAATCCATCATACCCCCTAAATACTCATAACATTAGCTTGTTTCTTGTTAAAAATAATGGCTAGCAAAAGACCTGCGATAAATCCTGCCAGATGCGCCCAGTTAGCAATTGAATAACCCAACAGTGCAAACACATTAAGGAAACCTAACAGCATCATTACAACTGAAACAATAAAAAAACCGCTGGGCAGAAAGAATGCCGGCGGACTTGAAACAAAGTTTTTATAACCGCAATAAGCCAGCAAGCCATAATTCACACCTGACATACCGCCAAACAAATGCCCGAGTGAAAAATAATACTGCCCAACATTGGATATTACCCCAGTAAATAACACCAATAACAACAACCTGAGCGAACCCTCCCTGCTCTCGACCTGATGACCCAGAAACCAGAGGATAGTGGCATTAAAAGTGACATGCATAATATCGAAATGTAAAAATATTGGCGTAACCAATCGCCATAATTGGCCATCAAGAATTTTTTGCCGAATAATATCAACGTCATTGACAGTGTAGTTTTCGCCCTCGAAGGAAAATCCCTGAAAACTGAACAACGATATCAACTGCAACTTTTGCACGAAAAAAATATAGAAACCCAGACAACACAAAACAACCAGACCCAGTGTAACCGGATATTGCATTATTAAGTTTGGCAGGCCTCGATTTTTAGCAACAGGTGATAAGTCATCAGCAACTGAATTTATATAAGGCTGCTGTAAAAACCGCTGATATAATTGATTAGCCATCGTAATATGATCTTCCTCATAAACCCAGAGGACAACTTTATCATTATGCTCACTGAGCCTGTGCGGGAAATTGATTTGATTGAGAAAATGTGAGAATTCATTCATATCAGGCTGATCTTCAGGAAACTCAATGGCTGAAAACATGGCTTCTTATTTCCCCAAAGAACAATCGACATAGACAAAATTACTGTTACTCAATGCCTTATCCTGAACATCAAATCGATATGCTACCAGCTTACCCTGATTCACGGCAGAATAATCCAGACACGCAATATTGGCACGAACAAGACTAGGCAAACCATTTAACCAATAATGACCTACAAATAACGGCTTTTCTGTAGGCGCATAATAAACCAGCTTGCTTTTATCGCTATCACTAACAGATTTTAAACGGTGCTCATCCGGAATTGGATCTGGCTGAAAGACGATATCATCATAGGTATCCACAGCATCCGACCAGAAATCTACACGGAAGGTTTTACGGTAAAATCCATCACGACCCTTGAGATATTGACCTTCAGGAAAAGATAAACTTAATCCCTTGGTGAGCCTGTCAATAACACGCAAGGGCAGTTTTTCATGAAGATGCAAAAGCCGCACAAAATCCGGCATGAGTTTATTGGTCTGGAATTCCTTCCAGTAACTATTGATAAGATGGCTATCCCAGCACGCATGAACCACCCTGAATTTTTCGAATTCAATAAATAAAGGTAAGGTTTCAAACCAGTCGAGATAATATTGCCATTCCTCAGGATGATGCCTGAATTCTTCTAACGTTTCTTTAATTTGCTGGTGACTTCTTTCGTTTCTTGGCCGTAAAAAATCGTCCTCGAACGGGGTATGATACGCAATCGCATTAAATTCATGATTACCCATCACCACTTGTGCAGAGCCATTATCAGCCATGGCTTTGACTATGCTTAGTGTCCGGCGTATTTCTGAACCCCTGTCGAGCAAATCGCCGACAAAAATGGCTTGCCGGGGAAATTTCAGATCTGCATATTGGTAGCCTTGCATTGTATTATGATAACCGAGTTTTAATAACAACTCTTCTAATGCAGAAGCGCAACCGTGAATATCACCAATTATATCAAAACCTGAAAAAGCCGAAGGTTGAATCATTATTAATTGACGAGCTTATTGCCCCAACCCAGTTTATCCCTGCAAGTCGCATAAAAACTGTGATCCACCGGATGGATTAATTTCAACTTGCTCGGTTTTTTGTAGATACAAATAGTATCTCCAGGTGCCGCTTTAATCCGCAAATGACCATCACAAGTAACCAATGCCTTCCTCTGGTTTTCTGCACCAATAATAATCTTGATCTCACTATTACCGTCTACCACAATAGGACGGCTACTCAAGGTATGAGGAAACATTGGCAACATCACCAGAGCATCGAGCTTGGGATGCATTATTGGCCCACCGCCAGACAGTGAATAAGCGGTAGAACCCGTAGGCGTTGAGACAATCAAACCATCGGAACGTTGTGAATACACAAAACGATCATCAATATACGTTTCAAATTCAATCATGCGTGCAGCTCCACCAGAACTGACCACCACATCATTAAACGCACTGCCACGACCAACAATTTCGTCATTACGTTTTACTACGGTATCCAGTAAAAAACGCTCTTCAACTACATATTTGCCATCAAGTACTTCACCTATCTTTTCTTCAATTTCAGAAGGGGAAATGTCGGTCAAAAATCCCAGACCACCACGGTTAACACCTACAACCGGCACATTATGTTTAGCGAGATTTCTGGCAGCCCCCAGCATGGAGCCGTCTCCACCCACGACAATGACCAAATCACACACTTTACCAATCAAAACGCGCGGGCAAACCTCTAGACCGTGGTTCGGCCACAACTGGGCAATTTCCTCTTCCAGAATAACCTTGAGTTGTCTTTTCAAAAGGAATGCCGCTATGGTTTTCACCGATTCCAATACCAAATCGCTGCCAACACGGCCAATAATGCCAATATGATGAAATTCTTGTGTCATAAATACCCTGCATCAGGAACTATAATGGGTTCAAGTATACAGCAGCCCAAGGATAAACAGTTGCCGAACAAATCAAAATCCTTTAAAAAATCCGGCTTTTATTGCCATTGCCAGACCGATTGATATGACTTTATTAAACACTCTCATTGCCTCCTTCAATCACGATATTACGCGTGATTTGGCCTGGTCCGTGTTTGCGCCACCCTTATTAAACAGCACTGCGATTCCGGCATTTCGTCCCGAGTTAACACACTCGCGCATTGAATGGCTAAAAGCCTTTGATAAGGCAACCACCACTAAAAACCCGGATTATCGACTGGGACGATACTATGAATCACTATGGAAACACTTTTTTGAACACGACCCGCAATATGAATATATTGCCCACAACATCGTCATCCAGCGCGCAGGGCAAACACTGGGTGAAATGGATTTTCTAGTGCTTGACCATCAGAACGGGCGTTTTTTACATATTGAAGTGGCGGTAAAATTTTATCTTTTCCATCCCATGTCCAGACAATCCCTCCAGACAAAAACTGAACCTGTAAGCATCAGTGATAATTCAAACTGGCTAGGCCCCAACAGCAAGGACAATCTGGATAGGAAATGGCGACATTTAATCCATCAACAATGCCAGTTAAGCCATCAACCGGAAGCGCTGCTGTCATTAAAAAAAATGGGGGTCGATATCACCCGACTGGATCAGGCTTTAGCCTTGAAGGGCTATGTCTTCACCCCAATGAATAACCACATAACTCCGCAGGGTTTTAACCCGGGAAATACTCTTCATCACTATTTCACTGCGGCAGAATTCAAAAATGGCGATTGGCATCATTCACTGTTGGGTATTATTCCGAAACAACGCTGGCTAACTCAAGCACATCAAAAAGAGGCGATAATGACTTTGGATTTTTCAGGACTGACCGATCGTACTGAAACGGCAAATTCGCCGATCATGATTGCAGAACTGGAAGAAACCAATGACATGCTTATAGAAAAAAAGCGATTTTTTATTACCCCGCCTTCGTGGCCATAAACAGAATTACATTAAATAACCGCTACTATAATGCGTTATAGGTTGCAGCCAAATCGCGATAAAGTGCATTAATTCCGGATTGTAACGCATAGGTCTTAAATCCCTGCTCATTCAAAAAGTACGCCGCGGCCTTGGCTCTTTCCTCTGAGGAAGAGTAAGTGACAAACACCTTGTTTTTATCCAGTAACAACGACTTTAGATAGACCAGATGCAATGGCAAGTTAATCGCCCTGGAATGATGGCCCAATTCAAATTCTTTTTGTGTCCTGACATCTAACAACTGGGCACCTGATTGCAAAAGTTCATCAACATTCGCTGGCGTTACCATTGTAACGACGGGCTGCGCCAGTAACTGATAAAAATCCATTTTTTCCAGACGCATCAAAACTCCGTCAGTTTGCATAACAATAGAAGCATTACGGAGATTATTGGTTACCAGTGCATCTTCACCAAACACTGCACCCGGTTCCAGCACCGCCACCGGTTTATCACCCAGCTTTTTAATAAACACCTCAACTTTACCTGATTTCACCAGATAACAGCTGGTACCTTCATCGCCTTCTACAATAATTTTCTCACCCTTTTTAACCGTAATTTCAGCAAACTTATCAAGGATTTTACGAATATTGATCGGGGGAATCTTGAAGAATAACCTCGATTCCAGCAGCTTTTTTATCCAGACATAATCTTCAGAATAATGCTCATCACTAGCGATTTCAGCCAGCAAACATCGGGCAACCTGCCCCCAACACAATAAATTCTCTACCAGGCTTGAATCAATCTTGAGGACACTGCAATCAGAGTCAGCAAGAACGGTTTTCTTTCTGGGAAATTCATGGGCTATTGGCTGGTAAGACAAGGCATCGCCAGCCTGAATGATAGCCAGATCACCCTCAGGACTAACCAGGGCCAACGAACCGTGCAGCAGGTAAAAATGCACAGCCGCACCATCTCCAGCCCTGACCACAGTCTGACCTTTATAGAAATGCAAGGTGTCCGATTTTTGCACCAGCAAATCCAGCTGTTCATCAGACAACAAACCTAACGGAATAAATGACCTGAGCAGGCTTTTACTGAGAAAGTTTTTTTCAGACATACTCAAGAATGCTCCTGACAATCAACATAGCTCACCTTTTCAATTTTATTCAACATACCGCGCCTGCCTTGCAAACCACCCGTATGCAAACTGAGCACCTTGCTTCCCGCAGGAATAATGCCCTGCTCAATTTGTTGCTGTATGGCATAACATAATTTTGCGGTATAAACCGGATCCAGTAAAAATCCTTGTTCATCTTCAAATAGCCGCATAAATAACGCCAGTTTGCTGTCCATTTTGGCAAATCCACCAAAACAATATTCATCAGTCACAGACCATTGCGGTAAATCACCCGCATAAAAACTTACTGCATCGGTTATTTTTTTATGCAATTCACCGGCATTTTGTAATGCCGAATAACCACACAAACAAGATTGATCCGATAACACCCCTGCCGTTAACAAGCCAATAAAGCTGGTCCCTGTTCCCATAGCCACTGCTATCATGCAGGGTTCATTCTTTGACTTGTTGCCTATGATTTTAGCCATCAGATGTGAGCCTTCCTCACCCAGGGCTGCATTGCCGCCCTCCGGAATAATCAGGGCACCCGGGAAATCATTTTGCAGATCCTGCAAATAATCTTCATCATAACGACGCGCATATTCTACCTTGCCGGCAAATCGAATCTGCATGCCAAAATATCGAAGATCCTCGATAGTTTCAGTTTCTTTCTGTTCGGGATAAGCACGCACAATTCCGACAGTTGAAAATCCAAATCGCTTACCCGCAGCCGCCAATGCATGCAAGTGATTCGAATAAGCTCCGCCAAAACTTAACAACCGGGTTATTCCACGACTTTTAGCTTGTAATAAAAAGGGCAACAACTTAAACAATTTATTACCCGATAACTCGGCATCAAGCAGATCCAGTCGTGCCATATCCCACTGCACTGCATGTTTGCGGGTAAGCGCATTATCAATTCTACTGAAAGGTACATGCACGGTAGTGATAGCCTGCGCATACTCTGAAAGACTGGAAATTGCGCTCAACATTATCCAGATGTACCCGCCGCTTGCGGTTGATGATCAGGGCAGCGATCAGAAATCCCCTTGCCAAACTGCGAGGCCAAATCGGTACGCTTAATCGCTTTATTACAGACGTCACCGGAAGCATCAACGTGATGACATACAGGCTTGTGGTAATGCTCTTGCCAGAAAGCAAATATTTCCGGGCTCACACCACAACGGTCTGCCAGATACATCAATCGCTCATCAAGATAACGACCGACATCTTCTAACGGTAATGTTATATGGCCAACACCGACATTATAGGCCACCAGTGTCACACCATTATTGACCAGCGCCTCCAGAATCTGCTGGCCGCTCTCTTTAAGGATCGTCTGTTTTTCTGCCTTTAACTGCACAATCTCATCCTTGAATATCTTCAATTGCTCGTCACGGTAAAACAACTCGACTTCACGCATTGCCAGAGCTTCATTCACCTTGGAGATTTCTGCCTCAATACGCGCATTTAACTCTTTCTTGAATGCTTCTTTTAAGCCCTCGATTTTATCGGAATCGATATCCTGTTTAAGCTGGTCAACCAGTTCCTCGCGTTCCTCCTGATAACGCTGTGCCTGTAGTACCAACTGCTCCTTTAACTCGGCATAACGTTTTTGCTCTGTCTCTATTTGCGCCCTCAGGGATTCGATCTGCTGTGACTTTTTCTCAAGATCCTGCTCAAAATCCCTGGTGATGGTTTGCAATTGCTCTTTGGCCTGATCTTTGACTGATTCAGAGATAGACTTGTTTTTTTCCTTTAACTCGTCGCGCTCTTTCTGCAATTTATCAATGCGCACCGAGTGCGCTGCACGCATGGCATCAAATTCCATTTTCAGGGTGGTATAAGCTTGGGCATCGGCCGCACTTTGCGGAGCTGCTGGCGCCACAACAGGCGGGGCATAATGCGACATTGCCGGAGAAACAACCGGAATCTCGTTAAAACTCGGGGTAATCATTGGCGGTTCAGCGGCATAAGGCATCAGGGTCGGCGGCGCAGGTGCCAGCGTAGGAATATCTCCCCAGCTTTCACCCAACATAAATTCTTCATCACCTTCAATAATACCCAAGCGATTACGCTTAACGACCTGAGTCAATGAATTGAGGGTTTGTTGTTGGGGATCCCATAAACTTTCCTGATGCCATGGCACGCCACACTGGCTCTTGCACACCAGGCGAATTGCACCGGCACCCAAATCAGGGCCACGGCCAGCACTTTGCATTAACTGCTGTATGGGCAGGTTCCATTCAGGAACAATATTGCCTTGTGCAGTAAAGCCCACCAGAAAAAACACCAGCCCACGTATTTTCAATTGCCCGTCAATCTGGGCATATACCGCAGGAATTTTCTGCTTTTTGAATTCAGGCATTTCAGCTATGCCATCCAGTAAAGCGTCAAATTCAGTCATCATCATTTCTTTGATGACATTACCATCACGAAAAAAGAATACGGCATCTGTCACTGTCGCCATAAAAATTGCCACCACATATTTACTAAAATTAAACCGAACAACCCAACTATCCTTCAACAAAGACTATACGACAAACACCCAAAACCATCTATATGACCTGAAAGTTCTGAATATCCAATCACATCTTGTTGAAGAATAACAAACAAAAATCTGAAAAGCCGAGATCCACAACAAAACTATACCAACAAACCCCTTGTGGTAATTGTTTTTTTTCACTTTTGAAGTGTGTCTTTCTCAAAATATAAGCTAACCTTAAATAAAATTATAATAATCATGGAAAACAGTATGTTAAAGGCCAACAAGCCTGAGAATAAATTGAACAGGCTGCTATTGCGTTTAATTCCAGGAAAGCTTGCAGAGCATCAGGATTCCCGCATGAAATCGACGGTTTTATTACTTACCCTGTTAAGTAATATCTCGATGCTATGTTTTCTACTGCCATTTATCATGCTGGGCTTTGCAGACTCACCGATCATAAAAGAAGGCGGTGTGGTCTTGATTGGCGCTTGCTTGGGAACCTATGTTTTCTCTTTTATTATTTTCTATCGATTTGCTTCCTTAATATTTGCAGGCAATATTGCACTTACCGCTATTTTTATTACTGCAGCTTTAACTAGCTGGTCAACGGGCGGCATCACCTCACCGATGATGTATTTATTATTGATCCCCCCTGTATTCAGCTTTATTTTGACCAATATTGCTTCGGGTATATTCTGGACTTTCATCAGCTCACTTTCCTTCATGTTATTGTGGGGAGTTGATGAACTTTTAAATCCCGAATTTCTTCTCCGCATGAAACTTGATGAGCTATTCAGCTCTCAATTCAATATGCCGGGCGTGCTTGACAGATTCTTTGAATCTGAAGAATTTGAAATGTTCGAACCTACCATGGTGATATTAAATCCCGCCGACTTGACCTTTCTGGACATCATAATTCCATTACTCAGTCTTGGCATGATTGTTACCATTGTTGGTATTTATGAGTCCCACAGTATTCGCCTGAACAAAATGCTCTCCCAGGAAAGGAATTTGTTTGAATTCAAAGCGAGTCACGATTCACTGACTGGCCTGGCGAACAGGGCTGAATTTGATATGCGCATTAAAATGGCGATTGATAATGCCCGGCACTCGGAATACTCAATTGCACTCATTTACATTGATCTCGATGGCTTTAAACCCATTAACGACACTATTGGCCATCATGCCGGTGATGTTGTTCTAGAGAAAATCTCCGAACGCCTCGCGAAAATCGTACGTGGAACAGATACAGTCGCTCGGCTAGGCGGCGATGAATTTGCGATTATCCTGCAGGGTATTAGTAGTGAAGCCCAAATTAGCCCAATTCTGGAAAAAATTCTCAAAACACTGGGTGAAGACATCGCTATAGATGCCAAAATAACAGTGAATGTACACGGCAGTTTGGGTATAGCTTTTTTCCCTGAAGATGCCGACAGTGCGGATAGCTTATGTAGACATGCTGATATGGCAATGTATATGGCCAAAGAAGAAAAAAATACCTACCGTTTTTATAAGCAAACCCTCCATTATCAGTTGGAAAAAAACCATAAAGCCGGATAAAAGCCCATCGAAAATACTGACTGCACCCTCACTTAAACCTACTGCAATGCGCAACCGCTATTTTGTACCTGCTACCGAGCAATTCCTGACAATGATACTGGAATAAACCAAACTATCATTTCAAACTAACTTCAATATAAACGAAGATTTTCAGAAAATAAGTAAGTAGATTTTGATAAAACAACCCATACTTGTTCAAAAATAAATGATTCATAATTCAGAGCTAACAACATGACTAAATCGATTGAATACTCAGCGCTCGCCAAAATCGCTTCAAGAATAAGCGGTCGGCCAATAACATTTTATATTGCATTAGTGGTTATTTTTACATGGCTGATTACAGGACCACTTTTCCACTACAGTGACACCTGGCAACTGGTTATCAATACTGCGACTACTATTATTACATTTGTCATGGTTTTTTTAATTCAAAACACACAAAACAGAGACACTGAAGCCATTCAAATTAAACTGGATGAATTAATCAGATCTACTAATGGCGCACACAATGCTCTACTTGATCTGGAAGAACTTGATGACAAGACGCTGGATGCCTTTAAGAATCGTTATGAGAACCTGGCCAAAGCTGCCCGCGAACGCATGGCTGCCGGTGAAAATGATACTGGAACACCTGAACCATGATGATATTGATAAAAATATAAAAAATTTCATTCTTCATACTTTTGGAATCTACATGAAAATTCTTTGGCTCATCATTTTTTTCACAATAACGATTTGGTCAGGAATACAACCTAAGGATTATTTTACCTGGTGGCTTGAAGTTACACCTGCAATGATCGGTTTTTTAATTCTGGCTTTAACCTACAACAGCTTTCGCTTAACGGGCTTGTTATATTTCCTGATCCTTTTACACATCATTGTATTAATGATTGGAGGGCATTACACCTATGCCGAAGTACCTCAATTTGATTTCCTTAAAACGGTCTTTGATTTTGAAAGAAATAACTACGACAAGTTAGGTCATTTTATGCAAGGCTTTGTGCCGGCAATAATTGCCAGAGAAATTTTGTTGCGACGGAAAATTATTAGCGACAAAAGCTGGCTAAATTTTATTATTATTTCTGTTTGTCTGGCCTTTAGTGCATTTTATGAATTAATTGAATGGGCAGTAGCTATTTTAAGCGGGGAATCGGCTGAAGCTTTTTTGGGCACACAAGGATTTATATGGGATACGCAAACGGATATGGCAATGGCTTTGCTTGGATCTTTATGCGCATTGGTACTTTTATCAAAAGCGCATAATAAACAGCTACAAAAATTACAGAATATATAGCTTGAATTGAAAACTCTGAATCCTTAAAAATAAAAAGCCCGAACAAGTCGGGCTTTTTTACAAAATCTTTATCAATCAGGGCAACAAACTATCGCCCATTAAAAATCGATCCACTTCGCGCGCTGCTCGACGACCTTCATCAATCGCCCAAACGACTAACGATTGCCCTCTTCTACAATCGCCAGCCGCAAACACACCTGCTACATTAGTAGTAAAGTGATTATAAGCTGCTTTGTAATTTGAACGCTCATCTGTTTCAACCCCAAGATCTTTGGGTGCATATTGCTCTGGCCCAAGGAAACCCATGGATAATAATATCAAGTCTGCTTCCCAGATTTTTTCAGATCCAGACACTTCTTTCATAGTCATACGGCCATTTTCAGTGATCCATTCCACATTCACTGTCTTGATACCCGTAAGGTTACCATTACCATCAGAAATGAACTCTTTACTCAACAAACAATAGGTACGCGGATCATCTCCAAACTTTGCCTCTGCTTCTGCATGACCATAATCAACACGCAGTATCTTCGGCCATAAAGGCCATGGATTATCTGCAGCACGCTCCAAACCGGGTTTAGGCATCAACTCAAAGTTAACAATGCTTTTGGCACCATGGCGTATAGAAGTTGCGATACAGTCAGTACCTGTATCACCGCCACCGATAACAATCACTTTTTTATCTTTCGCGGAAATGTAATTTCCATCTTTCAGATCAGAATCAAGCAAGCTTTGGGTATTAGCCTTTAAAAAATCCATTGCTGGATAAATACCTTTTACATTGCGATTAGGAATCGGCAAATCACGCGCATTAGTTGCACCGGTAGTAAATAGTACCGCATTATTTTCAGCTTTCAACTTAGACACATCAACTGAATTAGCCCCTGTACCGCCAACATCTGCATTGGTGATAAAGGCAATGCCTTCTTCGCGCAATATGGCCAAACGACGCTCAACAATATCTTTGCCTAATTTCATATTGGGGATGCCATACATCAACAAACCACCAATACGGTCTGCTCTTTCATAAACAGTCACCGTATGACCTGCTTTATTTAATTGTGCAGCAGCTGCAAGGCCCGCAGGTCCAGAACCGATAATTGCCACTTTTTTGCCCGTACGATTAGCTGGAGGTTCGGCTTTTATCCAGCCTTCTTTAAATCCTCGATCAACAATGGCAAATTCAATATTTTTAATGGCGACAGGACTTTCCACATGGCCCAATACACAAGAACCCTCACAAGGTGCCGGACAAACACGACCTGTAAATTCAGGAAAATTGTTAGTTTTATGCAAAACATTCAAGGCATCAAACCAGCGATTGTTATAAATCAGATCATTCCATTCAGGAATGATATTACTCACAGGGCAACCATTGGATGACTGGCAAAAAGGAATACCACAATCCATGCAACGGGCTGCCTGTATTTGCAGTTTGCTATCAACCACTTCTGTATAGAGCTCTTTATAATCCAGCATCCGTGTATTTACATCACGATAGGGCTGCGGATCGCGTTTAAACTCTTTGAAACCTGTGGGTTTACCCATATCTCTTCTCTCTTTTTCTTTTCACTAACATCGATAAGACAACACCCTGTTTTATCGATGCGCTAAATGACTTTCTGTAAATTTTTTTCCGTGTAAATATTTACTCTAGAAACCGGCAGCTTTTTTCGCCTGCTCTTGCAATACCCGCTTGTAATCAGTTGGCATCACTTTAACAAACTTCGCCAACGCCGATTTCCAGTCCGCAAGAATTCTCTCTGCAACAGCTGAACCTGTGTATTTGTAATGGTTTTCAATTAATAGTTTGAGTTCAGCGATATCTTCACCGGACTCCATAACTTCCAGCTCAATAGTTTCAGCATTACAACGTTTTTTGAAATCCGCTGATTCATCAAAAATATAAGCCACGCCACCACTCATACCTGCCGCAAAGTTACGACCAGTCTTTCCTAACACAACTACTTTACCGCCAGTCATATATTCACAACCGTGATCGCCAATACCTTCTACAACGGCAGTTGCGCCACTATTTCTTACACAGAAACGCTCTGCAGCAATACCACGCAAATAGGCTTCACCCGCAGTAGCTCCGTACATTACCACGTTACCCACAATGATATTTTCTTCAGCCTTGAAGGTGCTAACTTTCGGTGGATATAACACAATACGGCCACCGCTCAAGCCTTTACCAAGGAAGTCATTGGCATCACCTTCAACTTCCAGCGTAATCCCAGGAGCCAAGAACGCTCCCAGACTTTGGCCGGCAGAGCCTTTCAGCTTCACATGAATGGTGTCAGACGGAAGCCCTTTAACGCCATACTTGGTAGCCACTTCGTATGAAAGCATAGTACCCACCACACGATTGATATTGATGATAGGTAACTCGATAGAAACCTTCTCACCTTTATCCAGTGCCGGTTTTGCCTGCTTGATAATTTCATTATCCAATGCCAGATGCAGCAGGTGATCCTGTGCAATGACTTGATGGGTAATTACACCAGGATGAGGTTTAACCGCTGGAGTTAATATGGTCGATAAATCTATACCATCGGTTTTCCAATGATGGATAGCTTTATTCATTTCCAGTACATCGGAACGGCCAACCATTTCTTCCACAGTACGGAAACCCATTTTCGCCATCAGCTCACGCATTTGCTCTGCCAACAGGAAGAAGAAGTTAACCACACTCTCGGGCTTGCCTTTGAACTTTTTGCGCAACTCTTTATCTTGTGTAGCAATGCCTACTGGACAAGTATTCAAATGACATTTACGCATCATCAGGCAACCTAAAGTTACCAACGGGGCTGTCGCAAAACCGAATTCTTCAGCACCTAACAAGGCAGCAATGACTACGTCACGACCAGTTTTTAATTGACCATCAGTTTGGAGAACAACACGCGAGCGTAAATCGTTCATCACCAGCGTTTGATGTGCTTCAGCGATACCCAATTCCCAAGGCAAACCGGCATGTTTTATTGAGGTTAACGGCGATGCACCTGTACCGCCGTCATGACCGGCAATAACAATATGATCAGCCTTGGCTTTGGTAACACCGGCAGCCACTGTGCCTACACCCATTTCAGATACCAGTTTCACGCTGATACGCGCAAAACGATTGGCATTTTTCAGGTCATGAATCAACTGCGCCATATCTTCAATAGAATATATATCATGATGTGGAGGTGGACTAATCAAACCTACACCCGGAGTTGAGTGACGTAATTGCGCAATATAGTCATCCACTTTACCACCAGGCAACTCTCCACCCTCACCTGGTTTTGCACCTTGTGAAATCTTGATTTGCAACTCATCGGCATTTGCCAGGTAATGTGCGGTAACACCAAAACGACCTGATGCCACCTGTTTAATGGCAGAACGTTTTGAATCGCCATTTTCCAGCGGGATGAAACGCTTGGCATCTTCACCACCTTCACCGGTATTGGATTTACCACCAATACGGTTCATGGCAATGGCCATACTCTCATGCGCTTCTTGTGATATCGAACCAAAGCTCATCGCGCCTGTACAGAATCGTTTAACGATTTCTTTCGCAGGCTCAACTTCTTCCAATGGAATCGAACCGCCGTTGACGCCTTCTTTAAAGGTCATCAATCCGCGCAAAGTACAACCGCGCGTTGCCTGCTCATCAGAAAATTTTGTGAACTGCTCAAAAGTCTCTCGACTGTTGGTTTCTGTCGCCAATTGAATGGTGGCAATGGTATCTGGATTCCACATATGACGCTCGCCACCACTGCGCCAGTGCATTTCACCGAGATTCGGTAATACCTCTGAAATATCAGTATCTCGCGAAGGATAAGCAACTTCATGACGACGCAAGGATTCTTCAGCAAGTATTTCAAACCCAACACCTTCAACACGACTTGCAGTACCTGTAAAGCAGCGACTAATAACCTGCTTGTTAATACCTACTGCTTCAAATATCTGCGCCCCCTTGTATGACTGCAATGTAGAAATACCCATTTTAGCCATAACTTTCAAAATACCTTTGGCAACACCTTTGCGATAGGCATAAACAATCTTGTCATCCGAATTCAGTTTATCACCTGGCAATAAACCGTCACGCTGAGCCTGCCACAATGATTCAAATGCGACATAAGGATTAATCGCATCAACACCAAAGCCTATCAATAGACAATGATGGTGCACTTCACGTGCTTCACCGGTTTCAACCACGATACCGATGCGCGTACGTTCGGAAGTTTTTAATACATGTTGATGCACTGCACCTGCCGCAACCAGAGTACTAACAGCCACTCTTTTGGGGCCAATGTTACGATCGGAAAGAATGATCAGGCTATGACCATCCTTGATTGCCAGACTGGCTTCATTACAAATGCGATTCAGCGCACTTTCAAAACCTTTGACGCCTTCAGTTTTGGCGAAAGTAATATCGATAGTGTATGAAGTCCAACCCTTGTAATTAATATGCCGTAACGCAGCCATTTCTTCATTAGTCAGGATCGGATGAGGAATTAATAAACGATGTGCATGTGCTTCTGTGGTCTCAACCAGATTACCTTCTGGCCCGATATAACAAGCCAATGACATCACCACTTCTTCACGAATAGAATCAATCGCAGGATTGGTCACTTGAGCAAACAACTGTTTGAAATAATCATAAATCAAACGTGGTTTGTCAGACAAACAAGCCAGTGCACTATCGTTACCCATTGAACCAACGGGATCACGCAATTCCTGCACCAATGGCAATAACATATAACGCATGGTTTCTACGGTAAAACCAAATGCCTTCATTCGATCAATCAGGGTATCAGCATTGAAACCATGCGGTTCTTCATCGGTGTGCAGATCAGAAAAATCGACACGTTGGTTTTTTAACCATTGACCATAAGGACGCATTGTTGAAAATTGGTTTTTAAGCTCTATGTCATCAATCAAACGACCTTGTTCAAAATCCAGCAAGAACATCATGCCCGGCTGCAAACGGCCTTTCTTCTTCACATTGGCAGGGTCAACTTCTAGTACACCCACTTCTGATGCCATGATAACTTTGTCATCATGGGTAATATAATAACGACTGGGACGCAAACCATTACGATCCAGTACTGCACCAATATAACGACCATCACTAAAAGCGATAGAGGCTGGACCATCCCAGGGTTCCATTTTGGTTGAATTGTATTCATAAAAATCACGCTTCTCCTGAGCCATTTCTTCATCATTCTGCCAGGCTTCAGGAATCATCATCATGATCGCTTCTTGCAATGAACTTCCATTCATCAGCATAAACTCAAGCACGTTATCAAAGTTGCCAGAATCAGTGCAATCCGGCTCAACTATCGGGAAAAGCTTGTCGAGCTCATTGCCAAACAATTCACTTTTCAACACACCTTCACGGGCATGCATCCAGTTGATATTGCCTTTACGGGTATTGATCTCACCGTTATGGCTCATGAAACGGTTTGGCTGTGCCCTGTCCCATGAAGGGAAAGTGTTAGTACTGAAACGCGAATGCACCATGGCCAAATGTGAAATGTAATCAGGATTGCTCAAATCAGGATAAAAAGGTACTAATTGCGCCGGGGTCAGCATGCCTTTGTAAACGATAACCTTGGATGACAATGTACAGACATAAAAGTGTTGTGCCTGAGTCAGGGTTTTATCGTTACGTAAAGTGCGAGAGCTAAGTTTACGAATGATATAAAGTTGACGCTCGAAGGCATCACCCGCAAGGCCTTTTCCTGCTGCAATATACAGCTGCTCTATATAAGGCATAGAGCGCAAAGCTGTAGGGCCAACATCGGCTTTTGTGGGTTCGACAGGCATCTTGCGCCAGCCAATTAATTGCTGACCTTGGCCTTTGATAAAATCTTCAACAATTTTTTTACACTTGGCTCGTTCTGCTATGTCTTGCGGTAAAAACACATTACCTACTGCGTATTGGCCTTGAGCTGGCAAATCAACACCGAATTCCAGCTTGGCCAGTTTGACAAAAAAACTGTGTGGCAACGCGGTCAACATACCGCAACCGTCACCTGTATTGGCTTCACAACCGCAACCGCCGCGGTGATCCATACGCGTAAGGATATGATCAGCCTCAACCACGATATTGTGGCTTGGGCGACCTTTCATATCGGCAACAAAACCTACGCCACATGAGTCTTTCTCATTAGCAGGATCGTAGAGCCCTGTTTTAACAGGACGTGCCAACATTGCGTTATTGGATACTTCAAGTGTCATATAGTGTTCTCCAGCAAGCAGAAGGATTTATAAAACGGTCTTCCGCAAATCTATTTCTCATTTTTATGTCAGTTTTAAATACACCTGAACTGACTAAAACTACTCTTTTGTTCTATCCTGAAGGATGTTATCAATACCCATAAAAAGGGGCACATTACCATCGGCCGGCCATTAAAAAGGACTGAACTAATGAAATCAAATTTTTTTTATCGAAATACGTCTAAATACGATATAAAAAATCGGATATATTATAAATATTCCATAAAAAAACAAATAGTTATGACTATTAATTCATGCAAGGCATTCAAGTCTGGCTTTTGGAAAGTTTTCTTCCCAACGACACACATGATTTATATAGCAAATTAAGTGCCTAAAATGCAGAAAGGTTCTTTAATTAAAGAACCCTTACAACGTCAAATCCCTGACCCCGGAAATTATCTTGCCGGTGTGTATTTACCCTGTTCTGCCGTTAAACCCAATCCTTGTAATTTAAGTTGGTTTACTCGCTGTAAATAGGCTGCTCCTTTCAATATGTGCAAACCGACATCAGCTGCCTGACGCTGGTCATAAGCTTCCAGATAAGTGCCTTTTACCCAGGTATTAAATGCTCCCAGACTTGGACCAGCCCAGATCTGGTAATCCATTTCACGACCTTTTTCGCCAATATTCGACCAGCGTGACGACAATCCCAGATACCAGCGGAAAATCAGTGCCATTTTACGTTTTGGGTTATTCATGGCTCTTTCCAGCATTTCCGGATCACGCTGCCTGAAGAACTCGATGGTACCGTTCCAGATATCATCCAGATTGGAACGGAATATCTGTTCCTCAATCTTTTTACGCTCTTCTGCCGGTATCGCTTCAATAGAATCGTACTCAACATAAAGGTCATACAGTTTTTGTGCACGCATCGGGAACATCGTGCCCCGTTTTAGAACTTGTAATTTTACACCCATTTCAAACATATCTGCCGCAGGAGCCATGGCAACATCTGCCATTTCGGCCTGAGCGAGCAATTTACGGGTATGTTCCGAAGCACCAGCTTCTATACACGCCTGGTTCACACTACCAAGCACTATATAGGAAACCCCCATATTGAAGGCTGCGAGTGCTGCCTCAGGCGTGCCAATACCACCACCTGCACCCACACGTAAAGCCGGAGAATAGTTATATTGCGCCTGGATTTCATCACGCAGTGCCAAAATTGACGGCACCAATGTCAGGAACGGGCGATTATCGGTATGGCCACCAGAATCTGCTTCAGCAGTAATATCATCAGCCATCGGCACTAGCTTCGATAACTCGGCTTGCTCGGCAGATATCTTGCCCTCAGCCAATAATTTTTTAACAAACTTCTCAGGTGCCGGCTCCATAAAACGGCGTGCTGTTTCAGTGCGTGATATTTTAGCGATCACTTTATTACCAATATTAACGGTGCCATCAGCATTTTTACTTAAACCCGCAACACGGTAAAAAACAATATGCTCGGTCAAACCCAAAAATGCAGACGCTTCAACGGTTCTCACACCCAACTTCAGGAAACGTTCTACTGCACCTCGCTCTAGCGCTTCTTCAGCAGGGGCATGAATCAGGTTGAATGCATAAGGACCATTAGGCAATTCTGCCTGTATATGACGAATCGCCTGTTCTACACGATCAGGAACCAAACCTGCAGCACCAAATGAACAGAGAAATCCCTGTTTGCCTAAAGCAATCACCAGTTCTTCCGAAGCAATGCCATTTGCCATGGCGCCACCATGATAAGCATACTTCACACCGTGCTGCTTTTTGAAAGCCGGATCACCCAGCTGCTCAGGCAACAATGCCTGGGCAAATGCTAATACTGCATCACCCTTACCTTTAGCCAAGGTGTTAGCCACTCCGATCTCGCTATTTTTTTCACCTATATAAACCGGCCTGGACAAATCCATCAAAGCTGATTTTATTGATGCATCATCAGTTTTCAATGTTTTGGCATCTAACTGCCATGCCCAATCAATCAAATTTTCTTTATTTAAAGTTACTGTAGACATTATTTTTCCTTTATTATTTCTTTACTAATTTTTATCAAGTTATGCTTCAACAATAGACAGCACGATATCTTTAACTTCATAAATGCGTAAACCGTCTTTGGATAAATTGGCATCACCGATAATTGTCACCTTGCCATTTTCCTTAACGATATCGGTAATATGCACATCCAGTGACATATGACGATTTTCCGGCGTAATCTGGCCACGATATTTCCACACTACCGTACTTAATGGTGCAATAAAACGTGGATTGGCAAAACCGGCACCCAAATCGTTTTTCAATGCATATACTTGCATAATCTCGATAATCGCCTCTACACCTAACGAACCTGGCATAACCGGATCCTGATGGAAGTGATAACGGAAGAACCAGTCTGTAGCATCTATTTCACGTTCACCCAGAATATAACCCTTGCTAGCTTTACCACCGCCCTCAACAATCGAAACTTTATCTACAAAATTCATCTGGCCACCTGCCAAATGATAATAAGGTTTATTTGCCGGCGCCTTAAATAACGGCAGGTTATGGTTACGCAAGTCAATCACTTCAATCTGGCTCGCTGGTGTTTTATTATCCACGAACCATGGATTAGTAGTTTTTCCATTATCTATACCTAACTGGTTAGATAATGATTCGCTGCTAAAATAACCGAAAACCGCTTTACCTTCATAAAAGACTTCACCATCAACACTCAACTTGAAGGTAAAACTCTGGATAATCGAACCACCGGCCATGCTCGTGCTGGTTAATACAGAAACATTGACGATAGTTTTACCGCGCAAGTCAACCTGCTTCAACAACTTGCCTGTACCGTCGAGATTTCTGAAGAACAAATCCTTATTAGGATAAACCAGGGTAGTGCCCATATAACCTGAAACAAAACCGTTAGGCTGTAGGGATATTTCCATCAATATGGAATATGGCATCCAGCTTGGATAACTATTTCTTGAAAAATACCAGGCATCTTCTGGCACTACATATTCTGCACGGCAGCTGGCAGGTGATTTCCAGTCAAACGGTTTACCCACCACATCAACAACCTGGGTAACCAACTGTAAATCACCACAGGGTGTTCGCGGTGGAATACGGTCTTTATACACATCAAATGCCGGTCCAAAGCAATTGGAAGTATTACCTGTCGCAAATTCAAACATATGCCATGGCGTAAAAGGTACAGTGTTAGGCACACGATTTTGTCCGGGCACCACAGGTGCCGGGAAATGCCTGATCGGGGAAACGCCTTTGGTTTTTGGCCTGGCGATATCCGTTTCCACACGCATTAATGGTGCGTAGGGGTTTTTGAACGGTATCTTGCCTGTTTCATCAGGTAACTCGCCTGCAGTTGAAACAACCTGTGTAATTACGGAAGCACTTGCTGTCTGTATCGGTACCTTAACAGTATTCAATAACTCAGGTGGCAATTTGGCAGCATAAGGTGCATTGGCATCCTGCTGCTTGATCATTACGCTCAGGTTTTTGAAATCCACCACTACCTTGCCATCAAGGATAATATCAATGTTGGCCTTCATATAGGGATGTGGCAGCATACCCATTTCGGTTACTTCCATCCGATAGGTCAACACATTGCTTTGCGGAGTAACCTGTCCACGACAACGTACAGTTTGCGATTCACCGGGCACTGGCTGGAAGCGCGCATTTTTGACATTGCTGTGCATACCCAACCATAACATGAAAAACATGGCGAGCTGGCCACAACCTTCGGACATCAATGAACCCGCCATTACCTGGTCATCTTTAAAATGGCACGGGAAATACCAGTGATGCGGTTCCAGTTGTTTCTGGCCTTCTAACAAGCCCAGGCCCCAATGACCACCGTGCGCATCAATTTTGGTGACACGTTCAATCATCAGGAATTTCTCGGAAGAGAATTTCAATGAAGGATTCAATCCACCCTGGTTGTATTCAGGCCCAAAACACGCAGCAACATCGCCGTGCACGAGTTTCATCATGTCTTCATATTCATACTGGGTGCGCGTATTTTTTATTAACGGCTCAAAATAACCCTTCTTGGCGTTAGCCAACTCAGCACGGTCTTTATCGGTATGGATAACACCTTTACCATCGGCCAATTCATGATCAGTGAAGAAACCTGCACAACCACCACGCATGATCAGTACTTTTTTGCCGTTAACAAAACAATCGTAATGGAAGAAAAACAATAACTGGTCGCCGTTACGCGCATAGGAATCGATATAGATTTCATAACGCAGGGTTTCGCCACCAAAAGCCATGTCTTCAAGAAAGGTTAACTGGCAATCAAGCAGGCGATAAACGCGATGTCCCTTGGCAGAAAAATCAATGCCGACAAAGGAAATCAGCATCAAGTCGCATTGACCTGATTCAACCGATACTGACCAGGGAATTTGCCCATCAATCAAGAACGGGGCATCCACTGGAATATCATATTCTGTTGCCATATACGATTTTTTGAATTCATGTACCTTGGCATCCAGATCAGTAACACGCGTCACTAACAGGTAATCTGTAGTTGGAAGGCGAACCCGGCGCGGATAAGTATCAATAATGTTATATTCAGGGCCAAATACCTTGCCAATCTTGCCCTCTGCAAACTCAACCAGATCCGCTGTATCATAAATAACATGCTTGGGTTTGGAAAACCTCTCAACCAGCTTTATCGGTTCAATCACAAAAGGTGATGATTTTATCACTGCCGTTTTAACCGGCGATGCACTCACTGCCGAAGACACCGCCCTGAAAGGAATATCGGCTGACACCGGCAATCCTGCTGCAATATTGGTTTGCATCACAATCAATTCGGCCATGTGTTTTTGGGCAACATTACGGGCATTTAAAAATGCCTCATGCACACGGGTTTGCTGGCTAATTTCCTGCGCAACCTTGCTGGCTGGTTGATGGGTTGAAATTACTGTCAATTTTGGCGCTTTAGTATTTGTCATAACTTTATCAACCATTGGCGTTTTAACGCTGGAAATAGGTGTTGGGATAATATTGGCAAGATCTATCGGATGTGAAACAGGCTTTAACGATTTGGCTGCCATTTTTTGTTTTATGACGGCAACCACAGACTGGTTAGCAGCAGCAAGAAGGGTTTGCTGAATTGACTCGCCACCCAGGTAAATCGTTTTTATCAACCCTGGCTTTTTCGCTGTTGTTTCCAGTAAAGGAGAATGCTTGACGCTATCGGCAGACATAATCATATGCGCACTGGCCGCATCACGCCCCAAACCATTGATAGCGATTTTTTGCCCGGCGCCCTGGTTCAACACCAGGGCCGATTTGATGATACTGGCAATGCCCGACGCTGAGAAAGTATGGCCTATATTCGCCTTGATACTACCCACTTTAGCTTGTGGATATAACTCGTTGGTAGCTGCCATTTCAACGGCATTATCGCCATTAAAACCACTGGCATAGGCTTCGATTAAAGTTACATCAGACGGTTTTATATTAGCTAAATGCAACGCTTGTTGTGCAGCATTGAGAAGGGCTGTTTTATTAACGCCATTACTGAAGGCCAGTGCATCAATGGTGGCATACACGGTACCAGATTTCGATTGTGATACCGGTTTTAATACAATCGCACCCGCACCTTCACCCGCAATCCAGCCATCCTGTCGCAATACATTATTTGTGTCAGGAGTCGTCACCATATGCCCAAAATGCTGGCGTAAGGCAATATTTTCTATGCCACACGATAAATCCACAGCGGCAATAATTACAGCCTCCACATCACTGGTCTGGAATAAACTTTCAGCTAACTCGACACAGCGGTAGACCGAATTTTCTTCCGCAGAAACAGTAATCGCGGGGCCAGAAAAATCCCACAATGCCGAAATACGCGACGCCATGATATTGCCGATAAAACTGGTGTACTGGTTTAACTGCGCAGCACTGGCCACACTGTCTTTGGCAATCGTCGTTAATTGCAATTGTTGTTCGGCACTTAATTCGATGCCTTGTTCCCTCAAGGTTTGTTCGATTTGCGTGGCCAGGTTAACACGACCGCGATATTGATGAAGTTCCTGCTCAATACCCATGGCAACCAGTACTGCAACATTTGCGCCCTCTTTTAATCCGGCATCGAGCGCTGCATTATCAGCGACTTTCATCATCATTAACTGCTGGGGAATCAGGCAATCTTTTTCGTTAGGTGGGATCTTGAATCGTAAAAAATCCATATCAAAATGATCGACATAACCCGCTTTAGGGGCTTGTTTCAAATTCAGGGCCTGCATAACAGCAGCATCTTTTTCCATGCCTTTCCAACGCTTGGCGGGCAATGCACAGAAGGTATTGCCATTATTTTTAATCAGCGTTTCAAACTCGGCGAGATTTTTTGCATGGCCAAAATGCGCATCCATGCCGACAACAGCCATCGTTTCACGAGGTTTGGCTTTCTTGTGTGTAACTTCCAATTCATTTGATGGTTCTTGCAACACCAGATGTGCATTACTGCCGCCAAAACCAAATACACTGACACCGGCTCGTTTTATTGCTTTATTACCCGGCCAGTTGATAGTATCAGTAGGAATTTGTGCACCACTGAAATAACCTGTTTTAGAACTAAGCGGCTGGGATATATGCGGTGTTCCCGGAATTTTACCGGTATTCAATGCCCAGATGGCTTTTGTCATACCCGGCATACCAGCAGCTGTTAGCAAATGTCCCAGATTGGATTTCACTGACCCCAATAAAGGCTTGGTATTGGTACGGCTAAAAAAGGTTTCCATTGAACCAAGTTCAACTTTATCGCCTTTGGGTGTGCCAGTAGCATGGCATTCAACGTAATCGATATCCGCAGGGTTGACTTCGGCATCCTGGTAAGCACGCTCATATGCCAATACTTGACCCTTGGTGTTAGGGCTTAATACAAACTCGCCCTTGCCATCGTTCGATAATGCTCCACCCTTGATCAAGGCCAGGATCTTGTCACCATCACGAACGGCATCGCTATGGCGCTTCAACAGCATCATGCCCGCTCCTTCGCCGGCAAAAAGCCCTTGTGAAGTGGCATCCAGCGGAGCACTCATATTGTTGGCAGGATAGGCCTGGAAAATCGAGAAACCCATATTCACAAACATGGGATCAGCGGCACTGACGGCTCCCGCCAACATCATATCGGCCTTGCCCGTGTGCAAATAATCACAAGCGAGTTTCACTGAATAACAGGAAGATGCACAGGCTGCATCCAGGGAAAAATGACTACCACCCAAACCCACTGCCTTGGCCAACAAGGCCGAAGGGTAACCGGCAATCAGGGCATTATCCGGGTGCACATGACGGCTTTCGGCAAAATGGCTTAACTGGAATGAAGAGCCCAGTAATTGTTTTAACCCGTCATCCACCGTTTGATGATACAACGGCAAAAACAAATGGTTAGATAATTTGGTCGGGAATGACAAGTTACCTAAAATAGCACCGCATTTTTGCAAGCTGGCAGACTGCCAATAACCGGCATCCTGTAATGCTTTTTTGGCAACATATAAAGTCCAGTGGAACAAGTCATCCAACTGGTTTAAATAATCTGCTTCCACCAGATAACCGCTGGCATCAAAATCAAAATTGCTGACATAACCGCCATGCATGCAATAGTATTTATCCGTATCACCTTTTTTGCCGTAATACTTGTCGGGATCAACACCCATTTGCAGTTCAGTCGCTTTGGAACGGCAATCTTTTTTAGCCAATAAATTTTGCCAGAATTCATCCGGTGTTTTGGCACCCGGAAATAAATTGGCAATACCTACAACAGCAATATTTTCCATCGTCTATCTCATTATTATTTAGCGGTCACAGGGTTCGCTGTATGATTGATTTTCTTGATCAGGGAACCATAAAAAATTGAATTCATATCCACTTTAATACCATGGCTGACCAGTTTAGCCACTGCACGCATAATAGTGAGCTCATCACTAACACCTTTAGCATTTACTGGCACAGAAACGTGGGGCTTGATTTCATCATGTTTTAAAATTTTATCGACCCAGCTGCACAAGGAGCGACCAGGCCCCATTTCAATAAAAACACGGGCACCATTATCGTACACCGTATTGATCAACCGTGGATAATCAACAGGATCACACAAACATTTGGAAATACTGTTAGCAATAGCTTTTGTACGTTGTGGCACCGGTAAATAACAAGAGCTGGAATAGATTTTAGTATCAATCCTGTCATTGACATCCATGGTATAAAGCGCTTCCATTTTTTCATATTCTTTAAACGCAGGAGCACTGTGAATGGCATTCTGGATATCCAGCGCCATACCGCGAACGCCCAATTTTTTTATGACGCGCTCACATGCTTCAGGATAACCACCTATCACCAGTGAATCAGGCGTATTGATAATTGTACAATAAACCCTGTCTTCATCTTCACACGCTTCAGCAACCTCTTCCGGTGTCGCTTTTAAAGTATAGGTTTCCCACAGTTTTTCAGATTCGCCGACATCCGCATCGGTCAAACCCCAATGTTGCCTCAAGGTTTCCAGCCTGCCCGTCAAACGGTTATTAAAGGTATCGGATTTGGCAAGGCGCGAACTCATTTCACCGGGTCTTTTCCAGCAACCCAATGCTGCATACATGCTGATCTCACCCATACTGTAACCGGCAGAAAAATTCGCTTTCAGCCGAAATACAATTTCAAATATCTTGGTAAAAACACAGGCAAAACCCACGCCGCATTCAGCGATATCAGGTAAACTGGTTCTCAGGTCATGATCCATTTTTTTAAGGTCATTAAAGCTCAATTTTTTTAGCGCTCGCGGATTCAGGATCTTGTCTTTCAAGCTTGAGGCAATGTCATCTGCCAAATCAGCTACAGCCGCATAAATCTCCGGGAATAAATGGAAAATATCCCTACCTAAACCGATATAAGTGGCACCAATACCAGGATATAAAAAGGCAATATTTTTTTCCTGATGCATGGGTTCAGGTGTAAAAAAACTGCCTTTAGGCGTTTTCCATTCATGATTCGTTGTAT
The DNA here is from genome assembly GCA_964617765.1 of uncultured Spongiibacteraceae bacterium. GTDB lineage: Bacteria > Pseudomonadota > Gammaproteobacteria > Pseudomonadales > DT-91 > CAZTZY01. Next base: position 35,636 of record CAZTZY010000011.1, read on the forward strand.
ATGCGGTAGTTATACCTTCTTTTGCCAGGGAAATTTCCTTGAACAACTCATCTAACGATTCAGCCAATAATGTTAAGGTAAAATGGGCTGGCTGATGCTTGAGCTTTTCATAATATTCTTGTGCCAACAGCTGAAGATTAACCTCCGGAGACAATTGATTTTCAAGGTCATCCAATGAATGCAATAAAGCTTCCTGGCTTTCTGCCACCAGGGGAATCAACACCAGCTCACTACATGCCATAAAACCGTTGGTACGATGCCTGTCTTCCTGGTTTTCCTGCACAACGACATGACAATAATCTTCCGTTGTTAAACAACTATACGCAGCCACAAGTGGCTTGCCATTACTGTTAGGCAACCATGGACGTGATTCGGTAGGAAAATAAAACGGAGAATCCTGCCAACCTGGATGTTTAGGCTCATGCCAATCCTTGATACCTGGAAAATATCGCTGATAAACTGATATTACAGTTTTAACGAAGCCGGCAACCTGAGAAAAACCTGCCCCTTCTCCTGTTATCGCGCGCAAGCTACCAACAGCAGTTTCCAGAGTATTATCGGTATTATACCCTTTGATCAATCCCCGCATTTCAGCCTGAATTGCCTGCTCATCAGCCAACGCAGAAGTTTCAACGTATTTAACATCGTTAACTGTAAAGGACGAATCATTCAATGCCTGTGCACACGCCGTGGCAATATCTGTAAAATCGGAATAACCCTTGATACCCGCATAAACATAGGCATTATGTTTTTCTGCAAAATCCCTGCTGCTTAATAATACCGCTGCCACACCCTCAACTGTCGTATAACCTTTAAACAACTGATCAAAACTGATATTGGCTGCCACATCTTTTTGATCAACAGTAACCGATTCATCATGCAATATATTTATGCCGACAACAGCCACGGGTAACTGCTTATCCCGAACGATGGAAAATGCGGCTTTCATTGCCTTGGGCAGTGAACTTACACACAGGATACCAGGGTGATATACGGCAAGACTCGCTTTATCGTTTTCTGCAATATTGTCCGACACAACAATCACTGCTAATGAATCCTGGGTCAAATCATTGGCTTCCAACAAACGACTGACAGCGCCTTGGCAAACTGAGGTTACCTCCTTGTTCTGCAAAAATGACGAATGTATAATATCGCCCAAATAAATGCAGCGATCAAAACGGTCAATCGTCGACTGATTGGCAAATTGTGTATCCAAACCTATTACAACAAGATCATTCATCTATCGTCTTACCTGAATATCACATTTATCAAGCGGCTGCAGGCCTGAATAAATTATTTAAAGTTTCACTGACCGTTACTTCTGCTGATTTAATATCAGCAATAACACGCTTTTCTGCATCAATTAACTGTATATCTGCGACCAGTTTAGCTTTATCGGCATGTGTCACTTGCAGTTGCAAATAAAAGTTTTCACCCGCTTCAACTTCGCGATAGACACTCCATGCCTGAGTAGCAGATGGCAAACTACCACAACCTAATTGCTCACGCGCCTGTACTAAAAGAGCCTGGTATACGAGATCATTTGCAAAAATATTGCTGTGCCTGATCGGGAACTCACCTTGTTTGGCAACAGCTGACGGTGAAACCTGGCAAGCCAACAACAACCCTGTGTGATCAAATCGCAACAGACGGGTAAAACCCTGCAAACTGGTACCATGGAATAGTGTGCCATTTTGATAATACGCGGCTGCTTCTTTGCCATTACGCTCGGTAAAATCAACGGCAATGTTCGGCTGTTGCATTTTCATTCGACCTAACAGCAAGCTTGCAGAATAATGAAACACCGGTTTACCTTTATCATTGATACTCGATATTTTGGATTCCACATACAGTGAATTGCCTTTATCGACAACCAACTTCATATCTATATTGTAAAACTCTGCCTGAGTACCATCTAAAACAATACCCTTGAACAGTTTATAGTTTTCCAATCCCTGATAAATAAAACCCTTATATTGGGCTTCTACCGCATCAATCATCCAGGCAATCGCACAAACCGTTGGAAACACAGGGTTTTCACCGATCACGTGATCTGTAAAAAAAGTATTGTTAGCCGCCTGTAAACGTTTCACCAGGCGACTAACTTCAGGCTTTTTTACAGCAACTTCTCCTTCACCACTCATATCATTACCAACAAGGATTTGCGGGCAACGGTTATCGTTAGCGGAAAGCTCCTTGAGCATTAACTCGGCGCCGGCATCGAGCGGGATAATATAAACGCCTCTTTCCCTGAACATCTTTTTCAATTCCGGAGTTACCATGCCACCATCCCAGGGTCCCCAGTTAAAGCTCAATACCTGCGCTTTAGGATGAAGAGTCTTGAAACGTAATGCCGTTTTATTCAGTATTTCGTTGGCAATGGAATAATCGGATTGCGCCGGATTACCATAAAAACCTGCCGCCGATGAAAATACGACCAGGTGTTTCAACGCATCCGCTTTAACACACGCTAACATAGCCGCCAAGCCGTCAATTTTGGTACGGTAAACCGCATTAAAATCATCCAACGTTTTTTGCTCGATAAATTTATCGGCCAATACACCTGCACCATGAATAATACCGGTAATGGCACCCAGTTTTGTCACAGCAGGCTTGATGGCTGACTTGAGTTTTTTTGCATCGGTAACATCAGCACTGACATATTCAACTTTGCCACCCGCTGATTCGATCGCTGCAATAGCAGAAGCTATTTCACGATTCGACAAAACCGGTTTGATAAATTGCTGGATTTTTACCGGTGTCGGTTTATCGCCACTGGCAACCAGTTCGTTCATAGCAGCTTTTTTCAACGCGGCTTCATCTGTTATACCTTTTGCCCAGGCAGGCTCATTCGCAGAAAATTCAGAACGTCCCAACAGTATGAATTTAGAGTGATACTGTTTAGCCAGACGTGCTACACAATGTGCTGTAACACCTTTACCACCGCCGCTGACCAAAAATACCGAATCAGCATCAATGCTATCACCTGCAGTTAACTCATAACTATTCGTTACAGCGGGTACTAAGGTGATACGGCCTTTGGCATCGTAACCTACTTCATTTAACGCCATATTCGCATCGAGCAATTCATCTTCGATAATGGCTGCCAGTTTATCTGCACCCACTTTGGCATTCACATCAATAGCGCGACAGAAAACCGCTGGCCATTCTTGCGCCAGGGTTTTCACCAGACCATTCAAACCGCCCTGTACAAGATCGGCTTCCTGTTCCTGGTCAAAGCCCAGTTGGCCACCTTGACGAGTCACCACCATAAAACTGGCGCGGGCTTTGCTTGCTGTTTTCACTTTGCATAATTTAGCCAACAAGAAAGCTAACATCAGGCCTTGTTTTGACGCATCCGGATATTCAATACCACTAATGTTCGAAGCAGCATGCATATAAATCACGGCATCCAATTGGCCACAATCATCAATAATAGTCTTCACTTTATCTTCAGCTACAGCATCAAGAGCCACTGTTTTCACTGCTTTGGCATAACCTTTTTTGCTGGTTGTCGTTACCCAGGCTGGTACCAGTGCTGTCACTTGCCAGCCATTCTTCAACAAACTGTCAGCCAGCTTAATAGCTGCACCGCTTCCGTCATCAACAAGTAAACAATGTGCACCATTCACTTTTTGATCAATACGGTTAACAGAAGACAAATGATGTACGGCAACTGTAGCGCTTGGTGCCGGTTCAAATGCAGGTGTATGGTGCGCATCATTTTTGGCGTCACCTCCGTTGGTAAATGCAGTAACAATTTCACCCAGGGTGCGCATTTCTGCCAGCGTTTCCGGAGCCATTTCTGGCAATCCTGGAACTGCATCTTGTACGGCACCCAGAATTTCCACACGCTTGATCGAATCTATACCCAGATCAGCTTCCATATCCATATCAAGTTCGAGCATTTCAATCGGATAACCGGTTTTCTCGGCAACAACCTGCATTAATTTCTTGGCAAAACTGCTGGCAGTCACACTCACCGAATTAACTGCAGCGATAGCAGTTGCCGCTATTGCAGTACCGACTTTAGCTACAGCTCCGGATACAGCGACTGACATAGCACCAGATTTTGATTGCATGTAACTAACAATTTGACCCAAAGTGCGCAACTCCGCCAAATCTTCCGGATTCAGTTCTGGCAAATTAGGAATTTCATCCTGTACAGCACCGAGAATTTCCACACGCTTGATGGAATCAATACCCAGATCAGCTTCCATATCCATGCCTAATTCGAGCATGTCAGCAGGATAACCGGTTTTCTCGGCAACCACTTTCATCATCACAGCCTGGATTTGCTCAAGGCTTGCACCACCAGCACTCACAGAAGCAGTAGCCACTGCAACTGCCGCTACTGATGCAGGGGCTTGTGCTGTCGCACCGGATTTTGACTGCATGTAACTAACGATTTGACCTAAAGTACGTAACTCCGCCAAATCTTCCGGATTCAGTTCTGGCAGGTTAGGAATTTCATCCTGTACGGCACCGAGAATTTCCACACGTTTGATGGAATCAATACCCAGATCGGCTTCCATATCCATACCCAGTTCCAGCATGTCAGCAGGGTAACCGGTTTTCTCGGCAACCACTTTCATCATCACTTTCTGGATAGTAGCGAGATCAACACCACCAGTAGCTGTTGGTGATGCACTGACAACCGCCGAGACCGAAGCTGCAGATACTGCACCTGCAGGCATTTTAGACTGCATATAACTAACGATCTGACCCAATGTACGCAATTCAGCCAGGTCTTCAGGGTTTAATTCTGGCAAGTTCGGGATTTCATCCTGCACGGCACCGAGAATTTCAACACGCTTGATGGAATCAATACCCAAGTCAGCCTCCATATCCATGCCCAATTCGAGCATTTCTGCCGGATAACCTGTTTTTTCAGCAACCACTTTCATCATTACTTTCTGGATAGCACCAAGATCTACACCACCCGTAGCAATTGGTACTCCACTGGCAGCAGAAGCAACTTGAGCAGCAGATACTGAACCCGCTGGTGCTTTTGACTGCATGTAGCTAACAATTTGTCCAAGCGTACGTAATTCAGCCAAATCTTCTGGATTTAATTCAGGCAGATTAGGGATCGCATCCTGTACTGCACCGAGAATTTCCACACGCTTGATGGAATCAATACCCAGGTCAGCTTCCATATCCATGCCCAGCTCCAGCATTTCAGCGGGATAGCCAGTTTTTTCGGCAACCACTTTCATCATTACCGATTGGATAGCGCCGAGATCAACACCACTCGTAGCAACTGGTGCTGCCGTGGCTAAACTGCCAACCGTTGCAGCAGTTACTGCACCTGCCGGCACTTTTGATTTCATGTAATCAACGATTTGGCCGAGAGTACGCAATTCAGCCAGATCTTCCGGATTTAATTCCGGTAAATCCGGAATCGAATCCTGTACGGCACCTAAAATCTCAACACGTTTGATGGAATCAATACCCAGATCGGCTTCCATATCCATACCCAGCTCTAACATTTCAGCCGGGTAGCCGGTTTTTTCGGCCACTACTTGCATCATCACCTGGTTAATTTTGGCCAGATTGTTATTGGATGCAGGAGCTGCCGGAGCAGACGCTGGCGCAGTAACTGCTTTAGCGACAGTCGCCACAGCCGCTTTAACTGACTGTGCCACCGATGAAACTACCTGTGCAGCTTGCGTAACAACAGCTGCGGGTGTACTGATATTTTTAGCTGCTGGAAGAGGAGCTTCTACCCTGACTGATGGTGCTTTAGGTGCTTCTGTGCGGGCATATACCGGAGCCGAAGTGACAGCGCCTGATTGCGAACCAAACAACTCAGACATATTTTGCGTCTGTGAATTCAGGTAATTCTCATGAACACGCAAGGTCTCAGTCTGGAAATCATGGTACATCGCCAATGTGCGATCGACGCTTTCTGGTAATTTATCATTGTGTGCTTGCGCTGCCACAACTTGCTGGAAGGTTTTGGCATATTCAGCAGGGCCTTCCATAAACTTTTCATGCACATCCAGCAATTGTTTTTGATGCTCTACCATTTGACTGACACTACGTTCTAACGATTCAATCATGGATTGACTGGAATCACCACCCGCACCACCACCCACATGGACAATTTTTTCGACCACACGCTCAATGACTTTTGGTTCTGCCGCTGGCGCCGCCGCCGACACCACCTGAGTTATAGACTGTTTGATCTTGTAGCCGTCATCTAATGCTTCCTGGAACGACTTACGTGTTTTTTCACTCACATAAGAAGCAGCATTCAACTTCATCGACATAGGCGATTTTTTACGACCTTCAACAGGACGTGCCACCATGGAATAAGGATCCACATTGGTCAACTCAATACCATATACAGCCATTTGCACAGCCGCTTGACGCATTTGTACATCGGATGATTTTTTCGGATTACCATTAATGGCAATTGCTACTACATCGTGTTTGTCTTTAAGAATATTCTCAACCAGCTTGGTCAATACATTCTTGGGACCAAATTCAATAAATACTCTACCGCCTGCTGCGTAAAGATTATCAACTTCCTCATTGAATCGTACTGATTCCAGAATGTGATTTTTCATCACATTTTTAATGTCCGCGGGCTTGTCGGAATGAGCCTTGCCCGTACCATTGGCAAAAACAGGAATCAAAGGCTTGTTAAAAGTTGCCTTATCGATGGCTGCCGCAAACGGTTTTTGTGCATGGCCTACCAATGGAGTGTGGAATGCTGCCGATACCGGCAATTTCACCACTTTATAACCTTTACCTTTCAGGTCATCAAACGCTTTCAGAACCTGTAAAGTTTCACCGGCAACCACAACCTGATTGTTAGAATTGTAATTGGCGATTGATACTCCTTTAATACCCTTGATATCTTCAGCTACTGATTTAGGCTCACCCACAACAGCAATCATGGTGCCTGCATCAAAATTCGGATCATCTTTCGCAGCCATGGCCTGGCCTCGCGCACGTGCCAACATGCGATAATCGGCATCACTTAATACACCGGCCGCCCATAATGCTGTCAACTCGCCAAAACTGTGTCCTGCAGTGAAATTAGCTTTAAACCCGGCTTGTTGGAAAGTTTGGTATAACCCCACACTAAAAGTACCAATCGCAGGTTGCGCATGCTGGGTTAATTGCAGTTTCTTGTCTTGTGCATCACGATCCTCATCAGTAAATACGGGAATTGGATAAGTAATTGCAGACAATTGTCCTAAACCGTTAGTTGAAAATTCCTCATCCATTGCTGAAGCTGCAGCCATGACTGACGGGAAATTACAAGCTAATTCAGCACCCATGTTGACATATTGTGAACCTTGACCGGAGAACAGTGCAACAACTTTACCCGATGCATCTATACCCTTGGCACGGTAATAAATACCGCCTGGTGTAGACCAGTCTTCCGAGCCTGCCTTGCTTTCTAATTGTTTCAAGGCCTGGTCGATGGTTGCTATCGCTTCGATGGCATTTTTAGCGACAAAACCCAAACGCGCCTCGTGGCTAGACGGTGTTTTTAATCCGCATTCTGTTACCAACTGATTAAAGGCGTACGGCTGGTCATCAACTGAGATATCCAGCTTGGTACGCCAGGCCTTGAGGTGCGCAACAACACCGTGCTCATTCTCGGCTGCCAATACGATGGTTTGCGGAACACAATTCAAACGATATTCACCGCTTTGTTGTTGCATATATTCTTCCAGCACGAAATGGAAGTTGGTGCCTCCAAAACCGAATGCACTAACACCCGCACGACGAGGCGCACCATCTTCACGTTGCATCCACGGACGGGTTTCAGTATTCAGGTAAAACGGGGAGTTTTCGATATCCAACTGTATATTAGGCTTATCAACATTTATGGTGGCGGGCAATACCTTGTGATGCAAGGCCAGACAAGCCTTGATAAAACCGGCTGCACCGGCAGCTGATTTGGTATGACCAATTTGTGACTTCACACTACCCAGGGCAATGTGTTGCCTTTGTTCGTTATCAACACCAAAGAAACGGCTCAACCCGCCAAATTCGGCAGCATCACCGGCCATGGTGCCGGTACCGTGAGCTTCAATCAAACCACAGGTTTTTGCATCAAAACCGGCGTCATCCCAGCCGCGTTTCAGCGCCTTGGCCTGGCCGTCAGGGCGAGGGGCATAAATGGATTTGAAACGGCCATCACTGGAAGTACCGATGCCTTTCAATACAGCATAGACACGGTCACCATCACGCTCGGCATCTTCAAGACGCTTAAAGGCAATCATACCGATACCTTCACCCACCATCATGCCTTTGGAATCTTCATCAAAAGAACGCACGCTCTCATCGGTAGTAAAAGCCGGGGTCTTGGAGAATGACATATACATAAACGGTGAGTTGTCACAGCAGATACCGCCGGAAATCATCACTTCACTGCGGTATTCCAGCAAATCACTGATAGCCAGTTTCATGGCGGCCAATGAACCGGCACAAGCAGCATCCACCACACAGTTTGTACCACCGAGGTCAAAACGGTTGGCGATACGGCCAGCGATAACGTTACCCAACATACCCGGGAAGGAGTTTTCTTCCCATGGAATATAGGCTTTCTTGAATTTCTCGATAATCATGGCGCGATCTTTTTCTTCAACGCCACAGGAAGACAATACTTTTTCCAATACCGGGCCTTGTAAACGTGAAGTCAACGGCACGATCTGCTGCAAACCACCACCCACACCCAGAGTGATACCCACTTTATCGCGGTCATAACCACTGCCATCAGCAATACCGGCATCTTCCATAACATCACGAGCTACTACCAGAGCTAACAATTGCGCAATATCGGTTAACTCAAGAATGTTTGGAGGCAATCCAAATTCCATGGGATCAAAATCGAGATCCGGAATAAAACCCCCACGCTTGCAGTAGGTTTTATCAGCTGCTTTCTTATCAGTCGAATAATAATCGTCGATTTTCCAGCGTGATGCCGGCACATCAATGATGGCATCAATACGCTCAACGATATTATCCCAGTATTCTTCCAGGTTTTTGGCATTGGCAAACACACTCGCCATACCGATAATGGCGATAGGCGTTTCCTGTAAACGCGAATTCATTTTTTTCGCCTCAGATGCACTGATAACTTCTGTTAATTCTGTGGCTTTATTGATTTTTTTGGCCATTTTTAAAAACTCCGGTCTATGATTCTGTGGTATCGCTAACCTGTTCTTCGGTTTCATCAACCAGGCGATAGCGACTTAAAAATTCGTTGTAATTGCCCGCCAAAATTCGACGGATATGGAATGGGGCTTTATTGAGTACATGGGACATATAACGGCTGGCAGCTTCTTTCTCATCGCCTTCATACACATCAACATAAACCCAGCGTGATTCAGGATCGTTGGCAATCAACAAACGACGCTGACGGGTATCACCTTCAAATTCGGGTAATTCGGTCACTTTAACGTTCACAACTTCAGTATTTTCATCACGGTTAGCGCGATTCAAAACCGCTTTCATCGCTTCCGGAGAAACCTGCGGCGTTAAAGAAGCATGATCTTTAGTGTCTTCAATAGAAACATGAATAGGGGCATCGGCATCCAGGGCAACGCCGACATCGAGCATATCGGACAAGCGCGAAACACCATGACGTTTGAGGCAACGCTGTATACCGGCACGTGAAACATCAGGATGGATAAACTCCTGGGCAACCACCACCAATTCATCGAGCGATAGCAACAAATGCTTACGCAATTCAACAATCACATACTCTTGTGATGGACTTAAACGCGTATTTAAATGCTTGGGTTTATGCGAAACATCATCGGTCGATTCACGATTTCGCCATTTACGTACAGTGCCTTCACTGATTTTCAACAAACGCGCCAATACCGCTGTCGGTAAATCCGACTCACGGATAAACGCACGCATTTCTGGCGTGGTTGTGGCATTGGCATGTGGGCGTTTGGTCATCAGCAAGCTCTATTATTCTTATTGTGCAAAATCATGCAGATAGCCTGCTCGATTAAGGGCCTGAAATAATACACAGTATCAATGCCCAACACAATCACCCGATACTTTTTTTAAAAAAAACCAGAAAAGTATAATAAATTATTGATATTAAAAGTTTTTATTTGATTTAAATGGCTTAATACAGGCAAAATATCACCGATATAATGCTCTGATACATTAAAAAAAATTAGGATTAATAACGTTATGCAACGTTTTATAACCATACAATCAGGCGATATTCACCTCTGGATAACCCGACCCGAACAGCATCAGGAAAGTAGCTTGCTTGAACGCTATAAAAGCCTGTTGACTGCCGAAGAAGTTGCCCGCCAGCAACGTTACCGATTCCCAAAAGACCAACACAGCGCACTTATTACACGCGCTTTTGTACGCGACACATTGTCAAAATACGCCGATGTCAAAGCCCAGGATTGGCGCTTTGATAAAGGCACAAAAGACAAACCGGAAATTGTTAATCCGCCCTTGCCTCTGCGCTTTAATCTCAGCCACACCCAGGGATTAATTATTTGCGCCATTACACTGAATCATGACATTGGTTGCGATGTGGAATTTATCGAACGGAACAACGATATACTTGGCATTGCCGATCGTTATTTTTCGCCATTGGAAATCCGGGAATTATTCAGCCTTCCTGCCGAACAACAGCGCAGCCGATTCTTTGATTACTGGACACTCAAAGAATCATACATAAAAGCCTGGGGCCTTGGATTGGCGATTCCATTGAATGATTTCAGCTTTCATATTAAACCAACAGCCAAACCCAGTGACAGCGCCTTTATCAACTCCAACATTCATCTCAGCTTTGCACCGCACCGAATCGACTATCCCGAGTTGTGGCACAGCTGGCTACTCTATCCCAATGACACTCATCGCATCTCAATAAGCATCCGATCAGAGGCGGGGGCATCACACTCATTACAATTTTTTGAAACCACACCACTGATTAGTCATAAAGAAATAACCTTGCCTCTTTAATAAACCCGACATCCAAAACCCAACAATTTGATTGCTTAATATCCAGCTTTAACTGAATTAAGCTTTGATTACATTCATTATATTTGCAGATCACGAATAGGACACAATCATAATTTGAACGTTTTTTCATGCATTAATATTGATTTACTTTGCCATGCCATCATTGGCCAAGGTAACGAAGCCTGTCCCACATCCCCGTAAAAAACTTACCGAATTACAATTCTATTCGTGAATTACGAATAATAAACAAGATGAAATCAACCCTGAAAAAGCATAAAATAACCTCATAAATCACTTTAAATTTTAAAATTAAATCAAATTAAATCAACTAGTTACAAAACACATCTAAAAAATAACAGAGCAAAAGTTGAGCACTCCAACTTTCTAGGCTAACCTTAGTTTAGTTACATTATCACTCACAAAATAATAACATTTATTGAAATGAACCTTTTAAGCCGCTTAAGCACTGACATCAGATTTTTACTGGTACAATTATTACCAGTGGCATTTGGCTGTTTATTGGGTACTGCAAGTATTGCCGACAACACCATAAAAAGTTATGGCGACAATAGTTTTGGCAATGTCACCAGTCGATCAACAATGAAAGTTTTCAAACATATCCAGACAAATGGTGTAACAGCTTTTTCGGATCAGGCACCCATTGACCGCCCTTACGAAATCGTTCGATTTGATTGTTATGCCTGTGATGTACATTCCACCGTAAACTGGAATTCAACCCGTCTTTATCTAACCGAATTCTCTTCATCCATTACTGAAGCCGCAACGCTGAATGGCGTCGATCCTGCTTTGGTACGCGCACTTATTCATGCAGAATCAGCTTTTAATCCTAATGCCCGTTCCAATAAGGGTGCCATGGGACTGATGCAGCTAATGCCTGCGACTGCTCGCGAACTGGGTGTCAGCAACCCTCAGGTTGCTGACCAGAATATCAAAGGCGGGGTAAAATATTTAGCTGACCTTCTGGAGAAATATGATGGGAATGTTCGCCTTGCTACCGCTGCCTATAACGCAGGCCCTGGCGCTGTGAATAAATACCATGGCATTCCTCCTTATGCAGAAACCCAGGCGTATGTAGAAAGGGTAGAAATTTTACACGAACGCTATAAACAACAATCCTGAGTATTGGCTGAATTACCAGTCACTTCACATCCCATTGCCTGAATTGAATCTACGACTGTCAAAACTTTTCTCAGAATATCTTTTCATCGAGA
>CAZTZY010000012.1:0-45415 GCA_964617765.1 uncultured Spongiibacteraceae bacterium
GGGTCAGAGTAAATTTTCTCATTCTCATTTCTTATCCTTCGATTGTGTTTATTTTTGTTTTTTCATTGTGTGCCAACCTAGCCCTGCAAGCGCAATGACGCAAAATACCGCCCCGGCATAAAACGTAAACTCAGCGCCCCATGTTTCCCACAACAAACCAGCCAATACACTGGCTAACAACATGGATAAGCCAGTCATCAGGTTGAAAAAGCCAAAGGCCGTACCGCGTAAATCGGCAGGGGCAGTATCAGCCACCATTGCCGCCAGCAAACCTTGAGTCATGCCCATATGTACACCCCACAAAGCCACTCCCAGCAGAATGGTTAGCCAGTGGCCGTTGAAGGCCAGCACCAGGTCAGCGGCGATCAATACAACAAGGCCAAACATGAGCAAGCGTTTATGGCTTATGCGATCAGAAAGTTTGCCAAACGGATAGGCCGATGCCGCATACACCAGGTTCATCGCCACCATCACCAACGGTACGGCGGCCATAGGGATGCCAGTTTTTTGCGCACGCAATACCAGAAAAGCCTCGCTGAAACGTGCCATGGTAAATACCGCTCCAATGATCACCACATTCCAGTAAGCCGGGCTTAAACGTTGCAGGTTGGCGCGGCTGATCGGATTTGATTTAACATGGGCAACATGACGAACCGGTTCCTGTACACCGAAAAACAGCACAGCCACAGACATAAAGGCAGGAATGGCCGCTACCCAAAAAATCAGCCGGAAATCATTGGCCCATAACAACATAAGGGCTGCGGCAATTAATGGCCCAAGGAATGCACCCACCGTATCTAACGATTGCCGCAAGCCAAAGGCCGCTCCGCGTAAATGCGCAGGTGTAACATCGGCTATCAGCGCATCACGCGGCGCACCGCGAATACCCTTGCCAATACGATCAAAAAAACGTGCGCCCATCACCGCACCGCTGCTGGTGGCAATTGCAAAAACCGGTTTGCTGAGTGCGCCGAGGGTGTAGCCTAACAAGGCAAGACCCTTGCGTTTACCCAAATAGTCGCTGAGCGTGCCAGAGAAAACCTTGACAATTAAGGCTGTTGATTCCGCCAGGCCTTCAATAATGCCTACAACAATAACGCTCACACCGAGGGTGGTAACCATAAACAGCGGCAACAGGCTGTGCACCATTTCGGAAGAGATATCCATCAATAGACTGACAAAGCCCAAAGCCCAAACGCTTTTGGGGATTTGTTGTAGTGTGTTGGTGGTGTTGGTAGTAGTCATAGCTGATTATGTATCTTTAATGGGGTTTGACTGACCTTTATTGTGATTTCCAATTCATAATTATTCTCCTTTAGATTTGAATAACATATACCCACGATGGTACTTTCTTGTCAAATTTTCTAACAAATTGAATATAGGGTATGTTTTATCAATTTTAAATTTACAATCAGAAAGAACTATATCCCCTGAATTCTCATGAAAGATGAATGTTTTTGTTGCTCCATCATTTACAGAAGGGCAAACATCATCAAAAACTCCATTTTTTATTATTTCGAAATTGGTTTTTGAAATTTCAGTTTTCAATAGATTTATTTCATTTTCATTTAATGATCCAGTACTAAAATTAATATTACGCCTTCTCCATATGGTTTCACCATGAACATAAAAAACAATATCATTAATACAATTATCGCCATCACACATTCCACCAGAAATTATTATTGATACTAATGGAATATTATCAATGACAGGAATATTGGAATTTTTATCTTCACTTAAAGCCGCACAACCAATCGAAATAAAACATAAAATCAGAAACGTAATAAATAAACGTATAGCTTGAATAGTTTTTAGAGGTCGGGTCGAATATTTTTTAACCAACATACATATCCCTTATTATTGTTCTGGATGAATAAACCCGATTGGTCGTTTTTTGTTTTCTGGTTCAGTCATCAATTGCCGCAGGGCATTCATTATTTGAGCAATATGTTGATCGTGTGTATCCAGGCCATGTTCAACACGCTGTTCCAGTTCATGTAAACGCTGTGCTAACTCCTGATTGGAAATGACCAATTCGCGTAAGCGTATAAATGCCCTTACTACAAAAATACCTGTTTCAATCGCTTGTGGCGATTTGAGTATATTGGCAGCTTGAATGGCTCCATGTTCAGTGAAGGCAAAGGGAAGTGTTTTGGAGTATTTCAGGTTTTTGAGGTGGTCGCAATGTGCGACCACCTCTTGTTTTTCTTCTGTGGTGAGCTGGAACATAAAATCATCGGGAAAGCGTGTTGAGTTGCGCTTAACCTGTTCATTCAGGCGTTTTGTGGGTACGCCATAAAGCTCGGCAAGATCGGTATCGAGCATTACGCGCTGGTTGCGAAGTACCAGAATTTTACGCGCAAGCAGTTCGATGGATTGTACATTAGACATGGTGATGTGATTCCTTTCAGTGGCTTTGTGAATTGAAATGGTCTTTCCTTATTTATTTTTCATTTAACCATATAACACAGAATAAGTTGTATTGTTTCAGGCAGGTTTGGAACCTGCCACTACGGAACATTTTAATCTTGGAGGCGGTTGATTTTTAATTGTGCTTTCACATCGCCAAAAACGGGTAAATCGAGATAAACAAAACCACGGCGACAATCAGCACTATCATCAAAAAAGTCAACGGCCGTTCAAGAAAGCTGTGTAACAGGCTGGTGTTTACGCCTTGTTCTTGCAGTGCCTGTTGTTCTTCTTGTGAGCGCGCATAACGTTGCATTTGGTATTCATCAATCAATGCCCGCGCTGTATCAAACTGTTTATCATCCTTTAGCCAAATCGCGGCTACGCCAATGCGCCAGCGACCATCGTCGGTTTCATAACAATCCATCTCATGGTGATTGAGCAATTCACGAATGTCATTGGCTTCGTCGTCGGGCACATCTTTCAGGCGGAATAACAGTTTTGACATGGTGATCCTTTTCAGAAGGGCGGTTCGCAACGCCAGTCTATGGCTTTGCCGGTGATGGGGTGGGTAAAGCTGAAAGTGGTAGAGTGCAGCAATAAACGGCTGGCGGCGGCGATGGATTCGGGGTTGCCGTAAAGTTCATCGCCTAAAATGGGATGGCCAATTTCACGGCAATGGATGCGCAGCTGATGTGAGCGCCCGGTGACCGGTTTTAACAACAGGCGGGTGCTTTTTTCATCACGCTCTAACACTTCATAATGAGTGAGTGACGGTTTGCCGGTGTCGTGACAAATCTTCTGGCGCGGGCGGTTATCCCAGTCGAACACAATGGGTAAATCGACGCTGCCATTGTCGCTGACATCGCCCCACACCACGGCGGTATAGGTTTTGTGGATGTCACGACGCATGAATTGCCGGGTGATATCGGCATGCACTTCGCGGCACAAGGGTACTAACAAGATGCCCGAGGTATCCATATCCAGGCGATGGCAAATAGTGGCGCTGGGGAAATCCTTCTGGATGCGGGTAATCAGGCAATCCTTGTTTTGTGGCAGGCGACCCGGAACGGAAAGCAGTCGCGCCGGTTTGTTGACCAGCAGCAGATAGTCGTCCTGATAGAGGATTTCTACTTCTTCTTCGCAGAAGGGTACGGTGTATTCTTCGGTTTCTTGCATTATGGAATCATTAACAAATGTTGGGGTGTATTTATGGCTGCCAGTTTAGTGATTATGCTTTTTGTTGTCTCTGGGGCCGCTTTCCCAGAATCGTTGCATTTCTATAAACATGAATGAAGCAGTCCAGGAGATCATGACCATGCCGACCAGGGCTTCCAGGCCGGTAAGGTAACGGATATTGCCCATGGGATGGATATCGCCAAAACCGGTAGTGGTATAGGTAATGAAAGAAAAATAGCTGCAATCCAGCAGGGAGCCATTAAATGCCCCAGCATAGGCACTTTCGAGTTTGCCAAAATCACCGGTTTTCAGCAAAAAGTAATAACCAAAGGCAAAGATCCAGATTTCAATCACGTGTGCGCAAATGGCGCCAAATAAGCCCAGCAGGATACGCAGGCGGTGCGGGCAGTTAAATCGCGGAATCCAGGTGGAGATCTGGCTCAGCATTTCATAATGGATAAGTATGGCGGAAGCACAGAGTACGCAGTTGATGATCATTATGTAAAACAGGGAGCTGTTCATGATAAGGTGTCTGCACTCATGCCAAGTGGGATTGATGGATAACGTATTCCATAGTAATTCTTTTTTAAAAAAAATGACAAAAATCAAATGTTCGCCAGAAAGTGGGTATTTGGCGGGAAAAACCTATGCTCGAATTAACGGATATAGCTGTATTGCTGGTGGTCTCTATGCTGGGGTATTTTTTCTGGCGGGCGGTGGCAATACGCGAACAGGCGCTGCATGCGGTCAAACGCCATCTAAAGCTGCTGGATTTGCAATTGCTCGATGAGGCGGTGGCCTTGCGCAGTGTTTGGGTGCGTCGGGATAAACAGCGGCGTTTATCTGTAGAGCGCGTTTACCAGTTTGAGTTTTCGTCAACAGGGGTCGATCGCTATAACGGCAGGATTATCATGTTAGATGACCAGGTCACCGATATCCTGCTTGAGCCCTATCGTGTAGAAACACCTGAGCATGAACCCCTGCACTAGCGACAGGTAGTATTGCCCAGGCTGTCCTTGCTGCAGCGGGTGGTGTTGCCGCTGTTGTCTCGATAAATCGTATTGCCTAAAGAATCCGTCGAGCTGCGCACGGTATTGCCCTGTTGATCCCGCCAGGTTTCATTGCCTAAAGCATCACGGCTGCCGCGAGTGATGTTACCGTTGTTATCACGGCAAGTGCTGTTGCCGAGGGAATCCTTGCTGCAGCGGGTGGTGTTGCCAGTGTTGTCGCGATAAGTGGTATTGCCGAGCGAATCAGTCGAGCCACGTACAGTTTTTCCATCGCCCGCGCGCCATGTTTCATTGCCCAGGCTGTCCTTGTTGCCGCGAGTGCTGCTGCCGGCTTTATCGATACACACACTTTTCCCGGAGGCACTTTTTTGGCAAGCCAGGTCTGCCGCCATCAAAGGTGAGGAAAGTAACAGGAGTCCTGATAACCATAAGCCATATGTGTTCATTAAGCTGCCTTTCTGGGTTGGAAATGGGTTGAAATCGGGTTAGGGGTGGAACCGGTTTTTCATTGAAAATCATGAGGATTGGAGATTCAGTCTTAGCAGAAGTTTCAGTAGTTTGCTTTTTTTGTCCTCGAAATTACCAAAAAGTAATCTCTGGTCTATACTCAAAACCCGGCTTAAAAATTAACAAGACTATGGCTATGCAAGATTTAATTGAAAAAGACCAGATAATCACTGTGCTGAATTTATACGCTCAAGCCTGCGACCGCCGTGACTGGGCGTTGTTCAGGACATTATTCACCGCGGATATTGACGCCAATTATGGCGGTTTTGAATTTCAGGGTTGTGAAGAGGTGATCTCGGTCATTCGCAGTAATCTGGGAGGCTGTGGCCCGACCCAGCATATGTTGGGTAATTACCTGATTGACGTTAAAGGCGATAAAGCCACTTCGCGCTGCCAGGTGCGGGCTTCCCATGCGGGTGGCCAAGGCCGGGAAGGGGCATTCTTTGAAGTCTGGGGTGAATACAGTGATACCTTGAAAAAACAGGAAGGCTGCTGGCGCATTGCCAAACGGGCGATGATTATCTATCACGAAATTGGCACTCGCGATGTGTTGGCGCCGGAAGCGGAGCAGGGCCAGAAAATTTCCGCATAAGCCGGCGAGTACGCCATATCCCCGCAGCTACTCTTTTTGCGGCCTGTATGGTAGTTTACGGTCTTTAATCAGCCAGTAATGATTCGCCATGCCACACTCTTATATCAAACATATCCTCGAAGCCAATGTCTACGATGTTGCCATTGAAACGCCTATCCAGCGCGCCCGGTTTTTATCCCAGCGCCTGGATAATAATGTGCTGATCAAGCGCGAAGATTTGCAGCCGGTATTTTCCTTCAAGTTGCGCGGCGCTTATAACAAGATGCGTCAGTTAAGCAAGGAAGACCTGAATAAAGGCATTGTAACGGCTTCCGCTGGCAACCATGCCCAGGGAGTGGCTTTGTCAGCACAGAAACTCGGCTGTAAAGCCATTATCGTTATGCCGCGCACTACACCGCAAATCAAGGTAGATGCAGTCAGGGCTTGGGGTGCCAAAGTGGTATTACAGGGCGATACCTATGATGAAGCTTCAGTGTATGCCAAACAGCTGGTAATCGACCAGGGTATGACTTATGTACACCCGTATGATGACCCGGAAGTGATTGCCGGCCAGGGCACCATTGCGATGGAAATCCTGCGCCAGCATGCCGGCAAAATCGATGCGATTTTTGTACCTGTCGGCGGTGGCGGTTTGGCGGCAGGTATTGCGGCCTACGTGAAATTTGTGCGCCCGGAAGTGAAAGTAATAGCTGTAGAGCCGGAAGATGCGGCCTGCCTGAAAGCTGCGATGGATGCCGGCAAGCGTGTGACTTTAGCCGAAGTGGGTTTATTTGCTGACGGTGTCGCTGTGGCGCAAATCGGCAAGGAAACATTCCGTATTCTAAAAGAGACAATTGATGATGTGATTACTGCCACTACTGATGAAATGTGCGCAGCTATCAAGGATATTTTTGAAGATACCCGTTCTATCGCCGAACCTGCCGGTGCGCTGTCACTGGCTGGCTTGAAAAAATATGTGGAACAGACCGGAGCCAAGGGCCAAACGCTGATTTGTATCGAAAGTGGCGCCAACACTAATTTTGACCGGTTGCGCTATATTTCCGAGCGTACCGAATTTGGTGAAAAACGCGAAGCGATATTCAGCGTGCAGATTCCGGAAAAGCCGGGCAGCTTCCGCAAATTTTGCGTGATGCTCGGTAAACGCAATATCACCGAGTTTAACTACCGTTATAGCTCAGCGACAGATGCACAGATATTTGTTGGTATGCAGGTGCGTGGCGAGCAGGATAAACTCGACATCTTCGAGAAGATCCAGTCAAAAGGTTATCGCATAGAAGATATGACCAATAATGAAATGGCGACCGTGCATGTGCGTCATATGGTGGGCGGGCATTCGCCTAACCTGAAAGATGAAGTGGTGTACCGGTTTGAATTTCCCGAGCGTCCGGGTGCGTTGATGAACTTCCTCGATCAATTCGGCGAGCGCTGGAATATTTCCATGTTCCATTACCGTAACCACGGTTCGGCATTTGGCCGTGTGGTAGTGGGTTTGCAGGTGCCTGCTGCCGAGCGTAAAAAGATTGCGCCGGTGTTGCAGGAGCTGAATTACCGGTATGTGGAAGAGACCGATAATCTGGCCTATAAACATTTCCTCAGCTAAACACCGGTATCGCCCAATTTGCCAGTGATATGCCATAAGGGCGGGTTTTAAACCCGCCCTTTTCTTTTTGCGGCCAATCAATGTTGTCGCAGTAATTCACCTTATGGTTACACCTTCGCCCATTGCGTTAATTGTGCAAAGAATAAGGAATCAATAGCCTTTATCTGGTCAATCAAGCCAAACGAGTTATAGTAATAACAAAGCAGTTAACGGGTATCAGGTTGTGTTCTTCTCTATCAAGTACAAAGTATTTTTAGCGATCTTGCTGGCCAATGTGTTATTGGCTTCAGCGATGTTTGGCTTGAGTCTCTGGAATATCAAGCGCGGTTTTATTGATTACCTGAATCAGGCTGAAGCGCAAAAGCTGGAACCGTTATCACAGGCGTTGGCGGAGGAATATAACAGTCAACAGGGTTGGGATCGTTTGCGTAACGAGCGCTGGCGTTGGCGCGAGTTGGTGACTACCTACCTTTTACCCGATAAAAATTCGCCACCGGATAAGCCAGAAGATTTGCCCGAAGGTATGCCCGACCAGGCGCCGGAAAATTCGCCTGATGCTATGTTCATGCGCGGGCCGCGCCTGCATGAATATCCCCACGAAGGGCCTCCTCACGAAGGACTTCCCGATGAAGGACATCCCCGTGAAGGTAAAGATAGGGATGGCCCTCGTGGCAAGCCCCGCCTGATGTTGATGTTTAATCCCAAGGTTCTGGTGTTAGACGAAAACAAGAATATCATTATCGGCCGTGTACAGGATAAACGTCGCTCAGAATTCAGGCCCATACTGTTGAATCAGCAAGTCATCGGTTATCTGGGTATCCAGCGTCATCGTGAGTTTACCGGCGAACTGGAAAAGGTGTTTGTTGATAAACAACAGCAAAGCCTGGCTATGATTATGGTCGGGATGTTATTGCTTTCAGCGTTGATGGCATTGCCATTGGCTATGCATCTGGTGAAACCCATTCGCCAGTTATTGGAAGCAACCCGCTGTTTGATTGCCGGAAAATTTGCTACACGTATTTCTGTAAAGCAGAAAGATGAACTCGGTCTGTTGGCCGTGGATTTTAATTATCTGGCAAAAACGTTAGAAGAAAACCAGACAATTCGCCAGCAATGGATTGCGGATATTTCGCATGAGTTGCGTACGCCACTGGCGGTATTGCAAGGCGAAATCGAGGCAATGCAGGATAATATCCGGCCACTGAACCAGCAGAGCCTGGCTTCACTGGAGCAGGAAATCAAACAGCTCAATGCACTGGTGAATGATTTGCATGATTTGAGTGTGTCGGATCTTGGCGGGCTTTGTTACAAGAAGCACGATGTGGATATTGCTGAAACTATTGAGGCAGTGGTTGAATCTTTCACGCCGGCAATGAATAAAAAGAATATTCGTGCCACGGTACATGTGATGGCAAGGCCCATTATTTTGGCCGATGAGCAGCGCCTGATGCAGTTGTTTAAAAACCTGATGCAGAATACCTTGCGTTATACTAACGATAATGGTGAGTTACATATCTATATTGAAGCTGATAAAAAAACAGCGCAGATACGCTGGCTGGATTCCGCTCCCGGTGTTGATGCTGCAGCTCTGGGTAAATTGTTTGATCGTTTTTATCGCGTGGAAAACCGCTCCCGCAATCGGGCAGCAGGGGGTAGTGGCCTGGGACTGGCGATTTGCAATAATATTGTGATGGCCCATAACGGTACCGTTGAAGCTTGTCAATCTGCTTTGGGTGGTGTTGAAATAAAAATTTCACTGCCGGCAAATGGCTAATAGTCCAGGTTAAAATCATGCATATCCTGATTGTTGAAGATGAAAAAAAACTGGCGCAGTTACTGCAGGATTATCTGCAGCAGAGCGCTTATCAAACTACCATTATTGCTGATGGTGCCGAAGTGGTTGCCTGGGTGAAATCGAACCCGGTTGACCTGGTGTTGCTGGATATCATGTTGCCGCATAAAGATGGCATGGAAATCTGCAAGGAAATCAGGGTGTTTTCCAATGTGCCCATTATCATGATGACGGCACGGGTTGATGAGATTGATCGTATCCTTGGTCTGGAAATTGGTGCTGATGATTATATTTGCAAACCTTATAGCCCGCGCGAAGTGATTGCCAGGGTCAAGGCCATGTTCCGTCGTGGCAAAATGCAGGAGCAGGCGGATGCATCAGGTGTATTGCAATTAAACAAGGATAACCTAACTATAATCATTAATGGCAAAACACTGGAGCTGACGGCTGTCGAGTTTCAGATTGTCTCTGTGCTAATGGCGCATCCCGGACGCATTTTTTCGCGCTCACAATTGATGGAATCCATTTACGCAGATTACCGTGTAGTCAGTGACCGTACTATTGATAGCCATATCAAAAAGGTACGCAAGAAAATTCATGAACTTTCACCGGAAAACGAGTTCATACATTCAGTCTATGGTGTGGGTTATAAAATTGAATGGTAATTTATCCTTATTCGAGCCATATTTTTTGCACAATGTTGTTACATACTAAAAATGAGTTCAAATCACAGAGGGTTTTAAAAATGAAAAAAATACTGGTTTTTGTTATTACATTGTTTGCTGCATCCAGCCTGTTAGCCAACGAGGGTATGGGAAATGCTGAAGGTGGAGGCAAGGATGGCAAAAGGCATCAGATGGCACAATTGAACCTGACCGATGCGCAGAAAACACAGATGAAAGCCTTGCGTGAAAAACATGTGGCTGAAAGGCAAGCCATGCAAGAAAAACATAAGGCTGCAATCAAGGCAATTTTGACCGCTGAACAATGGGAAAAATTCCAGACTATGAGGCCTAAAAGACCCGGCATGGAAGAAGGTATGAATAGTGAAGGTGGGAATAAAGGCGGCAATAAAGGCGGCAACGGAATGCGCGGTAAAAGAAATATGGAAGGTGAAGAATCTGATCGGGAATAACCCGGCTACATGGTTATTCGGGGATAATTCTCCGGATAACCGATTGGTCAGTAACAATAATGCTTAGCGGTATATCCCAGTTATCATTGTGCAACTCTACAACCTCCTGAAAATGATGTGCCAGACCAATTAACAAGGGTTTTTTCCGCCACAGGAATTTCTTTTTAAAAGCAAAGGTTTTGTCGTAATAGCCTCCTCCCATGCCCAGTCTATTGCCGTATTTGTCAAAGGCAACCAGAGGCACAAGTACAATATCAAGATCGGGTGCTGCGCGTTGTTGTCTGCCAACAGGTTCGGGTATGCCAAAGATATTTTTCTGTAAACAGTTAGTGAAATGAAAATTTTTAAAGCGTATATGGCCAGTTGTTAATACTTCAGGCAAATAGAGTTTTTTCCCCAGTTTTTGTAGTTCCTGCAGAAAAAATAATGGACTGATTTCGCCATCGTTGGGCCAGTAGGCAGCAATATGCCGCGCCCTTTTGAAGGCAGGCAGTTGACGTAATTGTTGGGCTAATTGTTGTGCGGCAAGTCGTTGAGCTTGATGATTCAAGCAGCGGCGTTGTGTGCGAAGGGTTTTGCGAATAACGGATTTGCTTAACATAAGACTTGTTCAGAAAGAAGGAGGACTCCCCAGAATACCGCCGCCAGATTGGCCCTTGAACCCAAAGGTTCAAGGCGGAGGCAATGTTGCAAATCAGGCTTTCCGGCGGGCGGACATGCACAACATCACGAAACAAAGCTTCCTGGGTATTAAAGAATCGGCTCGAGGACTTTACTAACTAGCAAATATCCCAGAGAGTCACTGAGTATTAGAATAGCCAAAGAAGTTATTTATAGCCAGAATAAAACCGGAATTTAATGTTAATGAATTTGCCAGTCTCGGCTGGTTATTTATAAAGGCATGTACTAGCAAAAATGAAACGTAAGCGCAGTGTTTACATTTCCAGTTGTTTGAACCTTGTCAGGGCACTATCAAGTTTCTGGTTGACTCTGGTCAATTGTTCGCTGGAGCCGGATTGCTGAGAGGAGTTTTGTGACTGGGCCTGTAATAATTCATGCGACAGGTTGAGAGCTGTCATGATGGCAATGCGCTCCAGGCCAATCACTTTGCCGTTTTCACGGATTTTGCGCATTTGTTTATCAAGATGCTGTGCTGCCTGAATGAGACTGTTTTCTTCTTCGGGAGGACAGGCAATCTGGTATTCCTTGCCCATAATCAGAACAGAAACTTTGTTGGTGGCTTCGTTACTCACGCATGTTGCTCCAGGGATTTAAGGCGAGTAATCATCGCTTCAATTTTAGCGCGTGCCAGCTCATTTTTTTCAACCAGCTTTGAACGCTCGAGTGTCCAGTTGGACGCTTTGTTTTTAAGCGCGGTATTTTCATTATTCAGCCGTTCACAAAGTTTAATGAGTTCATCAACTTTGTCTTCAAGGCTTTTGTGTTCTTGCGCATCCATAATCAGTAACATAGGTTGGAAATACTGTTAACAATATAGTGTTCTGTACAGGGAGGGTCAATGTTTTGTTGTGAACAAGGTGCAGCATAATGGCGGCAATGCTAGGATACATTATTGATAAAATACGGTGCGGATTTTACAAAATAGCCACCACCCCAAGGTTTTTTCGGGTAACTATTTCTGATTGTTTACGTTTTTTGAGAGTTTTTGCATGAATACAACCAATAAAGTTCGTCGATTGGCCTTTGATGAGGTCTGTGATTTGTTTGTGGTGATTGGAGCGCATAATTCCCCGGCCGAAATGCACGGTTTGCTAGTGGGGCAATTGGCGGCGGGCAAGCGCATGAATCATGCTGAATGGCTGGAGGAGGCGCGCGAGTTTATTGATACTGATCAGGTGTTTACCAAGGATCAGGAAGAGCAGCTGCAATTTGTGTATATGGCTACATTAACGGCATTGGCCGATGATGAATTGGGGTTTTATCCCTTGTTGCCGCCCGATGATACCGAGATGGAAGAGCGATTAAATTCGCTGGGATTATGGAGCCAGGGTTTTTTGGCGGGGTTTGCCCTGGTGGAAAAATCGATTGGCGAGGTGCCGGAAGTGGTGAATGAGGCGCTCAATGATCTTGCAGCGATAGCCCATTTGGGAATGAATGAAAGCGAGGACTGGGACGCGTCGGCCGATGACGATTATATGCAAATCGTTGAATATGTACGTTTGGCGGCAATGAATACCTTCCTTGAATATGCCGTAGCTGATGTTGAAAGGCATTTGCCAGAAACCGGTAATACCACCGATGAGTATTTGTCGGCACAAAGTTTATTTAAAACTCGCCAATTGCATTGAATCTGGTTGCTGCCATGAAGATTGATACCAAAGAGTTTATCCAGCGGCGCAAACGCCTTATGGCAGATATGGGGCCAAACACGATTGCTATTATTCCGTCGGCCAATGAAATCATTCGTAATAATGATGTGCATTATGCGTTTCGCCAGGACAGTGATTTTTATTACCTCACAGGTTTTAATGAGCCTAACTCTGTCGCAGTGTTTATTCCTGGGCGGGATCATGGTGAATATGTGTTGTTTTGCCGTGATCGTGATCCGGCGCGTGAATTGTGGGATGGCTATCGTGCCGGTGCAGAGGGTGCCTGTGAAATCTATAAGGCGGATGATGCATTTCCTGTTACCGATATTGACGATATTTTGCCCGGGCTCATCGAAGGCAAGACGAGTGTTTATTATGCCATGGGCAGGCACAAGGAGTTTGATAGCCAGGTGATGGGCTGGATTAATTCCATTCGTGCTAACACGCGTTCTGGGTCGCAACCGCCAGGAGAGTTTGTTGATCTCGATCACCTTTTGCATGATTTGCGTTTGTATAAATCCCCGGCAGAAGTGAAAGTGATGAGCGAAGCTGCTGCCATATCAACTCGTGCACATAAACGAGCAATGCAGTTTTGTGGGGCAGGCAAATATGAGTATCAATTGGAAGCGGAAATCCTGCACGAATTTAACCGGTCTGGTGCCCGGCTTTCTGCGTATTCCAGTATTGTCGGTGGCGGTGCCAATGCCTGTATTTTGCACTATATTAATAATTCAGAAATATTGAATGATGGTGACCTGGTGTTGATTGATGCCGGTTGTGAATTTGATTATTACGCTTCGGATATAACACGTACATTTCCTGTTAGTGGAAAATTCTCGCCGGAACAAAAAATTATTTATCAGTTGGTGCTCGACGCTCAATTGGCGGCCATTGCTGCCGTAAAGCCGGGTAATCACTGGAATGATCCGCACGACGCTACAGTACGTGTGATTACCAAGGGCTTGCTGGATATCGGTTTATTAAAAGGGGATTTGACAACATTAATTAAGACAGAAGCCTATAAAACTTTTTATATGCACCGTGCAGGACATTGGTTAGGCATGGATGTGCATGATGTGGGTGATTATAAAGTAGGTGGCGAATGGCGTGTGCTGGAAGCTGGCATGGCTCTTACGGTAGAACCGGGTATTTATATTGCCAGGGATAATATGGATGTAGATGTCAAATGGCGTGGTATTGGTGTGCGTATTGAAGATGATGTCATTGTTACCAAAGAAGGTTGTCTGGTGCTTACCGAGGCTGCCCCTAAAACTGTTGCTGATATTGAATCTTTAATGGCGGCAGTATGAGTTTGCATGAAGTCGATATTGCAATCATTGGCGGTGGCATGGTGGGTGCAAGTCTTGCGGCACTTTTGCCCGAGCATTTTAATATCATGGTGGTGGAAAGTTTCTCATTACCTGCGCAGGAAAAGGAAGCACCGTTGTATCAGCCCAGCTACGATGCGCGTTCCAGCGCTTTGTCGCATAGCACTTATGAGATTTTCCAGGAAGCCGGTGTTTGGCCGCTGCTGCAAAAATATGTACAGCCTATTCATCGTGTTCATGTTTCTGATAAGGGATATTGGGGTTCAAGCCTGTTAAGTGACCAGCAAGAATCCCTGCAAGCTTTAGGTTATGTGGTAGAGAATGCCTGGCTGGGACGTTCATTGTTGCATGTCTTGCAACAAAAAAATAATGTGCAATTTTGTTGCCCCGCTACTGTAGAGAAAGTGAAACCCATCTCTGATGGCACTGAGCTGCTGATAAAAGAGGGTGATGAAATCAAGCGTGTACATGCCAAACTCGCCGTGATTGCAGATGGCGCACGTTCTGGCATTTGTCAGGCGTTAGGCATACACACCGAAACCACAGCTTATGGGCATACGGCAATAGTGGCCAATGTGAGCACATCGGAAAATCATCATGGCGTAGCCTATGAGCGATTTACCGACTCAGGGCCGATGGCATTATTGCCGTTGTCGCCAATAGAAGATGACAGGGCACGATCAGCATTGATATGGACAATGCCCACCGATGAGGCAGAAGACCTGATGCTGGATAGTGATGAAATATTTCTGAAAAAATTACAGGCGCGTTTCGGTTATCGACAAGGTCAATTTTTGAAAGTCGGGAAGCGCCACGCTTATCCGTTAATGTTGAGTATGGCAACTGAGCAGGTTCGGCAACACATTGTTGTGTTGGGAAATGCTGCCCACAGTTTGCATCCTGTCGCCGGGCAAGGTTTTAATCTGGCATTGAGGGATGTAAAAGCCTTGTGTGGGGTATTGCAAAAGGCCGATGAAGATTGTTTGCCAATTGGAGAGTTGGCTCAACTAGAGATGTATCTGGCAGCACAGCGAGAAGATCAGTATCTAACCATGGCATTCAGCGATGTACTGCCACAATTATTCGCTCGTAAACAACGCTGGATCGCAGCAGGCCGCGGTTTGGGTTTGTTGGGTCTGGAGTTAATGCCAAGCGTGAAATCCTCTTTCGTACGATTTGCAACAGGTATGCGGGCAGGCCTATAAATGCTTATCAGGGCTCAAAAATGAATGCAATGATTCCGGAATTTGATATTGCCATTATAGGTGCAGGTATTGCCGGTTCTGCTTTGGCCTGTGCATTGCGTAATACGAATTTGCGAGTGGCATTAATAGAGGGCAGTGAATTTCCTGCAGCGGCACCTGTATGTGAAAGTGCCATCGATGGTTTTGATGCCAGGGTAAGTGCCCTGACATTAAGCACCAAAGCCTTTCTGGAAAATATAGGTATCTGGCAGCAGGTGGCGGTGTTACGCGCTGAAGCATTCAGTGATATGCAGGTATGGGACGCTGAAGGAACGGGTGAAATTGCCTTTAGTGCGAGTGAAATTGGTGAAAATTATCTCGGATATATCGTCGAAAATCGCGTGCTGGTTTATGCGTTGCTAGAAAGCCTGAAAATGGCACCCAATATAAAACTACTGGATAAAGCCCGGGTGATATCAGTGACGCCAGTGCATGAAAAAGCATTCCGGCAATATCATATCGAGCTGGATAAAGGTTTGGAAATCAAGGCGGAGCTGGTTGTTGGTGCTGATGGTGCGCAATCGTTCATTCGGCAAACGTTCGATTTTAAAACGCGTGAATGGGATTATGGTCATCATGCGATAGTGTGTACTATCCAGACGGAAAAAAATCATCATAAAACGGCATGGCAGCGGTTTATGCCAACCGGGCCATTGGCATTGTTGCCATTATCAGTGTCGCAAGAAGCACCAGCGCATTACTGTTCTATTGTATGGTCGGCGCAATTGCGCGAAGCCGAGCGTTTGATGGCGATGAGCGATGGCGATTTCCTTAAAGCCATATCACAAGCTACAGAGAAAAAGTTAGGCGAGGTTATCAATACCAGTCGTCGTTTCAGTTTTCCCTTGCGCCAGCGGCATGCCGTGGAGTATGTCAAAGAGGGAGTCGTGCTGATTGCTGATGCGGCACATACCCTGCATCCCCTGGCCGGTCAGGGGATAAATCTTGGTTTGCAGGATGTCATGGTGTTGGCGGAAGAATTACTGAGGGCGACGCAACTTGAACATCGCATCAGTGATATGCGGGTATTATCGCGTTACCAGCGTCGGCGTAAAGGCGAAAACCTGTTAATGATGGGTGTCATGGAGGGTTTTAAACGCCTCTTTGAACAACAATCGTTATTGGTGCGCTGGGTACGTAATCGCGGCATGTTGCAGGTCGCCCAACATAACCTGATAAAAAAACAGTTAATCAAACAGGCCATGGGTTTGCGCTAGGCTTGCGTTGCCAGGGTTTAGGAGCCTTTAATTTGCCGGCAAGGGTTTTGTTGCCTATCATCACTGGAATGAAAATTGCCGGACATCAATGGTGCTTGCCTTGATGTTTTGCTGGAGATGTTTCGGTGGGACAGGCATCGAAACAGCGTCGATCCAGCATCAAACCAGCATAGGTAAATACAGGCTTGTTTGTACCTTACTTGTAATTGTATCGATGGGCGGTAAAATGCCGAGCAAAAAAGAAATCTCTGTGCTATAAAAAAGACAGCAAAAAAACAACAGGAGCCAACATGAGTCAATTACCCGCAGAATTAAGATACGCCAATAGCCATGAATGGGCTCGATTGGAAGATGGCATTGTCACCGTAGGCATTACGGATCATGCCCAGAATGCGCTGGGTGATGTGGTTTATGTAGAATTGCCCGATATTGGCGACATTCTCAGTGCATCTCAGGAAGCGGGTGTCGTGGAATCAGTCAAGGCAGCATCGGATATCTATAGTCCGGTCAGTGGTGAAGTGGTTGCCATTAATGAAGCGCTGGAAGAATCACCGGAAACCATTAATTCTGATCCATATACCGATGGCTGGTTTTATAAAATCAGGATTGCCGATATGTCAGATTTTGAAAACCTGTTAGATGCCGATGAGTATCTTGCATCACTTGAAGACGACGAATAAGCCCCATTCCGCCTTCTTTCCCTGCAGCTGGGGAAGAAGGCAACCTCACTAAAGACCCTCCCGATGAATATATTACGCATCACCGATCGAGCCGAAAAGCGTTTGAAATCTGGCCATTTGTGGATTTATAGCAACGAAATCGATAACCAGCACTCGCCTTTAAAAACGATAGGCATGGGTGAACAGGTGGTTATTGAAAACCCGCAGGGCAAGGTGTTGGCCTATGCGGTGATTAATCCCAATTCATTGATTTGTGGAAAAATTCTTTCGCGCAAAAATCCTTTTACCCGCGCGCAATTGAAAAAACGCATTGAGGGTGCCCTGGCCCTGCGCGAGCAGTGTTATGGCAAACCTTTTTACCGGCTGCTTTATGCTGAAGGTGATTATTTGCCAGGATTAATCATTGATCGTTTTGGCGATGTCTGTGTTGTGCAAATCAATAGTGCAGGTCTTGAGCCCTTCCAGCAGGCGATAGCAGAAATCCTGCAGGAGTTGGTGCAATGCAAAGGTGTGCTGTTCCGTAATGATGGCCAAAGTCGCGAGCAGGAAGGTTTTGCCAAATCTGATAATATCGAGATTGGCGATATCCCGGAATTTGTTGAACTGGAAGAAAATGGCACGCGATTTTTGGCGCCGGTCAAGGCTGGCCAAAAAACAGGATGGTTTTATGATCACCGCGATAACCGCGCCAAACTGGCCGGGTTGGCTAAAAACAAAAAAGTGTTAGATGTATTCAGTTATGTCGGCGCATGGGGTTTGGCGGCGATGAATGCGGGTGCATCAAGCCTGACAGCCATTGATGCATCGGAATTTGCCCTGGATTGTCTAGAGCAAAATGCGGCATTGAACGGCTTTGCGGATACCGT
This sequence comes from uncultured Spongiibacteraceae bacterium, assembly GCA_964617765.1. GTDB lineage: Bacteria > Pseudomonadota > Gammaproteobacteria > Pseudomonadales > DT-91 > CAZTZY01. Next base: position 17,893 of record CAZTZY010000012.1, read on the forward strand.
CACCACCTTGCAGGGCAATGCGTTTGACGCCATGAATGCCTTGTTAGAGCAGGGTGAAAAATTCGATGTCGTGGTACTTGATCCCCCTGCGTTTATCAAAAAGAAAAAAGACTATAACAATGGCATCAAGGCCTATCGCAAAGGCAATGAGCTGGCATTGCGTTTGCTCGAAAAAAATGGCTTGCTGGTAGCGGCATCGTGCTCCATGCATTTGCCGGATGCGGATCTACAGGATTGTGTGCAGCGTGCTGCGCGCCATGTCGACAGGAATCTGTCGCTGATTCATCGGGGTGGTCATGCGATTGACCATCCGATACATCCCGCGATCAGGGAAACCGATTACCTGAAAGCACAGTTTTATGTATTACGTTAACGCAGGCTGATCAACGGCCAATTTTGCGCCTCGGCATATTTGCGCAAGATGTCATCGGCATCAATGGCTACCGGATGGTCGACCATTTTCAGCAACGGTAAATCGTTGTGTGAATCACTATAGAAAGTACTGCCAGCCAGTGAATGTCCGGTTCGGCTGAGCCATTCATACAGGCGTGTTACTTTACCTTCCTTGAAACAGGGCGTACCGGTAATTTTGCCGGTGTATGCACCATTTAAGAACTCAGGTTCAGTCGCCAGAATGTCATCCACACCCAGCCAATAGGCAATCGGCCGTGTGACAAAGGCATTGGTGGCGGTGATGATTAATAGAAAATCACCGTTAGCCCTGTGTTGGTTGAGGAGTTCATCAGCTTTTTCCAGTCGCATTGGCGCAATCACTGTTTCAAGAAACTGTTTATGCCAGAGATCCAGTTGGGCTTTGCTGTGCGAGGCTAGTGGTTTCAGCGAAAATTCCAGATATTCGTGAATATCCAGAGTGCCATTTTGGTATTGCCGGTAAAAATAATCATTGGTGGACTGGTATGTTTCTTGCTCAACAATACCTTGCTGTACCAGAAATTCTCCCCAGGCATGATCGCTGTCACCGTTGAGGAGAGTATTATCTAAATCAAAAATGGCTAAGGGCATAGGAATTTTATCAGCAAAGAATGGTCGAAAGCGGCTACAATGAAAGTAACTCATATTTTTAAGCGGGCATAATTCATGATGCTTTGACGAATGTCAAACCAGCCTGCGCAACTTTTGGTACGTTAAAGTGATTGATAATGAAGGCTTTCGAGCCAATGTAGGGATTATTCTTGCCAATGGCAAGGGCAAGGTTTTCTGGGCGCGACGGTTAGGCCAGGATGCGTGGCAGTTTCCGCAAGGGGGAATTGCGGCGAATGAAACCCCGGAAGAAGCCATGTACCGTGAGCTCTATGAAGAAATTGGTTTGACAGCTACCGATGTAAAAATTGTGGCGAGTACCAAAGGCTGGTTGCGATATCGTTTGCCCAAGCGTTTATTGCGTCACGATTCCACGCCATTATGTATTGGGCAGAAGCAAAAATGGTTTCTTTTGCATTACCAGAATACGGATGATGCGGTGCGGCTGGATTTGCATGAGAAACCGGAATTCGATCACTGGGACTGGGTGAGTTATTGGTATCCCATTGAACAGGTGGTTTCATTCAAGCGTGGTGTTTATAGTCGGGCGCTAAAAGAGCTTTCGCCTGTTCATAGTCGCATGATAAAGGATCTCACATGTTAGCCTCGTTACGCAGCATTGTACAAGAAGTGGGTCTTGCCAAAGATATCAAGATGGCGCTGGATATTATTACCTTGCGTGTACAGCAGGCGATGAAAACAGAAGTTTGCAGTATTTACTTGCTGGATCCACAATCTGATCGTTATGTATTTATGTCAACCCAGGGTTTGAACAAGGAGGCTGAAGGTCGACTGAGCCTCGCAAAAAACCAGGGTCTTGTCGGTTTGGTGGCGCAACGAGAAGAGCCCATCAACCTGGAAAATGCTTCAGATCATCCTGCGTTTAAATTTCTCCCCGATATAGGTGAAGAGCCGTTTAACTCTTTTATGGGTACGCCTATTATTCATCAGCGCGATGTTTTGGGTGTATTGGTAGTTCAGCAGCGAGACGCACGTCGGTTTACCGAGATTGAAGAATCTTTTCTCGTTACCATTGCCGCACAACTGGCGGGTGTTATTGCTCATGCGCAAGTCACGGGCGCCATTAACCAGATTGATGAAAAACAGGCTGCCAAAAAAGATGTGCGCTTCAATGGTTTGTCTGGTGCTTCCGGTGTCGCCATAGGTGAAGCGGTAGTCATTAGCCCTCAGGTAGATTTAACGACAGTGCAAGACCGGCGTTGTTCTGATGTTGATGAAGAAATAGATTTTTTTAATGTCTGTCTCGAGTCTGTGCGTGTGGATATCAAGGAATTGCGGGAAAGGTTTTCCCAGCGTATAGCCGCGCAGGAAATTGCCCTGTTCGATGTGTATTTGCAAATGCTGGATGATTCCGCGATTGGTGGTGAGGTTGTTAATCGCATCCGTGGCGGGCAGTGGGCACAGGGTGCACTCAGTGATGTCATTCTTGAGCATGTGCAGGCATTTGAGTTGATGGATGACCCCTATATGCGGGAGCGTGCCACGGATGTCAAGGATCTGGGTATGCGTGTATTGGGTTATTTGCAAGAAGCAGAACCTGTCCAGCGGGAATATCACCAAAATATTATCCTTGTTGCAGAAGAACTCTCCGCATCCATGTTAGGTATGGTGCCACGCGAGAATCTCGTAGGTATGGTTTCTGTATCAGGGTCGAGTAATTCGCATGTTGCTATTTTAGCGCGCTCCATGGGCATCCCTACGGTGATGGGTGTGATGGGAATGCCTTATAAAAAACTGGATGGCCAGACCATTATTATAGATGGCTATCATGGAGTGGTAATAGCCAATATCAGTGATGCAATGACCAAACGGTATCAGGATATTTGCGAAGAAGAAAAGCTGGCTATCAAGGGTTTGGAGCAGATCAAGAATTTACCCTGTGAAACACTCGATCATTACAGGTTACCTTTGTTGGTCAATACCGGGTTAATGATGGATATAGCGCGTTATCTTGAGCAAGGTGCGGAAGGGGTCGGGTTATTTCGTACAGAAGTTTCATTTTTAATGAGCGAGCGTTTCCCTAGTGAGGAAGAGCAGCGTGAAACTTATCGTGCACAGCTTGCGGCATTCCATCCTATGTCAGTGGTTATGCGTACCCTTGATGTGGGGGGTGATAAATCCCTGCCTTACTTCCCGATTGAAGAAGACAATCCATTTTTAGGATGGAGAGGTATACGTGTCACGTTAGATCACCCGGAAATTTTTCTGGTACAGATCCGTGCCATGTTAAAGGCCAGCTCTGGGCTGGATAACCTGCAAATCCTCTTGCCAATGATAGCCAGTATTAGTGAGTTTATAGATGCCAAAGAATTAATAAAGCGCGCCTATGCAGAATTGGTTGCCGAAGGGTGGCAGATAAAAATGCCACCTCTTGGGATTATGATAGAAGTCCCGTCGGCAGTCTATTTGATGCGTGATTTGGCCAGAAAAGCCGATTTTTTATCAGTGGGCAGTAATGATCTTACCCAGTATTTGTTGGCAGTAGATCGTAATAATCCGCGTGTAGCGCATTTATATCAAAGCTACCATCCTGCGGTTTTGCGAGCCTGTAATGAAATTGCCAAAATAGCACGGGAAGAAGGCAAGCCGGTTTCTATATGCGGGGAATTGGCTGGCGATCCCGCCGCTGCGGTATTGTTAATGGCCATGGGTTTTACGCATTTATCGATGAATGCTACCAGTATTCCCAGGGTGAAATCGATGATACGCCTGATTGAAATGTCTACAGCAAAAAAACTTCTCGAAGTTGTCTTGAAGCTGGATAATTCCTATGACATTGAAGACTATTTGTCACGCAACTTACAGAATGTTGGCATTACGCCAATTTTCGGTGCAGGTGTCGACTTCTAGAATGTTTGTAGAGACGTTGCATGCAACGTCTCAAGCAGCACCGTCTCAGGAAGGGTTATTCAGTTTGGTAATGACCCTGGCCAGATTGCCGTCGAATGATAAGGTGCTTTCCAGCGGACAAGCAAAGCCCGTTAAAATATCTTCAACAATCTCTGCGCGTTTGCGCTCAAACAGTTTTTTGTTGTGGCGATCACAAAAAACATAACTGTCATTCTGTTTGGAATAATAGCTCGGTGAGCAAGGAATACGCTCGTTATCGACAATAAAATTCATCCACTGTCCTAATTTCAGGCTTTTAACAAAGGCAATCGCACTGTTCTTTTGTGGGCGTTTTTTTTCCGGGATCAGTTCCAGTGTTTTGGCATTGCTGGACTTTTTATGCTCACTACCGATGCGCGCAGTATCCATATCAGCCATCATTTCACTTTCGTAATCATCGATAATCATATCAACATCATAAGTGTGGCTGAGTTCATCATCATCAATGTCGGAGAGTTTCTTGCCCTGGGCCAATAACATCTGGATCTCTTGCAGTTGCTCCAGAAATACTTTTTTGCGATCAGTTGCAATGCTGTTTTCAGAAAGAAACTGGCTTAACTTGCGAATCACATTAACGAGGTCATCAGACAGGGTTTTAAAATGAGGTGAGTCGCTTTTGTCGGTTAATATTAAAATAATATCGAGTAATTTAGAGCCAATTTGCCATGATTTTGATTCATTGCCTTCACGCAGCAATATTTCCACTAACACTTGCGCCATGATTTTTTCAATCAGAATATGAAAGCGCAAGCGCCGCGAAAGTCGTTTGGAGCGCTGTGCAATCAGTTCATTGACAGAGTTATAGGCAAAGCGTTTTTGTTCTTCAGCTTCAAGTTGCAGGCGCATTTTTTCCAGGCCTTCTGCAAAGGGGACGCTATTATTTTCGTAATAACCTTTAACGACCTTGAGTAAATCGGCAAACAGGGAATTTTCGCCATTGTAGCGCATCAGGATTTTCATGACGCTGGTTTGTACCTGTTTATAAAGGGTTTCGTCATCATGGGTACTGAAGGTAAGAGCCAGTAATTCATCCAGCAAATTTCTTGCGGGATGTGAGGTGTCATGAAAGAACAGGTCGTCAGTCAATACCAGGCGGGTATAAGGTACTTTCAGGCGATAAAATAAATCCGCCATGCGTTTGTCCTGGCCTCTGGCAATTTCATCAAACACCAGAGAAATAAGATTGATGATATTTTCGTCATGACGACGAATAACATTAACTTCGCCACTCTTCGATTCAATGACCAGATGAGATTTCACATATTCCGGCAGTTCCCCATCGCTGGCAGGGTCATAGCCTTTTTGCAGGTTGGCTAACAACTGATCAATGGCTTTGACGGGGATAGTGATGATTTTTTTCTTTGGGTCATCGGCATATTGAAATTCCAGCGGAGTATAATGACGCGTTTGATAATCGGGAGCTATTACACCCTCATCAATGAGTGCGTTAAAATCTGAATCTATGGTATCGAGTTCGCCAGAGGATGGCTCCAGCAGTGGAATGTCATCATCACTGATAATCGAATCATTGGCATTGGGTATTTTTACACGAATACCGGCATCGCGTAAGTGATGTAAAGACTGTACGTAAAAGCCATCCATTTTTTTTAGTAATTGATTATCAAACAGCGCCAGAATTTCTTTTTTTGCGGCAGAATGCATGCTGGTAATTTTTAGTGAAGCAAAAATGGCATTGCCAATAATCATTGGATTAAAAGGATTATTCTGCCGAGTGATGCGAGAGCCAGGTATGGTTTTTTGTAATGCATTAGTAATTTCGTTAGTGAGATCTTCGTATTGCTTGTAGGCTTTGGTTGTGGCGGCAAGCATAAAAGTTTCATCTTCGCGGGCATGGCTGGCCAAGGCATTGACTGAGCCCTGAAAATATAATTGCGGTTGTGCTTCTGTCGGGTGGCCGTTCATTGGTTTCAGTGCTTCCATCATGCCATGGCCAAATGCCGATACCATGCTGCCTTTCATGCGTTGGCATTGCTCAATGGCGGCAATAAAACGCGACTTGTCACTATCGGATTTCTGGTCGCGGGCGGCTTTAATTAAGTGGCTTTCTGCCTGGTCGATAATGGTTTGATACTGTTCTAATAAATAAGAAAATGAAAAAGCGGTGAGGTCTTTCAGGTTAGGTTTGACCTGGGAAAGGAAAAAATCAAATCCTTCAAATGTGTTTATCATTATTTAATAACCAGTAGTAAGTTATCGGGTTGCTGTTGTACAGCGCAAGTTATTATCGTGCGCGGTTTTATGCCGATCAGCGAGCCCGTTCAATATAACAGTGAAAATAATTGGCGCTGGAATTCGGTCACCAAAGGGTCACCTGCACCAAGGCTTTTGAAAATATCCAGTATCGTTTTTTTAGCTTCACCATTGTTATAATTTTTATCAGTTTTTAAAATGCCGATCAAGAACTCCAGGGCTTTTCTCGCTTGTTGCTCCTGTTGATATTGTATGGCCAGTTGCATTTTTATGTCGAGATTATCCGGGTCGTTAGCCAGGGAGTTTTCCAGTGTTTCAATTTCCGGTGTTTTAGCCGCTGTGCGCTTTAATTGTATTTGGGAGACGAGTTGATGATAGCGGTTATCCTGATCAGCCAGACGAATATTTTTTAAAAGGGATTCTGCCTCGTCGATACGGTTGAGGGATAGATAAACCTGAGCCAGATGTATACCTATATCAGGTCGTTGTTGCGATTCTGTATAAGCCTGGCGTAATAATGCCAATGCCGCAGTAACATCGCCTTTTTCGATAAGTTCTTGTGCGGTAGCCAACACCTTATCCATTGGATTAGGCAGATATTTATCCAGCAGTTTACGAATCTCGCTTTCTGATTGCACACCGGCAAAGCCGTCAACAGGGCGACCGTTTTGAATCAGCATCATTGTAGGCAGGCTTTGTACGCCGAGTTGGCGGGCAATCATCGGTTGCTCTGCCACATTGACTTTGCCCAGTAAAAAATCACCGGCATATTCATTGGCAATTTTTTCGAGCGTCGGCATCAGTTGCTGGCTTTGCGCGTTCATGGTGGCCCAAAAGTAGGCCATCACCGGGCGTTGTTGCGATTCAGCAATTAATAATGCCTGGGCATTGGTTTCATCGATGGTGACAATAATGGCCTGAGTACTTAAGTCGGTCATGATAAATTACTGTGTTCCCAAAGTTTCTCTTCAAAAGCCTGCTCCACGCGGCTGTTAAATTGTGTTTTATTTTTAATAATAAAGAGCTGGCGTTGCAAGTCTAGCTCATCAATCGCTAATTCACGCAGTTCCTGGTGTTTCAATTCAGAGGCTATGGCGAGTTCAGAAAGACAACTAATGCCAAAACCGGTTTTAACCGCCTGTTTAATCGCTTCGCTGTTGCCGAGTTCCAGTAATTGCCCTTGCGGCTGAAATTTGTTCATGATGGCATTGGTGAAAATGGTGCGTGTGCCAGACCCGGCTTCACGTAATATCCATGCAGTTTCAGCCAGATCAGTAAAACTGATGTGCTTTTTATTTGCCAAAGGATGAGTATTCGAGCAAAAGATTTTCAAATCGTCGTTGCGCCAGGCATGTCGCTCCAGTTGTGGAACATCACAGATACCCTCTATCAGGCCTACATCCAGGCGCATATAGCGCATGTCATCAATTATTTGTTCGGTATTGCCGACTTTCAAGTCGATATGGACCTGGGGATGTAAAGTCAGGAACTCGGCAATAATGGCCGGTGCCAGATAATTGCCAATAGTACTGCTGGCGCCAATGCGCAATTGTCCCGATAAACCATCCTGCGTCGCAAAGCGCTCTATTTCTTCTGCTAATTGCAGTAATTTTTGTACTTTCGGTTGTAGCAGTGCGCCTATGTTATTCAATTTCAGGCGTTTGCCCTGACGCTGAAATAATGGTGTGTTGAGTTGGGATTCAAGCTCTTTGAGAGCCATACTCATGGCAGACTGGGTAAGTGCGATTTCATTCGCGGCCAGGCTGATATTTTCATGTTTGGCGATAGCGGCAAACACATGTAATTGTTTTAAAGTAATTCTCATATCAATTATTTTTGGGTTGAGAGTTAAAAATATCAATTTTTCTTGTGTTTATAGCATATAGGCACAGTACACAACAAGATTCCTGAGAGCTGGAATAAACGAGTGGACAGTTTATGAGGGTAATAAATGTCATCAAATAGACTTTTTTATAGGAAAACACGGAAAGTGCGCGGATTGTACGCGGATTTTCCGAGGATAGTACGGTGAGTTTTTGAGCGTGGGCGAGGAGCATTTTTTATATTTTATCGTGCCGGGCACCAGTCAATATATCCCATGCCATTCAAAGGAAACCGGACTCAATTTGTCATGGTTTTTTAAAAGAACTATCAGTTATACTCACTGACCAAAAGGCCCGCCAGAGGCCAAAACGAGGCTGCGCAGTGCCACTTGATTAATTCGCCATGGTTTTTTTATGGTGTGGCCTGCATAAAAATACTAATAAATACTCTACGGAGAATGCTATGGCTTCTGCCAATACCCCTGATCTTAGTTATCAACACGCGCCACTGAATACCGAACTCGATAATATCCCTGGTGATTATGGCTGGATGCCTTATGTGGGAAATACAATGGATCTGCTCGATGACTTATACGGATTTATTGACGGCAACTACAAAAAGTTTGGCGAAATCTCCAAGGTAAAAATTGGGGGTATGCCGGGTTTGTTAATCGTTGGTGCTGAAAACTTCAAAAATATATACACCGATAAAGATAAAAACTTTTCAGCGCAAATGGGATATAGCGATTCATTGGCGCATTTTTATGACCGCGCACTGTTGTTGCGTGATTTTGACGATCACCGTTTTCAGCGCCGCATGTTCCAGACCGCGTTTAAAACCGAGCCTATGAAAGGTTACGTAGGCATTATGAATCCTTTGCTAAAAGCCAATATGGATTCCTGGGAAGGCAAAAAAGATTTCCTGTTTTTCCCGTCTATTAAAAAAGCCTTGCTGGATGTGGGTGCTACCGTATTTATCGGTGTTGAAGAACTGGGTCCCGAGATGGATAAACTGAACGAAGCTTTCCTGAATATTTCAGAAAAGGGCCTGATGGGTTTGTTCAAGGTTGATATGCCCCCCTTTAAATACCATAAAGGCAAGGAAGGCGCGCGTTACCTTGAGCAGTATTTCGAAAAAATCATTCCACAGCGCCGTGCAGGTGAAGGCAGGGATATGCTGACGCATATGGCCAAGGAAAGAATGGAGAATGGTGAATACTTCCCGGATGTTGACCTGGTGCCACAAGCGAGCTTCCTGTTGTTTGCTGCCCACGATACAACCACTTCCACCTTGAATCATGTATTGTTATATACGGCCCAGCATCCTGAATGGCAAGAAAAACTTCGCGCTGAGGCTATAGCGTTAGGAAAGGACGCACTGGAATATGACGATCTCGAAAAAATGGAAATGATGGAGCTGGTATTCAAGGAGGCTTTGCGTATGAATCCTTCTGTGTCAATGATGACGCGCCGCACTATCAATGATTGCGTGATTGAAGACAAGAAAAGCGGTGTGACTCATAAAGTGCCAGCCAACACACAAATCTACATTTGTCCGGTTTATAATCATTTTATGCCTGAATTCTGGACTGAACCATTAAAGTTTGATCCATTGCGGTTTTCAGCAGGACGTGAAGAGCACAAGAATCATAGCTTCTGTTATATGCCTTTTGGTGGTGGTGCACACAAGTGTATTGGTATGCATTTTGCCAACATGATTGTTAAATGTTTTATGCATCAATTTTTGTTGAAGTATGATTATTCTTTGCCGGAAGGATATACGCCCAAGATGCAGGCATTCCCTTTACCTAAAACCGCTGATGGGTTGCCAGTGATATTGAAAGCAAGGAAATAAGACAAGCCAGCGTAAAGCTGGCTTTTTTTTAGGTGTTTTAAAGTGAATAAAAAGTAATAAAATTAATAAGGCTTTGATTTGAAAATTAGACAAAAAGCGGAAAGCCTGTTTGGCTGGATTGGCAGAACCTCATCCCAAAGGCCGTGGCTGTATATTTTTGTATCGTTCCTGTTGCTGGCATTCTCGGTATGGCGATTGCAGTTTCTGGTGATTGATACCACTACCGAAGGTTTCCTCGCCAAGGATGATCCTGCCATTATTACCTTCAATGCTTTCAAGGATGAATTTGGCCGTGACTTGCAGTTCATTGTTTCCGTGCAGAGTGACAAGGCATTCAGTTCGGAGTTTATGCCGCAGTTTATTGCCTTGCATAAGGCATTGGCCGAAAAAGTGCCTTATGTTGATGAAGTAAATTCCCTGGCTAACGTTCGTGATATATTTGGTGATGAAGGTGATCTTGTCGTCCAGGATTATTTTGAGGAAATGCCTGAAGGTGATGCTGCATGGGCTGAAAAAAGAAAAAAAGCCCTGGAGCATCCGTTATATCGCAATGTTTATATCTCTGACGATGGCAAGATGGTGAACATCTACGTGCGCCCGGCAATGACCTATGCTGTTATGCCCGGCGATGTGGGTAAGGCCGGATTCGACATGATAGGCAAGATGATGAAGTTGTATTCAGGTCTTGCCGGTGGGGACGAGGAGAGACCTGAAGTCGGGGTTGAGGTGAATCAGGCTGATATAAAATATGAAGTGCTGGGTGAAATCCAGGTACATGATATGCATCAGGCGATTAAAAAAGTGATCAGCCAGTTTCCCGAGTTAGAAAAAACTACACATATTGCCGGTACGCCTGTGTTGATGGATGAGCTCAGCTATTATCTGGTGCAGGATATGCTCAAGTTTATCTCCATGGCTATTGTGGTGATTGCCTGTGTACTGTTTTTTCTGTTCAGGAGTTTGTGGGGTATTGTGTTGCCGTTGATTGTGGTACTAACGGCATTGATATCTACCATGGCATTGATGCAGCTTACCGGCCAGTCTGTGCAATCGCCCACCGTTATACTGCCGTCGTTTGTCATGGCGGTAGGCATCAGTGATGCCATACATTTGATCAGCCTCTTTGTAACAAGAATGCGACTGGGTGAAAGCAAACCGGTAGCGCTGGAATATGCCCTGACTCATTGTGGTGTGCCGATATTTTTTACCATTATCACCACTGCGGCGGGCCTGTTTTCATTTGGTGGTTCGGATATTGTGCCGGTAGCCAACCTGGGCTGGTTCTCGGCAGCCGGGGTATTTTTTGCCTTTATGTATACCATTTTATTGTTGCCAGCCCTGATTGCAGTGACGCCTATAACCATCAAGCCGCAGATAGAGCATCCACGACAAACCTGGATAGACAACTTCATACGCTTTTCTGTCAGTTTCTCCAATAAAAGAAAAATACCCATTGTGTTAGTCGGTGCGGTGATTGCAGGATTTTCCATTTATGGTGCTTTGCAACTCAAGTTTTCACATGACCCGATAAAATGGTTGCCCGAAACATCGCTGGGCCGGCAGGCCATCGAAGTAGTGGGTGAAAAAATCGGCGGGATGGTGCCGGTAGAGATTGTTATAGATACTGGCAAGTTTGATGGAGTGAAGGATGCTGAATTCATGCGGCAGGTCGATGAGGCCGTAAAACTGCTTGAGACCTTCAAGACTGACAAACTGGCTGTGGGCAAGGTTGTGGCAGTGAACACTTTGCTCAAGGAAACTAACAGGGCATTGATGGATAATGAAGAAAGCGCCTATGCCATTCCTGATAATCGTGAACTGATTGCCCAGGAATTCCTGATGCTGGAAACATCGGGTGCTGAAGACCTGTTCAAGCTGGTTGACAGCAACTACCAGAAAGTACGCATTACGGTGTTAACGCCATGGGTTGATTCCCTGTATTTTGGGGACTATATCTTTGGAATAGAGGCATTGTTGCAGGAGAAATTTGCAGGCAAGGCCACGATAGAGATAACCGGCATAGTGCCGATGCTGTCAAAAACGTTGAAAAAGATCATGCATGCCACAGCGATGAGTTATGCTTTTGCCTTTGTTGTGATCACCTTTATGATGATTATGTTGTTGGGTAGTGTTAAATACGGTTTAATCAGCATGATTCCTAACATTTTGCCTATTACGATGGTGTTGGCACTGATGCATGTTGCCGGAGCACCACTGGATATGTTCTCCATGTTGATTGGTTCAATCGCCATGGGTCTGGCCGTGGATGATACTGTGCATTTCATGGATGGTTTTCGTCACGTTTTTGAAGAGACCGGTGATCCGCATCGCGCTATTGCAGAAACACTGGATGTGAGTGGTCGTGCCATGTTAAGTACAGGGGCAGTATTGACCATGGGATTCATGATCTACCTGTTGTCGCCTATGCATAACCTGCAGGATTTTGGTATTTATACTTCATTATGTATCGTGATTGCGATGCTGGCAGATTTCTGGATAACACCGGCATTGTTGCTGCTGGTGCACAGGGATAAAAAACGGATTTAATATGGCTAAAAAATTTGCCAATACACCCGCCAAGCGTTTCCTGAAGTTAACAGGAATGACTGCGCGTGTAGCTGGCAAATATACCGCTGCAAAAATAAAAACATCATTGGCCAGCGCCGAGAATAAAGAAGAATCGCGATCACAAATGTATTCAGACATTGGCGAGCAGGTTTTACAAACGCTCGGGGAAATGAAAGGCGCGGCGATGAAAGCAGGTCAAATCGTCTCTCAGATGCGTCATCTTTTCCCGCCTGAGTTTGCCGAGAAAATCGCCCAGCTGCAAAAAAACAGTGAGCCTATGCCTTATGAGCTTATTGCATCACAGGTTCAATTTGAATTGGGTTTTACGCCCGATAAGCTCTTTAAGGTATTTGATAAAACCCCCTTTGCAGCCGCGTCCATAGGTCAGGTACATCGCGCCACCACCCATGATGGTCGTGATGTTATCGTCAAGGTGCAATATCCCGGTGTAAAGCAATCCTGTCAGTCTGATCTGGTGCATCTGAAAAGAATGTTTACTTTGAGTGGCCTGTTGAAAATTGACAAGGCTGCATTGAACGAGATTTTTGCTGCTATCGAAGAAAAGCTGATGGATGAGCTTGACTATAAATCGGAGGCAGAAAATCTGCGTGAATTCAGGGCATTTCATCAGGGTGATTCGCGAATTATTATTCCACAGGTAATAAATGAATACAGTTCTGAATGTGTATTAACGCTGTCGGCAGAAATGGGTGACAGTTTCGATGACCTGATATCGGGCAAATACACACAGGAACAAATTAACCAATTATCAGTAGTGTTAGTGGAAGCTGTGTTGCGTGAAGTCCTGTTTTACCAGAAAGCGCATTGTGATCCACATCCCGGTAATTTTGCTTTTAACCAGCAGGGCCAGGTCATTATCTATGATTATGGTTGTGTTGCCGATATTCCGCGTTTTGTGATCGATGGTTATATCGATATTGTCTATGCTTCACTGGATGGCGATTTCGATAAAGTGGATGCCATGCTGATAGATCTGGGTGTCAGGAATCCGAATGAGCCTCCAATAAGTGCCGATCTTTACCGGAAGTGGTTCAAGGCTTTTATACTGCCCATACTTGAAGAGCATGATGTCAATAAACTCGTCACCAAAATCCAGTCAGAGATTAATGCCCACATGGAAGAATTCATCCAGTTGCGCGGTGCCTTCCAGCCGAGTGTTGAAACGCTGTTTTTGAATCGTATTATCGTCGGGCAGTTTTTGAACCTGGTGCAAATGGGCGTCGATATCGACCTGAAGCCCATTGTTTATGCCCACCTGTTTGAAACTGATGAGTCTGAAGAACATTAAGTATTACTCAGCGAAAGCAAAAATTGTTGGCATCGTTTTTCACAATAATTCCAGACTATTTCCCCAATGTTAATCGGGCTAAAGAGTCTGGGTATCAACAGAATACGAAGAGGTAAACCATGACGGATACAAATACAATTATCGATCATGTGCGCATGATTATTCCCCATCTGAACCATTGCAAGCTTTTGGATATAGGTGTGTTAGAAGTCGGTCTTGGTCGCCTGAAACTGGTGCTGCCTTATAGCGAATCGATTATTGGAAATCCTGAAACCGGTGTGATACATGGCGGAGCTTTAACGACATTAATGGATACTGCCTGTGGTTTTGCAGCTATTTGTGCATTGGATGAGCCAGGTATTTGCCCTACGCTGGATTTACGTATTGACTATATGAAGCCTGCCGAACCAGGACTTGCAGTCATTGGCAGTGCTGAGGCGTATCGTATTAGCCAGAATGTTATTTTTGCCCGTGGCATTGCCTACCATGAAGGTGATGAGGCGAACCCTATTGCGCATTGCATGGCAAGTTTTATGCGTCTTGATGCCAAAACGGCTGAAAAAAATAACTAGGGAGTTTTGCGATGACGATGATTGAATTGATAAAACAGGCACGTGAAGAGCGCAATTTTTCCGGTCTCATTGGTAAAGTGCCTTATGCGCAGTTGATTGGTATGCAGGTGATGAGCTTTGGTAATGAGTTGATGTTTATCCTGCCCGCACTGGAAACTAATATTGGCAATCCAACATTACCGGCTTTGCATGGCGGTTGTATTGGCGGGTTTATGGAAAACTCCGCTATATTCCATGTGTTAGCCACACTGGATACAGAGCGTATTCCCAAGGTGGTGGATTTCTCGCTGGACTACTTAAGGCCAGGGCGTTTTCGTGATACTTTCGCAACCTGCGAAGTGGTCAGGCAGGGTAAAAAGGTAGTCAATGTATCAGTGAAAGCGTGGCAGACAACCAAATCCGAACCTATCGCCAATGCGCGTACGCATTTGTTACTGTAAAGACGTAGCATGCTACGTCTCTACGGTGTTGATAATGTCTATTAAGGAACAGAACTTATGAATAACACCCATTCCCTGCTGATTGGATATATCTTGTGGATTTTCGGTTTTACTGGCGCGCACCGTTTTTATTATGGTAAACCGGTTACCGGGACTTTGTGGTTATGTACGTTTGGTTTGCTGGGTATTGGCTGGCTGATCGATGTGTTCCTGATTCCCGGCATGGATGCGGCTGCAGACAAGCGTTATAAAGAAGGACCCTTTAATTATTCCGTCGCCTGGATATTACTGACGTTTTTCGGTTTTTTCGGTGCGCAGCGTTTTTATCTGGGTAAATGGGGAACCGGTTTACTGTGTTTGATTGTCAGTGGTGCCTGTGCTGTCGGGGTATGGTTTCTGCCGCCGATTTTCCTGCTGGCACCGATAGTGTTGTTTATCTGGGTGTATGATTTCTGGACACTGAATGGACAGGTAGATGCGATCAATCGAGGTTATGTCTGAATATTTTCAATGTAGAGACGTAGCATGCTACGTCTCTACATTGAATGCTCAGTTGATGCGGGTTTTATCGCCATCACTTTTGTCGTAATCATTCCATAGAAATATAATTTCCGACAAGCTTTTTGCTTGTTGCTTCAATGCATGGAGTTCTTCGGTTGTTCCTTTTTCGGCTTTGATAAAAGGCAGTTTCAGCATTAGAGCCACTAAAGGATGTTTCGGGTCAGCCATTTTTTTCTGTTCCAGCATCCAGCGGATATTGAAAACAGCCATACGGTAGAAAATCAGTTTGGTTTCCAGTGAAAGTTTGGAGGTGCTGGATTCATCGGCCAAAAAGGCAAAATTCAATTTGTAGACCAGGCTGGATTTGGTATTGGCATCCGCCTTGATAAAGGCACTGCGTGGAGTGGCCGTAATCATGGACAAAATACCAAAGACTTCGCCCGGAGAAATTTTGCTCACAGGCTGGGCGCTCGGGGAGTCCTCAAGGAATACCGCTAACTGGCCTTTTAACAGGAAATATAAATACATATCGGTTTCACCTTTGCGAATGATGGATTCGCCAGGTGCTACCTCAAGGATATCGGCCAGATCAATCAGGTTAAAAAACTGAAGATCAGATTGTTTCGAAACGTCGTTGAAAAAAGGAATGCGCTTTAAGAGGCGTTCAACGTCTTCGGTGGTGTAACTGCTGCTGGAAACTTTTTGCACCCGCTTTGCTCCGGTGAATAGTTGTTTTTTTTAGTTATATCATCACTGGTAATTTATATCATTGTGTCAGAAAAGAATTATAGTGCGCTAATGAAAATTTACTCATTTTTTTCTGCATAAGAGCCTAATTGAATTTTCAGGCTTTTCGGCAGTTGGGCAATATTCAAGCTGCCACTGCGCGGATCATATTGGATATCGCTGCCAAAACGTTCTGCGCTAAAGCTGATGCTCAGGGAATGATCACGTCCAAAATAGCGCATATAGCGTTTTAGTGATGCCCGGTCAGTGAGGATTTCAGTTTGGGGTGTAGTTTGGTGAGTGCTTACAAATGTCGCAAAAGCCTTGGGCTCTTTGGTATTGAGTTGTTCGGATAGCTCCTCAATCATTACCGGATTGCCAATTTTATCCTGTGCGACGCAATACTGAATCACGGCGCTTTTTACTGATTTTATGTCGCTCTCGGGGAGTAACTCGCTGTAGGAATCCACGATTTGCAGAAATTCTTTGGTTTGTTGGCCTAAATCCACACCCTCGCTGAAATTGGCAAAGCGTTTAAAGCCATCACCTAATTCCTTGATGCCCCTGTTTGCAAGGATGGTCAGGTATTTGGGCGAGTCACCGGCTTGCCAGGTATCGATATGCAAACGTAATGCATAAGGCATCTGGCTGGCTTCTATCACTTCGGTGCGAAAGGGTTCCAGATCATTTCCGGCTTGTATGGCTTCAACCAGCGGTAACCAAAAACAGTAAAAATAATGTTGGCCCAACAGGTTTTCATGGGCAAAAATCAGTGCTGCCGCAAAGGGAATGTCGGATTCAGCAAGCAGTTGCTCAAGATGCTCAGTGGCTTTGTTGGCCAGAGTGACAAAGGGGATAGCATTATTTTGCCATTGGCTTAATAGCCCGCTGAGTTGCTGGTGTTCAGCGGTTTTATCAAAAAATCCGAAACGTTTGGCGGCGCTGCGATTGAGTTGTTGTTTGCCCTGTTCAAACAGGGAATAAATAATGCCATCATTGGCATTAAGGGTGGATCGTTTCTGTAATTCGATAGTACCGCCAAAGTCATTGCGGCGTATTTTAAACAGTACGGCATTTTCCAAAGACATAAGCTGCGACCAATCAATGTGTAAAAAAGAGGCCATTGTAGCCTGCTTTAATAATACATTGGAAAACTATAAATAGATGAATGACTGCTTGTGTGGATGCTCCATAAGAGAGGTCGGCAGAGAGGTTGGTGAAGATAGATAAGTATTATGATCAGGATCAAAGAGTTGCCAAATCAGCTAAAAATGCCTTTACGCTATTTTTTGGCAAACATACTATACATCGCATGGTTAAGCGGATAATCAACAGGAAATTGACATGAATCGGTTAATGAAAAGTGCTTTGGGTGGGTCAATCGTTTTACTCACTGCATGTTGGGGTAGTGGTGATGGGGGAATTGATGGTCATGGATATAATCTGTCAGGCTCAAAACCACTGAATGATACCGGGATCACCTTTTGCGGTGACTATGCTTTCCCGGATGCGACACATAATAGTGTGAGCTGTTCAACAACGGGATCCACGCAGACAGTGGCTGGCGTGGAGACCAGCAATGGACTGGATCCTGTTCCTGCCGGGCAAGATGCCGTTTATGGTCGCGACAGTAATGGTGCGACCAACAGTAACACTGATGGATACAAGGGTTTCAGTTTTACCAAATTGGGTAGTTCAGGAGACGAATTGGCGATTCAGGATGCGGCTTATAGTGATATTGGTTTGGAAGCAACCGGTACCCAATGGAGTTGCGTGAAGGACGAAGTGACCAAGCTGGTTTGGGAAATCAAAACCAATAATGCATTTCCGGGCTTGCGTGATAAGGATTGGACCTATACCTGGTATAACAGCGACATTGCAGAAAATGGCGGTAATGCAGGTACGCAAGATACGGGTACAGGTCTGGGTTCGCCAGATAACTGTTATAACGATGCCCGTTGCGATACTGAAAAATATATTGCCGATGTTAATTCCTCCAATTTATGTGGAGCCAGTAATTGGCGGCTGCCTACGCGTGAGGAATTGAAAACATTGCGTCATTTGGGCGTGTCCAGTCCGGCGATTGAAGCTGTCTATTTTCCTAACACATTATCCAATTATTTCTGGACAGCGACGTCGCGAGCGACTGATGTTGCTTATGCCTGGCGAACCGATTTTGATAGTGGAGCAGAGTCTGTGGGCACTAAAGCTTCAGTGTATTATGTGCGATTGGTGCGTGATCAGGAATAATAAGCTTGATCGAATGCATGCAAGTAAAGGCGGGTACATAGCGTGGTTTTCCATGCAATTGATTAAAACGGTAAAGGAGTCATAGAGTGAAACAATTATTGATGGGTACGGCGTTAATGATGGCATCGCTGGTAACTTCTTCGGTTAATGCGGCCTGTAATGTCAATATCAGTTTAACCAAACCGGATTCCGCATTGACGAATCATGGTGATGGCACCATAAGCGATAAGCAAACCGGTTTGATGTGGATGAAATGCAGTCAGGGGTTGACTGATGCTAACTGCACTACGGGTGCGGCAACGGCATTTATCTGGTCAGCAGCATTAATTGAAGCGCAAACGGCTAATGCAGGGTTGGGCACTAACGGATATACAGATTGGCGATTACCCTCGGTGGCAGAATTAGGCTCCATCATGGAATCGGCTTGTGCTAATCCGGCAATTAACGCTGATTTCTTTCCGGCAACCGTGGCGGGTTACTACTGGACATCATCCCCTTATGTGGTCAGTAGTGATAGTGCTTGGAGAGTCAGTTTTTCTGAGGGTGCAGAATCTGTTGATGTGAAAAACAGCAGCTATTATGTGCGATTAGTGCGTAAGGGTCTGTAATATTTTCATTTAGTAGCGTTGAGGATAAGCATGCGCGAACATCGACTTGATGTTGAATGTTTCTAACCCTCCTTTTGAATGGTCATGGTGCTGGTGAATATCGCGCCAGCATCCAAACGCAGTTCATCGCTAAATGCACAACCACGCTCCAGACAAATAAAATGCGTAACAGCATCTTTTATATCATTGATTTTTTCTGCGGCCTTATTGCCTGGATTCCATACGATACACGTTGGGCAATATTCCCCGCTAATGTTTAACTGGTGTTGCGCAGCGATAGATTGGGATTGCGTCGTTTCGTTATAAACACTATCCACTTCTTGTATAAAGTGTATCGGGCCTTCTTGTAAAAATTCGTTCAACCCCTGTGTATTATCAAGATAATGCCGGCCTTCCAGTCCGGTGACAGTTGTCTTTTTACAATCATTGACGGCAAAATAGGTATGAAATGCCCAACTGAATTCTACAGGCTCTGAATCCTTATTATGAAGATCTAAAGTAAGCGTCAGTGATCTTGATAATGTTATGGTCAATGTAACGCTGAAAGGATGACTAAATTGATCAGGCTTATCAACCTTGTAGTGATGGCTGAATGCCAACCTTACACTATTAGCACTTTCTTCCAGTGCGGTCAGTTCCCAATCGAAATTGCGAACAAATCCGTGTTTGGGTTTTTCTGGATGGTGGCGATTTACGCCAAACCATGGCAAACAGACAGGAATACCACCGCGAATGGATTTGCCTTGTTCGAACTGTGCATAAGGGCTTAACCATAACCAGGGCTCATCACCTGTGGGTTGGAAGGTAAGAAGTTGAGCGCCTTGCAAGGCAATGATGGCTTTGCAAAAAGGAGCATCAATCACCAGCAAGGGCAGTGCATCGCGGCCATTAAAGCCAGTGCGTGTATCGCTTAAACGGACAAATTGGCTGTCTGCGAGTTTTGCGTTAAGGTATGACATGAATAAAGCCCAAAATAAACCCGGAAAATAAAAATAGACTAACAAAGCTGCCCATACTGTGCCACCTATAAAAGAAAACCCGCTAGTACCCGCTGTGCTGCAAGTATTGCGAATGGCTGACCGGCGTTTGGCAATACATGAATTACTGCATGAGTTAAAGCAGGTAAGTAACATTCCCAGTCTTGATGACGATGTGCAACTGGCCTTGTTCAAATTGAATTGGTTGATGATGAATGCATTGTATCAACTGCAGAGCGAGCTATTGGATGAAGGTTATTACCTGACGATAAGTACGTTAAATATTTATCTTGAGCCTTTGCAGTCTTCTGATCATAACGGTGTTGAACAACAGCTTCGTATTGAACCCCTGCGCGATTATTATCTCGACTGGACGCATTTTAGTGACACGACCAAAGAAGAAGTGCAGGCACTGCTTGAGGGTGTGTGGCAGGAATATATCAGCGGCGATGAACAGGATAAAGCCTACCGTGTTTTGGGTTTGGAAGTGGATGCCAGTTTGCAAATGATACGAAAAACCTATCGTAAGTTGGCGGGTCAATATCATCCCGATAAAGGGGGTGATGGCGTACGTTTTATGGAAATCCGCCAGGCCTATGAGGTATTAAAGAAAGCGCGCGGGTAAATTGCAGGTTAATAAGTGACAAAACTTGCCCAAAATGCTCCCGGCTTTTACCATCGCACCTATCAATTGATCAAGAGAGTTGTCATGCCGGTTCAAGCATTATTGCAAAAATTGAGATTGCAGCCAGACGCTGTAGAGTTTAGTGAAGTCATTACTGAAATCACGCAACATTATCATTATACGCCCACCCGGTTTGTGAATGCCGGAGCTATCAGTGAAGCGGGTTCAAATGAAGGTTCTTGCAAGATTTTTGCCTTTGCCAAAATGCAGGGATTAAGTGAAGCCGAAACCCTGGCGTGTTTTGGCGCTTATTATCGTCATGATGTTTTGGGAAATCCGGCAGGAACCGACCACACCAATATCCGCAATTTTATAAAGTATGGCTGGGCAGGTATTTATTTTGATGCCGCGCCTTTGTCGGCACGTTAAGGTTAAACCATGAGTGAAGAGCAAAAACTGTCTACCAGCCGCTTGGCGGAACTGTTAAAAATTGAAGGCAAGCAATTATTCAAATTGCTCAATGAAAAAGGCTGGATTGCCCGCGAGCAGGATCACTGGCGATTGACTGCGCATGGTGAGTTTGAAGGTGGCACATATCAGCACAGTGAAAAATACGGTGATTATATTGTCTGGCCGGCAAGCCTAGTTGAGCATTCATTGTTTTCCAGTGCAGAAGACGAATGGTTGTCGGCTACCCGTTTAGGTGAATTGTACGGTATTTCAGGCCATCTTATTAATAGCCTGTTGTCGGAGTTGGGCTGGATTGACAAGGACCAGCGTGGCTGGATGATTACTGAGCGCGGTAAAAAATTGGGTGGAGAGCAGCGCAGTGGTGAAAAAGGATTTTATGTGCTGTGGCCAAAGGCTATAAAACATCAGGAGGAATTTTCTTTATCTATTGATAATGTGTTAGGTCATGGGCAAGGCAACACTCTGGATGGTCATGCTGTACTTAATTCTGGAGAGCGCAGGATAGATAACTGGCTTTATTTGCACAATATTGCCCATGCCTGCAAGCGTGCGTTACCTGGTAGTGATTTACACTGCACATTTTTCCTGCCGCAACGAAAAGTCTATATCGATTTTTGGGGTTTTGACCTAAGCAGTGGTTCATTGAGTGAGAAGTTGGCCAAAGAAGCGTTTTATCAATCCCATGGATTTAAAGTCATTACCTTGCAAGACGAAGATTTGCCAAATCTTGATGAGGTGTTGCCACAAAAGTTGCTGCAGTTTGGTATGCAGGTTTATTAGCAGTTTAAAATATTCGACACTTTTGCCATTTTCTCTTAAAGTGCGCGCTCTTGAAGAATATTGGCCTGAACCTGATAAACGGAGAAAAACCGATGTTAAAAGTAAATGAATATTTTGATGGCAAAGTTAAATCCATTGGCTTTCAAACGGCAACCTTGCCAGCTACTGTGGGCGTGATGGTGCCAGGTGATTATGAGTTTGGCACCAGCCAAAAAGAAGTGATGACCGTGGTGAGTGGTGCCTTGACGGTGAAGTTGCCAGAGGCGGCCGAATGGAAAACCTTTCATGCCGGTGAGTCATTTACCGTTGCCGCCAATGTGAAATTCCAGCTTAAAGTGGCATTGGATACGGCTTATCTTTGTACGTATGAATAAACCCATATAAGCCAAAGAGATAATAAGGGGCAATAGGCCCCTTTTTTTATGGCCTGCGAATAAATCGTTGAAGACGCATGGAGTTCTGCCAGATTCTGCTATCCTCAAAAAGTTGCTTTCCACAATTGGGACCTATATACTAAACGCGCCGTTTCGTAATTAACCGCAGAGGTTTGTATGGATTTTTTGTTACAGGCAGATACCTATCAATGGGTACTTAACGCTTCTTTTATTTATGTGGCATTAATCGTTGTCGGTGGCCTGATTATGCCGGCGCCTTATGGCCGGTTTGCTTCCGATAAAATGGGTTTCAGCTTGTCACCGCAATGGGGCTGGTTTTTGATGGAGTTACCCGCCACCCTCAGTTTTGTATTCTTTTATTTTCAGGGTGAACACCGGTTTGAACTGGTGCCTTTGATTTTCCTCGGTGTGTGGTTGATGCATTACAGTAATCGCGGTTTTATCTTCCCTGTGTTGATGCGAGTGGCTAAAGGTGCCAAAAGCAGTTTTGGGATTTTAGTGGTGGTGGCAGGCTGGTTTGTTACCGGGATGCATGGTTACCTGAATGCTGTATTTATTTCACATCTTGGCGAGCATTTGAATAATGACTGGCTGACTGATCCGCGTTTTATCATCGGCATGGGTGTTTACTTGTTTGGTTTCACTATGAATGTCTATTCTGACAACATCATCCGCAACTTGCGTAGCAAGGAAGAAGTTCAACGCGGTGAAAAGGTGTATCGCATTCCCAAAGGCGGATTATTTAAATATGTCACTAACCCGAGTTATTTAACCGAGTTGATATCATTCACTGGTTTTGCCATTGCAACGTGGTCGGTAGGCGCAGTATTTGTATTGTTAGTGAGTGCAGCTAATTTGATTCCGCGCGCGTTCCAGGTACATAAATGGTACAAGGAAAAATTCGGCGATGAATATCCCAAAGAGCGCAAGGTGCTGATTCCGTTTATCCGGTAAACCTGTTGATGTGAGTGAGCAAGAATGAGTATGCCAAAAGGTCGCTACCAGCATTTCAAGGGCAACTTCTATGAAGTCATCGATGTGGCCCTGAGCAGTGAAACACAAGAACCTTTTGTGGTTTACCGGGCATTGTATGGTGATCATGGTTTATGGATTCGCCCCTTGGCGATGTTTTTGGAAACTATCGAACGCGACGGCAAGCTGTTTAAACGTTTCCAGTATGTGGGCGAGTGATGGTTTCTGAAAAACCGTGGTGGGTATATATTATTGAAACCGATAAAGGCCAGTTGTATACCGGCATTACCACGGATGTAGAGCGTCGCTGGCAAGAGCATTGTGCTGTTGCCAAAGGAGAAAAAAATGCCAAGGGTGCAAAGTTTTTTCGCACACAGTCACCCCAAAAAATTGCCTATCAGGAAAGTTTTACATCACGAAGTGATGCCAGCAAACGAGAAGCAGAATTAAAAAAAATGAACCGTGAGCAAAAAATGGCGTTCTTGCAGTCAGCTTAATTTTTTCGGAGTTAAATAGATCGCCAACGCTACGCAACCTAACGGAAATACTCCCCATAAATAATTCAGGTGTGTCATTTTGCTGAACGCCATAAAAATTACATAACTCGCATAACTACTTGTTATGCAGGTGATCAGTTGATGATGTCCGCGTTTGGCAAAAGCGATAATGGCCAGCAGGGCGAATATCAATCCAGCCAACAGGAAAGGTGTTTTAAGCCAGGCGGGTAAAAAAGACCATAAGCTGGTGTAATCACCTTCCTGGTGATGTGTCAGGTAATAGAGGATGGTAGAGGATAAAAATCCTTCCGGATGCCAGATAATGAAAGGCAGGATAATCACACCACATGCCAGCATAAATCCACTCAGGAAACGCCACAGTGGTAATAAACCACCCATGTTTTCTTTGTTGTTATATAACATCCATGCAATACCTAAAAATATCAGCGGCGCTGGCAATAATTTACACGCTTGGGCGCAGCCTAACAAAACGCCAACCAGGAAATAACGCTGATACGCCAATGCGACAAAACCATAAAGCAAATAGGTCGAAATCAGCATATCGGTGACGCCTAATAAAACCGCCTCAACCGAATAACGTAATACACCAAGATACGCGGTAATCGCTATTAACAGGGCGGTGCGACGTTGCTCTTTATCGGGTAATAATTTATCGAGCAATAACTTGAATGCCAGGATGTTTAATAACATTAATGCAATATGGGTTACCCGAATCGCCGCATAACCATCGAATATAAAATAGGCGGGCAGGTACGACATCATCATTAATGGGAAGTAAGGATAACCGTGGAAATACGGTATGCCATACATGGTAATCTGGCCGTTGATGACTTCCATGTGAGGCGTATTGGCAGGAAATTGTTCTACCCATAATTGGGTTTTTGTAATGTAAGGATTCAGCCCTTGTGCAAAAGCATCTGTTGCAGCATAAGTGTTAGCCGCAATATCAATAATACCCCCCATTTTAACCAGCCATTGAGGATGATAGAGCAATCCTGCGCAGCTGCTTATAATGGTTAAAACAATGCTCGAATAGGCAAGCACAGATAAATGGCTGTGATGATAAATAGTATTGTTTGTGGTGCCGGGTAATAACCGCCATAAAATGCCCACAGAAATGATCAAGCAAAAAAAACTTAATGGGCCATAGGTAAATGGGAGCAAACTCATGCCGTTAAGTGCAATCAACCAAAGATATAAAGGTTTTAAGGGCATGAATATAAAATCAGGCAGTCACTGGAGATAGGTGCAGCATGACATATTTTTTGCTGAAGAAAAACCGCTCTGCTGAGGATTGTAATTCGGCCAGTCAGGAACGCTTCACTGCCGGAAAATATGAGTCAATAAATGCGGTTTCTGCATATGCTTAAAACAACGCATTATTCATGTTTCAGGAAAGGTCGGCTGAATAGGGATAAGTGCTAAACTGGATAAAAAATAGACAATCTAATTGCATGGAGGCAATGAAGTTCGTAAACTTGTCAAAACGCTTGTCGGGGTGCAGGTTTTCGTGATTTTTCTGAAAACCGGCTGAGATGAATACCCGCATGACCTGATCGAGTTAATGCTCGCGTAGGCAACAAGTGGCGCACCCACCCGATTCTTTCGTTTTCATGTGTGTGTACCCGACAAGCCATTCATTTTTTAGCATGGTGAGGGTATGAGCGATGAACAAACCAATTTCCACGAATAAATTGTCGGCAACAGCCGCTGTTGATGCCGCTTCAGTAGCGCCTTTTCCCAATTCCCAAAAAGTGTATGTGCAAGGCTCTCGCCCGGATATTCGTGTACCCATGCGTGAAATCAGCCTGACGCCGACAGCAATCACCGGTGCAGACGGTTCGGAGCAGTTTCAGCAAAATCCGCCAGTGCGTGTTTATGATACTTCCGGGCAGTACAGTGATCCTGCAGCCAGCATTGATGTGCGTAAAGGTTTGCCGTTAGTTCGCGAGAACTGGATTGCCGAGCGTGACGATACGTTTGTGTTGCCCAATGAATCCTCGATTTTTACCCGCGAGCGTCTGGATGATCCGGAAACTGCTCATCTGCGTTTTGAGCATATCCGCAAACCGCGTCGCGCTAATACGGGTAAAAATGTTTCGCAAATGCATTATGCCCGACAAGGCATTATCACCCCGGAAATGGAATATATCGCCATCCGTGAGAATATGGCGTATGCGCAAATGCGTGAGCAAGGCTTGCAGGGTGAGCAGCATGCGGGTGAATCTTTTGGTGCCAGTATTCCTGGTGAGATTACCGCTGAGTTTGTGCGATCAGAAGTAGCACGTGGGCGTGCTGTGATTCCTGCCAATATCAACCATCCTGAAGTGGAGCCAATGATTATCGGGCGTAACTTTCTCGTGAAAATTAACGGCAATATCGGTAACTCGGCATTGGGTTCCTCGATTGAAGAAGAAGTTACAAAACTCACCTGGGGTATTCGCTGGGGTGCCGATACCATGATGGATTTATCGACCGGCAAAAATATTCATGAAACACGCGAGTGGATTGTACGCAACTCGCCAGTACCGGTAGGCACAGTGCCGATTTACCAGGCACTGGAAAAGGTTGACGGCATTGCCGAAAACCTGACCTGGGAAATCTTCCGCGATACCTTGATAGAACAGGCGGAACAGGGCGTGGATTATTTCACCATTCATGCCGGTGTTTTGTTACGATATGTGCCATTAACCGCTAATCGGGTGACCGGTATTGTGTCGCGCGGTGGTTCGATTATGGCGAAATGGTGTCTTGCGCATCACCAGGAAAATTTCCTCTATACCCACTTTGAAGAAATCTGTGAAATCATGAAAGCCTATGATGTCACTTTTTCGTTAGGTGACGGCTTGCGTCCAGGCTCGATTGCCGATTCCAATGATGCCGCGCAATTTGGCGAACTGGAAACGCTGGGCGAGTTAACCAAAATTGCCTGGAAACATGATGTGCAATGTTTTATTGAAGGCCCGGGCCATGTTCCTATGCACATGATCAAGGAAAACATGGATAAACAGTTAGAGGTTTGTGGTGAGGCGCCGTTTTATACGCTGGGGCCATTAACCACCGATATCGCTCCCGGTTATGACCATATTACATCAGGCATTGGTGCCGCAATGATCGGCTGGTACGGTTGTGCCATGCTGTGTTATGTCACCCCAAAAGAACATCTGGGATTGCCCAATAAAGATGATGTTAAGGAAGGCATCATTACCTACAAGATCGCCGCCCATGCAGCCGATTTGGCTAAAGGACATCCCGGTGCACAGTTGCGCGATAATGCCTTATCGAAGGCGCGTTTTGAGTTTCGCTGGGAAGACCAGTTTAACCTGGGTCTTGATCCGGACCGGGCGCGTTCCTATCACGACGAAACCTTGCCAAAAGAATCTGCCAAGATTGCACATTTTTGTTCGATGTGTGGACCTAAATTCTGTTCGATGAAAATATCCCAGGACGTGCGCGATTATGCCCGTGACCATGGCTATGAAGTGAAGGGTGATACTATAAAGCTGCTGGATATTGATGCTGAGATGCAAAAGAAGTCAGCAGAGTTCAAGGATAAAGGTTCAGAAATTTATCACAAGGCATAAAAGCCAGTAGACAGATATGAAGATAGCTATCCTGGGTGCAGGTTTAAGCGGTCGATTACTCGCATGGCAATTGCTTGAGCATGGTCATGCCGTTAGTCTTTATGATCGCGATAACGGTGATGGTGTGCAAAGTGCCGGCATCATTGCGGCAGCCATGCTGGCACCGTACAGTGAAATACTTGATGCTGAACCTGTTGTGTATCAGCAGGGCCTGGAAGGTTTTGCGTTGTGGCAGTTATGGGCTGAACAATTACTGGCTGCCACACAGATTGATATTGGCTTGCAGCTGAATGGCAGTGTTGTGGTGGCGCATCGAAATGATATCGGAGATTACCAGCGTTTTATTAATCGATTGTCAGCACATCCATCGGTGAACCAGGCTAAAGT
>CAZTZY010000013.1:0-44763 GCA_964617765.1 uncultured Spongiibacteraceae bacterium
TTTGTCATTCTGAACCCATTCGCATTACTCAGGGTAAACTCCGTGAAGAATCTTTCAATTCAACCAGTTAGATTTCTCACGGAGCCTGCCCTGAATTTGTGAAGGGTTCGAAATGACAGTTATTCAGAGGCTCACTCCCCAGCCTGCTGCAAAGCCCACATATTGGCATACCTACCCTTCATCGCCAGCAACTCGCCATGCGTACCCCGCTCCACTATTCGGCCGGCATCCATCACCAATATCTCATGGGCATCGACCACCGTTGACAGCCTGTGTGCTATCACCAGTGTGGTTTTGTTTTGCGACACATTCTGCAATTCTGCCTGTATAGCTCTTTCGTTAGCGGAATCGAGTGCCGAGGTGGCTTCGTCAAATATCAGTATAGGCGGGTTTTTCAACAAGGTACGGGCGATGGCGACGCGCTGTTTTTCGCCGCCGGAGAGTTTAAGCCCGCGTTCGCCAACCATGGTGTTGTAACCTTTGGGTGAGGCACTGATAAAATCATGAATGTGTGCGGCGCGGGCGGCGGCTTCCACTTCTGCATGGCTGCAACCGGGGTGGCCGTAAGCGATGTTGTATGCCACGGTGTCGTTAAACAATACGGTATCTTGCGGCACGATGCCGATGGCCTGGCGCAGCGAGGTTTGCGTGATGCTTTTGATTTCTTGCCCGGCAATATAAATGTGGCCTTGCTGGATATCGTAGAAGCGAAATAACAGGCGCGCCAAGGTGGATTTACCGGCACCGGAGGAACCGACAACGGCCACGGTTTTACCCGCGGGCACTTCGAAGCTGACATCGTGCAGTATGGTGCGTGCTTCACTGTCTTTGGCTTTGGGATCATACGAGAATGTAACGTGATCGAACTTGATGCTGGCTTCACCGCTGGCGTTGATTTGCAGGGGTTTGGCATGGGGTGCATCGGCGATTTCCTGTTCGCGTTCCATCAGCGTGAACATTTTTTCAAGGTCGGTGAGGTTTTGTTTGATTTCGCGGTACATCACGCCGAGAAAGTTGAGCGGTATATACAGCTGGATCATAAAGGCGTTGACCATCACCAGGTCGCCCAGCGTCATGGTGCCACTCACCACGCCTTGTGTGGCGCGCCAGAGCATGGTGATCAGGGCAATAGCAATAATCAGTTGCTGGCCGGTATTCAGCATACTTAATGTAGTTTGGCTTTTCAGTGTTGCCTGGCGATATTTTTCGAGATTTTCATCATAGCGCTTCGCTTCAAATTCTTCGTTATTGAAATATTTCACGGTTTCATAATTCAGCAGGGAATCGATAGCACGGGTATGCGCGGCAGAATCGAGATCGTTCATGGTTTTGCGGAACTGCGTGCGCCATTCGGTGATGGTAATGGTGAAATAGATATATACCACTAAGGCGATGAGGGTTATCCATGCGAACCACATATCGAATTTTACGCCGAGCAGGGTTAACACCAGTATCACTTCAATAAAAGTGGGAATGATGCTGTACAGCGAATAGGAGATCAGTGAATGCACGCCACGGGTGCCGCGTTCGATATCGCGCGTCATGCCGCCGGTTTGGCGTTCAAGATGGAAACGCAGGCTCATGCCGTGTAAATGACGGAATACTTTTAGCGAGATGCTGCGTGCCGCGCCTTCGGTGGCTTTGGCGAAGACCAGTTCACGTAGTTCGGCAAACAAGGATGTGGTTAAGCGCAAGCCGCCATAGGCGAACAGCAATCCTACAGGAACCACTAACAAGGCCACTGTATCGCCGGGCTTGATACTGAGTGCATCAATGAGGTTTTTCAGCAATAAGGGAACGCCTACGTTGGCGACCTTGGCACCAATCATAAAGGCCAGCGCAGCGATTACGCGGAATTTGTATACCCACAGGTAGGGGAACAGGCGCTTGAGGGTTTGCCAGTCGGATTTGGCGTTATTGGTATCATGTATTGATGGTGGAGCGGGATGGTTACTCGGTCGCATTAGTTAATCCAGATAAAGGTTTATCTTATCAAGTTAAGCGCGATTGGATGATTTATTCAAGCGCTGCCTGTGATTAAGGCTATTGTAAGGTGTATTGCAGTTTTTCGGGGGTTCCTGCGCGCATGATTTCCATTTCTATCCAGTCTGTATTGCTCTTTTCCTTGAACATGTCGACAAAATCCATATAGGTGGTCATGGGTTTACCGTTGATAGTGCGAATGGTATCGCCATCTTGCAATCCCACTTTTTGGTAGAAACTGTCGGGCACTATCATGATGATAAGATACTCACCCTGGGGCTTGGGGATCATTTCTGCCAGGGTGAACATATCTTGTGATTGTATTTGCCCGCGCACGAGGTCACGTTTAACGATATACGCATTGTTGCCAAGGCTTTTCACTGCTTCCTTGGGGATGGGGTGCGTTATCTTTGCAGTCAGTTTGGGAGGCTGGCTGGCCACAGGCTGGGGCCGTTCAACCCTGGCTGCGGGTCGCCTGGCATCGACATTGCGTAACAGTATTTTTGTTAGTTCTTTGCCTTGCTGTAACACGGCGCATTGTGTGTAAATATCCACTAATGTTGCGCCATCGATAATGTTATCACCCTTCACAAACAGTTTTTCTTTTTGGCCTTTGATGCTGATAAGGGCATAACCCTGGTCACCAACGATTGTGCCTATCAATGTTATGGGTAATGTGGATATGGGCAAACGGGCAATATTGTCGGGAACTTCCCTGCCTGTTGTTAAAGCCTGAATAGCCTTGCTGGCGGTGGCTGTAATGTGAGCGCCTTCAGCAGCTTTTGCATTTATCGAAAAAAAAGTAATCAATATAGAAAAAATGATCACTGAAATTCTAACGAATAAACTGTGAATTATATATGCCTTGAGTGCATGAATATCGAGGTTATTCATTTTAATCATCTTAACAGCTTATGGTTGGCAATAAACTAGGGCTGAACCAGCAGTTCTTTCAATTGCTCAATGGGCATTATGCCACTGTAGCGTTTTTCATTGATGAAGAATGTGGGGGTGCCTTTTACCCGCTTATCAAAACCTTCATCACGTTGGGCAATCACCTTTTCACGAAATTGCCCGGATTGCATACAGGCAGAAAATGCCGTGAGATCCAGCCTCAATTGCGCAGCAACCAGGGTTAAATCGGCATCACTATTAATTCTATATCCTGGCGAATACAGTGCATCGGCAAATTCCCAGAATTTACCTTGTGCTCCTGCACATTCAGAGGCTTCAGCTGCGCTTTGTGCCTGCGCATGTGATCCCAGTGGAAAATGCCGATATACCCAGCGAATATTGGTGTCGGTAATCAATGTACGCAACATATCATGCAAACGCGCACAGTAGGGGCACTGGAAATCGGTATAAACGATAATACTGATGCTGGCCTTGGGGTTGCCGCGAATATGGTCTGAAGGCGAGACAACAGGCGGCGTAACAAATACCGACAGTACGCTTTCCAGCTCTCGCGGAAAATAGATACGCGCTACAAAAACGATGTTGGTGAATACACTGAGGAGGAGTAAAACAGGCAAGGAATAAGGCACTACATATTTTTTAAAAAAATCCTTAAGCACTTTCAATACATCAACCTCTTATACTTTACCGGAAAGCCTTGCCATTCTATCTGCATGTATGCACTTTAAAGAACAACAGGGTGATTTCGTTATTGGAATGATTTCCAGGGTTCTTCCAGAATAACTCCTGACAATACCTATAGCCGGATTAGCTATGTGAAAGCTTATCCGGCAACTCACAGGCTATTATCAATGGCCTAGAAGCATTGTGTGCTGCTACCGCAATCACCAACATACGGACAACTGGCATAACAACCTGCCGTGCCGCTGCCAGTATGATAACCGGTGGAATAATAAGGTGTCGATGCTGCACAGCACCGGCCATTGTTCAGGCAGTAGCCAGTTTCACATGAACTGCCACCACCGCCACCGCCAGAATAGCTACTGCCATCGGAACCTCCGGGCACACATGCCGCGATGAAACAACCGATCACCACTAAAAACATGGTGGCCATGAATATTTTTAATTTTGATCCCAACATATAAACCCCCTGAATTGTATTCTGCCTATTCTGCCTATTCTGCCTATTATGCCTATTATGCCTATTATGCCAAAACTATAAAATGGAATCGATTTCAACAAGATACCAATTGTGGCGCCTGGATTCAGCTTTACAAGCTTTTACCTGTTTATGCGACACGGGTTTTATCGCTGAAAATTGCGGATAAAACAGTATTTTTTTGTTAATGCCTTATTTAAGGAATAGTACCATTTGCTATTAATTACAATGGGAATTATTAAAGTTAATCTAAGGAAGCTCTGAATAACTGTCATTTCGAACCCTTCACCATTTCAGGGCAGGCTCCGTGATATTTTAGGAATCTCTGAATAACTCCTTTTTGTCATTCTGAACCCATTCGTATTACTCAGGGCAAACTCCGTGAAGAATCTATTTTATTCAAACAGTTAGATTTCTCACTTCGTTCGAAATGCCAGTTATTCAGAGGTTTCTTAAGTGTATTACCTTATTCTTATCCAGGACTGATGTAGATCAATCAAGCATGAAAAATACCCCTGCCTTTTATTTATCCTCAAAACCACCGGCAAAATCGATCACACAGACAAAACCATATTGCGGGTGGCGTTGAATGGATACCCCGGCCACCTTGAATTCCTTGTTGAGTATGTTCTTTCTATGCCCGCGATCAGGCACACCATCATCAACAAGGAGATCAACTACGATATCACGACCGGTATTGGGACCGTAGGCGATGTTTTCACCAATAGTATGAATCCAGTTACCATAACGCTTTACCCTGATAACGGTATCTGAATGATCCGATCCGTTATGGCCGGTTTTTCCGGTTTTCGATTGGTCGGAGGCATGATCATTGGTTGCCAAACTCAGTCCTTTAGAGGGTAACAATAAACCCATCGGTGCAGTTGCCTGCATAACAGAAACCGACTCCGTTATCGCCTTTACACCTTCGTTAGTTATATAGCCTGCAAAATTGGCAGGACCGCCTGGCTCAAGATAGGTTTTGCCTTTATAAAACTGTTTTTTAGGTGCAATAAAATCGCGGGCGTAATGTGAAGGATCAGAACGCGCCATGTTCAAATGCAGGATCACGTCTTTTTCAATGTCATGCAAATATTCTGCTTCAGCCGCAGTAGCCAATTTTGGCACTGGCCAACCCTTTACAGGCCATAAGCCTGCTGATGCTGCACTCACCTGTTCCCGGTCAATAACAGGTTTTTTTGCAGGTAGCGTTTGCGACTGGGCTGATGGCTGGCTGTTGATTACTGGAGTTTTCTTTGCAACTTCAGGTGCAGATAACGCAGGCAACTCAGGAATAACAGGATTATCAGGTTGTGGCTGCGTGGATTTACACGCTGTCATTAACACCAAAAACAGGGATAGAACAGAAAGTAGTTTCATCATATCAGCTCGCATTTTTATATTCAGGATAGCATGGGGATATCCTTTGGTGGATCGCCGAATATACACCTTCGCCCGGAATAATCGCGAATGAAGGATCATGTTCGTTAACTGATCAGTGTTCCCTTGTACTTAAAAAGCGCACTTCGGGGAAACGCTCTTTGGCCAGGCTCAAGTTTACCCTTGTTGGCGCTATATAACTTAAATGCCCACCGCCATCGAGTGCCAGGTTTTCGCTTTGTTTGGTTTTCAGTTCTTCGAGTTTTTTCGGGTCGTCACTTTCTACCCAGTGCGCGGTAAACACGTTGACATTTTCATAAATGGCTTCAACGTTGTATTCATCTTTAAGGCGATAGGCGACTACTTCAAATTGCAGAACACCGACTGCACCCACGATGATATCGTTATTGTTGAGCGGGAAGAAAACCTGGGTTGAACCTTCTTCGGCCAGTTGTTGCAGGCCTTTTTGCAGTTGTTTTGATTTCAGTGGGTCTTTCAGGCGAATACGGCGGAACAGTTCGGGTGCGAAGTTGGGAATTCCGGTGAATTTGATTTTTTCGCCTTCGGTAAAGGTATCGCCGATCTGGATGGTGCCATGATTATGCAAACCGATAATATCGCCTGACATCGCATGTTCAATAATCACGCGCTCGCCGGCCTTGAAACTTACTGCATCAGCAATTCTCACATCTTTACCAAGGCGCACATGGTGCATTTTCATGCCTTTGGTATATTCGCCAGAACAGATGCGCATGAAGGCGACGCGATCGCGGTGCTTGGGATCCATATTGGCCTGTATCTTGAACACGAAACCTGTGAATGTCGGCTCATCGGCTTTGACGATACGCGGTGTGGCTTCACGCTGTAATGGCGCGGGTGCCCATTCCACGAATCCATCGAGCATTTCCCTCACACCGAAGTTGGCCAGTGCCGTTCCAAAAAATACCGGGGTCATTTCGCCTTTCAGGTATTCTTCCAGCACAAATTCATGGCTGGCACCACGCACCAGTTCCACTTCTTCAACAAAATCTTCGTGGTAAATACCCAGCAAGGCTTTGGCTTCAGCAGATTGCAAACCTTCGATACGCACGTCATCGGGAATCATGTGGCCGCCCTGTTGTTCAAACACGTGCACCGTATCAGTATACAGGTTGTACAAGCCCTTGAATTCCTTGCCCATACCAATAGGCCAGTTGATCGGCGCCGCCTTGATTTTCAGTACCTGTTCGATTTCATCTAACAAATCGACACCATTGCGTACTTCGCGGTCCATTTTATTCACAAAGCTTAAAATCGGCGTGGTGCGTAAACGGCACACTTCCATCAACTTGATGGTACGTGCTTCAACACCCTTGGCACCATCGACTACCATCAACGCGGAATCGACAGCGGTTAATACGCGGTAAGTATCTTCAGAGAAATCTTCATGACCCGGTGTATCTAACAGGTTAACGATACGATCTTTATACGGGAACTGCATCACTGATGAGGTAACGGAAATACCGCGTTCCTGTTCCATCGCCATCCAGTCGGAAGTGGCATGGCGGTCTGATTTTTTGCCTTTAACTGTTCCGGCTACCTGAATCAACTGGCCCAATAACAGCAGTTTTTCAGTGATGGTGGTTTTACCTGCATCGGGATGCGAAATAATGGCAAACGTGCGGCGTTTGTTAACGTCTTCGGATATTAAACTCATAATTTGCTCAGGGATATTCTTAAAAAGCGGACAATGCATTCGCTAAAACAGGCGGGCATATTAGCCGACTTTAATTCGAGTTGGAATCGCCTTGGCCATCTCATGCCTGCATAAGGAAATTATTCCGTATTTTTGCATTATTGAACGTATAATTGGGCTTTGTTGAACCTTATTTGCCTGATATCGTCTATTAATATTATTCAATGAACGGGGTTTCGGGGTTGAATTTTGTCTGATGAGTGCTTACCAACAAGTTTTTTGAAGAAGAATTTTTATGAATAACTACAAGGTCTTTACTCCATGAAAAGATTTTTTACCCTTTTGAGTGACAGGTTTTAGCCTTGATCGATATCCGCTTTCATCACGTTGTTGTGGCATTTTTCATTGCCGTCTTATGTCATGCCCTGGCTATCTACAGCATTAGCATGAT
Source organism: uncultured Spongiibacteraceae bacterium (assembly GCA_964617765.1). Lineage (GTDB taxonomy): Bacteria > Pseudomonadota > Gammaproteobacteria > Pseudomonadales > DT-91 > CAZTZY01. Next base: position 7,564 of record CAZTZY010000013.1, read on the forward strand.
GAAAAACACACAAGAACCCCTCACCTTGCCCCGGGTTATCGAGGCCATGTTAATTTCAGCGCCACAACCGCAGGTAGCTGAACAACCACAATCCACAGAACAAGTTGCTGTAAAACCTGCTGTGATCCATGAAAATTCTGCTCCGCAGGTTAAACCCAAAACTATTGAGCCTGAAAATGTGCAGCCTGAACCCGAAAATGCCATTACTACAGAGACGGCACAAACTGAAAACCCGGAGTCTAACAATGATGTGTCCAGCACAGAAAGCATGACGCCGGCCAACACTTCCGCAACCGTAGCGGAACCTGTTTTTACGCCGCCAAAAGTGGATGCCAAAAGCAAGGATAACCCGCCACCGGCTTATCCTCGCATAGCGCGCCGATTGGGGCAGGAAGGCACAGTGGTGTTAGACGTGTTTATTTTGGCTGATGGCAGCGTGGGCGATGTTAAGCTGAAAACCACAAGCGGACATTCCAGGCTGGATGATTCCGCAGTAGAGGCGGTAAGACATTGGCGCTATATACCCGCCAGACTTGGCGATAAAGCGGTTAGCCACTGGTATACTCAATCTGTTAAATTTGTACTGAATTAAACTGGCAAGGAAAAACTATGTCTACCCACAGTTATGGTATTGAATCGCTCTGGCAACAGAGTGATATCGTTATTAAAACCGTCGCCTGCATTTTGTTACTGATGTCAATCTGCACCTGGCTAATTATCATGGTGCGCAGCGTGCAATGGTTTACGTTGCAGCGTTTAGGCAAACAGGCTGTGCTTTTCTGGAATAGCCGGGGTTATAACGAAGGCCTGCAATTGCTCGATAACAAAGACCATAGCAGCCCTTTTTATCAACTGGCTCTTGAAGCTAAAAATGCGGTTGATCACCACACACAACACCAGCATGACCTGAACCAGTTATTGCCTTTAACCGAATGGCTGGTGATTTGCCTGCGTAATGCCATTGATGAATTCAGTGAAAAACTGCAACCTGGCATGGGCATTTTGGCTTCGGTAGGTTCAACGTCGCCTTTTATCGGTTTGTTCGGCACAGTGTGGGGGATTTATCATGCACTGATTAGCATTAGCACTGCCGGACATGTGAATATCAGTGAAGTGGCTGGACCTGTGGGTGAATCATTGATCATGACTGCCTTCGGCCTGATTGTCGCTATACCGGCTGTGTTAGGCTACAACGCCATAAACCGTGGCAACAAGAATATCCTGAATAAACTTAACCGTTTTGCGCATCAACTACATGCCTATTTTATAACAGGAGCAACACCTGCCAAGAGTAACCATTTCCAGTTAACGACTAGTAAACCGCAGCAAAAGGCTGAATAGCATGAGTTTTGGTTCTCCCGACAAAGATGATAATGCAGAGATGAGTGATATCAACATGACGCCATTGATTGACGTAATGCTGGTTTTGTTGATTATTTTTATTATTACGCTACCGGTGATTACCCATTCCGTGCAGGTAGATTTACCCAAAGTGAATAACCACCCCAGCACAACACAGCCTAACGTTATTACCTTATCGATTGATAAAGACGGCAACAGTTTCTGGAACGATACACCCATCAACAGCAACGAACTGGAACAGCGCCTGGCTGCCAGCAGCAAGGAAACGCCGCAACCGGAAATTCATATTCGTGGCGACCAGTACGTAGAATACCGCTACATGATTAAAACCATGGCTGCTGCCCAGAAAGCCGGTTTAACCAAACTGGGGTTTATTACTGAACCTGAATCGGCCCGGTAAAACCTGTTACCAATAAAAAAGCCGGCTTGATGCCGGCTTTTTTATTGCAGGAGCAAACCGCTCATTACAATGGCGAACGGCCTTTTTTCGCAGCGATACGCATACGCAGGGCATTCAGCTTGATAAAGCCTGCAGCATCTTTCTGGTTGTAGGCACCGGCATCGTCTTCGAAGGTTGCGATGGTGGCATCAAACAGGCTGTCGACTGATTTACGGCCAACCACACTCACATTGCCTTTGTAGAGTTTTAAACGCACTTCACCATTCACCACTAACTGGGATTGGTCGATAGCGGTTTGCAGCATTTGGCGCTCAGGCGACCACCAGTAGCCGTTATAAATCATTGATGCGTAACGTGGCATCAAATCATCTTTCAAATGCGCTACTTCACGATCCAGCGTAATTGATTCAATCGCGCGATGGGCCTTCATCAAGATGGTGCCACCGGGCGTTTCGTAACAGCCACGAGATTTCATGCCGACATAACGGTTTTCAACCAGATCCAGCCTGCCGATACCGTTAGCACCGCCAACCGTATTCAAATACGTTAACACTTCTGCGGGTGACATTGGCTTGCCATCAATGGCAACCACATCGCCCTTGGCGAAAGTGAGTTCCATATAGGTGGCTTTATCGGGTGCAGCTTCGGGGCTGACAGTCCAGCGCCACATGTCTTCTTCGGGTTCCCAGTACGGGTCTTCCAGACCGCCGCCTTCGTAGGAAATATGCAGCAGGTTGGCATCCATGGAATATGGCGATTTTTTCTTGCCGGAGGAGAAATCGACCGGGATTTTGTGTTTCTCGCAATAGGCCATCAGGGTTTCACGCGAGGTTAAATTCCATTCCCGCCATGGGGCAATCACATGTACACCGGGTTTTAGTGCGTAGGCACCAAGTTCAAAACGCACCTGGTCGTTACCTTTACCGGTAGCGCCATGGGAAATGGCATCGGCGTTGGTTTCATTGGCGATTTCAATCAGGCGTTTGGCAATCAATGGGCGTGCTATGGAAGTACCCAGCAGGTATTCGCCTTCATAAATGGCATTGGCACGAAACATCGGGAATACGAAATCACGCACGTATTCTTCACGCAAGTCGTCGATATAGATTTCTTTCACGCCCATGGCCTGGGCCTTGGCGCGCGCGGGTTCCACTTCTTCACCCTGGCCGATATCAGCGGTAAATGTGACTACTTCGCATTGATATTCTTCTTGTAACCATTTAACGATAACGGAGGTATCTAAACCGCCTGAGTACGCCAACACCACTTTTTTGATGTCTGCCATGTGCTATCTCCGAGAATTGAGGACGAATAAGGTCGCGTATTTTACCCATCTACGCCCCATTGCGCCACAAGGCGGGCGTAATATCCTGTTTATAGCCTGGGCAATTTCGGATAGCATGGGTACAGATTATTCCCATACGTGTTTTATCCAAGGTTTACCATGCAAGAAATTACCCTGCGCCAGCCTGATGACTGGCATATTCACCTGCGTGACGGCGAGTTTTTAGCCCGCACTGTCGGCGATGCCGCTCGCCAGTTTCACCGTGCCATCGTGATGCCTAACCTGGTGCCACCGGTCAAGAATGCTGCCCAGGCCGATGAATATCGCCAGCGTATTCTGGCCAATGTGCCTGACGGACTGAGTTTTGAACCTTTAATGGTGCTTTACCTGACTGATGCCACCTCTGCTGAAGATATCATTGCCGCCAAAGCTTCTGGTTTTGTCAAAGCGGTAAAACTGTATCCCGCTGGCGCCACCACCAATTCCGATTCCGGCGTTACTGATATCCATAAGCTTGATATGGTACTGGCTGCCCTGCAGGAAACCGGTTTGCCTTTACTGGTGCATGGTGAAGTAACCGACAGCCACATTGATATTTTTGATCGCGAAGCGGAATTTATTGAGCGCATTTTAAAACCACTGACGCAAAAGTTTCCGCAATTGAAAGTAGTACTCGAACACATCACCACACAACAAGCGGTAGAATTTGTTACGCAGGCACCGGCCAATATCGCAGCAACGATTACCGCCCATCATTTATTGTTTAATCGTAACCATATGCTGGTGGGTGGCATTCGTCCGCACTATTTCTGTTTACCGATTTTAAAACGCAGCATTCACCAGCAAGCGTTAATCAAGGCAGCTATCAGCGGCAACCCGAAGTTCTTTCTGGGTACTGATTCTGCCCCGCACGCGCTGGAGAAAAAAGAAACCAGCTGTGGTTGTGCCGGCTGTTACACAGCCTTTGCTGCCATGGAAATGTATACCGAGGCTTTTGAACAGGCCAATGCCCTCGATAAACTGGAAAACTTTGCATCTGTGTTTGGCGCCGATTTTTATGGTTTGCCACACAACAGCAAGACCATTACCTTGCGTAAGGAAAGCTGGAAAATGCCTTCCAGCCTTAACTTTGGCAATACGGTTTTAACACCTTTAAGAGCAGATGAAGAGATTACATGGCAATTGGTAACTGGGATTTAAGCGAAGTGAATGACACCGGAAAATCACATAACAAGCCGCCTATTGCTTATAGGTTTCGGGGTTATTTACCGGTAGTGATCGATATTGAAACCGGCGGTTTTAATCCGCGCACGGATGCCATTCTCGAAATTGCAGCTTCCATACTCGACATGGATGATGACGGGACTATATTTATCAAGGAAACCTATGCATTTGATGTTGAGCCTTTTCCTGGTGCCAATATAGAAGCAGCGGCGCTGGAATTCACTGGCATTAATCCGCACGACAAAAGCCGTGCCGCACAAAGTGAAGAGGAAGTGTTAGGTGAATTGTTCCGCATCATTCGCCATGAAGTAAAACTGAGCCATTGCAAACGCGCTATTGTGGTTGCCCACAATGCCAGTTTTGATCACCAGTTTTTGAATGCCGCAGCCGAACGCACACAGATAAAGCGTAATCCGTTTCACCCATTCTCCAGCATGGATACTGCTACTCTGGCAGGTTTTGCCTATGGACATACCGTTTTGGCGCAAGCCTGCCGTATTGCCAAGATCCCTTTTGATAACAAGGCGGCGCATTCAGCAGCTTATGATACGGAAGTAACGGCAAAACTGTTCTGCCAGATTATTAACCAGTGGCGGGATTTTGGCGGTTGGGATAAAGCGGTAGAATCGCAAATGGATTTGCAGATACAGATGGATGAATCCTGAACAGAATTCATCCCGATCATCGAAATGCGTTATAGACCCGTTAAATCAGTAATGCGGCGGGGTTTCCTGTTCATTGTTAATGCTGCCCACATCAAGACCACTCAGTACACTGCGCAACTCATCAATCAAATCACTGACTTGTGATTTTAACAACAGGATATCCTGTTGCTGGTCTGAAACAATATCATTCAACGCCTGTACGGTGTCTTCCTGATAAGTCAGTTTGGTTTGCAGGTCGATCATCAATTTTTCAAATTGAGCATCGCTATTATCATCTGGAATCATATTTTCACCTGATTAATTAACTGGCCCTGCGGGAAACTTTGCAAAATATTGACCACCTGGTCAAGCAATTCTTGTCGTGCCTCCTGGCTTGCCCAGGCAGTATGCGGAGTAATGATCAAATTGGGAATACTGGTATCCAATAAAACATGGTCTTTCGCCGGAGGTTCCTGCGTCAATACATCGGTCGCTGCGGCACGGATCCTGCCGGTTTTCAATGCATTTGCCAGGGCATGTTCATTGACGATACCACCACGGCCCATGTTTAATAAAATAGCTGTATTTTTCATTTGCTCAAATGCTGCTGCATCTATCAGATTTTGCGATAAGACTGATAACGGGCAATGCACCGAGATAATATCAGCCTGCTTGTAAAGCTCTGGCAAACTAACACGATAATTTTGTGGCGGTGTGACTCCCAGACTTTGCGCGATAATCACTTTCATGCCTAGGGCTTCAGCCACAGTTTTTACACGCTGGCCTATTGCCCCGAAACCGATAATACCCAAAGTTTTTCCCGCCACTTCACGAATCGGAAATTCCAGCAAACCAAAAAACTGGCTTTCACACCAGCGACCTTGTTTAACAGCTGAGTCATATTCAAGTAACCGACTTTGCAATGCCAATAAACAGGCAAATGTTTGTTGCACAACAGATTCCGTAGAATAGGCTACGATATTACAAACAGGAATACCCATCTCATGGGCAACTTTCAAATCTACATTATTAGTGCCCGTTGCCAATATAATAATCAGCTTGATACCTGGATTAGCACGCAACAAGGCCTCATCAAGAATAACCTTATTAGTTAGAACAATATCCACACCCTGAATGCGATTCCGCGTATCTTCTTTTGATGTGTAATCGTGCAATGCCCATGTAATAGGTAATGCCCATAACGCCTGCATTGACAAATCTTCGGGGGCCAGGCTTTGATAATCAAGGATGGTTGCTGTAAACATGGAAAAACCTACATCTGGAATAGATACCATAATAACAAGGGTAGCGTAAGAAACGATATGACTGTAGAACAGACTACTACACCGGCCACTTCTTCTTTTTCACGATTAAAATTCAGTGCCAGCAAATAATTGAATACTGCTGAAGGCATTGCCGATTGAATCATGACTACGCCCCTGACAGCACCTTTTAAATCGAAAATCCAGCACACTATCAAACCAACACAAAAGCCCACCACTAAACGCATAACACCAAAAAAAAGACTTCTTGTAAAAGATTTAGGCTTAAGGCTATGCAAAGAGACTCCTAAAGAAAAAATCATCAATGGAATGGCCATATCACCTAATAATTTTACGGTATTGAAAATACTGGCTGGCAATTTATATCCAGTGAATAAAAAGAAAAAAGCCAGTGCTGTTGCATAAAATACCGGAGATGTCATTAATGTATGAAATGGATGTTTATTGCCAACAATGGAAACACCCACAGAAAAATGAAATAGCGATGTCACCATAAAAATAATCAATGACAATGCCAAAGCATGCTCGCCAAAAGCAAACAGCGAAATGGGGATACCCATATTTCCGGTATTGGAAAAAACCAGCGATGGCATATAGGTGCGCCACTGTACACCTGTTATTTTAATAACGATATAACTGAAGAAAAACAATAAAGCCAAACCAGTGACAGTAATAACAGTCATGTTAATGACTTCAGAGGTATCAATATCGGCTTTTAACAGGGTCGCCAGAATCAAACAGGGCGAAGCAACATCCATAACAATTTTTGAAACAAACTGGGCATCGTAGCGAAGTTTGTATAACGACCATAGATATCCCAATAAGGCGATAAACAGAATGGGCGCAATAACAGCAAATATTTGCGCATAGATCGACATGACAATTTACCCGTAATTATAGATGCCCGATTTTATTAAAACGGTAGCTGCCATCAGGTTGTGGTGGTAAAAATGCAGCCAGCGATTGAGGAATCACAGGATTGGCAGTGTTTTTTGGAGATAGTTTTACGTCCACATCGTATTCCTTAAGCTTGGGATCATAAGTAGCATAACCTGTCATCCCGACGTGTGCTTCTACATCATTGACCACTGCCTTCAACTTGTCTTTCTCTAAAGTAAACCGGGCACCATAAGTACCCAATTCAATCGGCGTATTTAATGTATAAGCGGCATTTTTAAAAGTACCCGTTGCCTCGAACTTTTTAATACCCTCTTTATTTAATTGCAGTTCCTGTAATGTTAATTCAAGCATACCGCCAATCGTGCCAGGTATCGGATAGAAACGTGTCAGGTTAGTGGCTTCAACAATAATATTGCCGTCTTCAACAGATAACGTTTTACCTATACTGATAGCAATATCTGCATCAATTAGTTGCGGCTCTTTGGTGGCATGCAAATGAAACGCCAATTCACCCAGAAATAAATGCAACGGCTGGATTTTCCATTCCGTACGACCCAACTCAATCATCCCAACCGCGGTATTGATACTGAGATTTGATAAAGCCCCTTGCCATAATGATCCCGATGGCTCGCCCAGTGTTAAATAGGGTGCATTTTTCCTGATTTGATCCATAACCAATGCAACAGGTATGCGGGATGCCAGAAAATAAAACAACACCAGAACTGCGGCGACAAAATGAATGAAGATCGATTTTTTAGACATATAAAATTACTTGGAAAATTTGAGACGTAAATTAACTATTCCCGGGGTATTGGTTGATGTAACGGAAACATCTTCCAGCGACAAACCATAATCCACTTCCAAACGAGCGAGAAACGCCAGAACATTATTGAATCTTTCTTGCTCTAGCCATACCTGGGCTTCGTTATCATTTTTGGGCTGGAAGCGTCCAATTCGAACCTCTGCGGATTTCGCAGCTTCTTCAGATAATTCCGCCAACGACTTACCGGCAATATTGACCTTGCTGCTATTTTGCTTCAAGGCCTGAATAGCCTGAACTGCACCTTGCATCCATACCAGAGTTTCCTGTTGGCTAATATTTTGTTTTTGGTAACTGGCCCTCGCCTCCACAAGACCCCGATACATCACACCGAAGAGCAGATACAATACAACCACAGCAGCGCCAACTAACAATATATATTGTTCGCGCTTTTCGAGACTTTTGAACCATTGTCTAATCATGATTAACCTGTAATTCTGATGCGCGCCCGTAATTGCTCGCCTTGGGCATTACTATTTTGAATGTCAGTATTCAAGCCCGCCTGTTTGAGATCATCAATAACCTGTTGCAATTTTTCGTAATTATCAATAATCAAATCAATACGGATTTCGCCTTTTGACTGTTCGAAATTCAAGGCATTAAGGGTATTAACCTGATACTTGGCAAACACTTCACCTATGCGTTGGATTTTCGGCATAAAATTACCACCACCGCCATGCTGCAAGGTTTCAAGCTCATGCTCCAGCTGTTTACGATGATCTACAATTTGGCCTTTAGGTATGGCTTGCCGGAATAGAGTTTCCATTTCAGCGCGTAAACGCAAATTCTGGTTTTTGAATTGTCGATATTCAGTAAAGAGCATTGCAACATGCAATACCATGACTACTACCAGACTCACCGCTAACCAGCGCCAGGGCATTAATGCGCTCAACCATTGCTGGGTATACGCAAATTGGCCTTTAAGAAGATTCCATATTTTCACCTGTTGTGAAAATCGCTGTTCCAGCATTTCGGCATAGGAAAGAATTTTGGTTTCGATCAAAGGTTTGATGGCTTCAGGAATATGCACCCAGGCCTCTTCGAGACTAGCCTCATCATCAGCAATCAGTTCTATGCTTTGCGGCAATCTGGCATATTTTTCTGTTATCAATTCAATACTTAAAGGGAAGTGCTCTTCTTCAAATGCCGCACATTGGCCGTCGGACGTGCGCAAAATATATTCTTGCTGACGATAATATATTTGCCACTCACAAGAAGGCTCTAACAATAACTGGGTTTCTGGCAAACAATGTGTCGGACGAATGCCTGCAGAAGCCAACTCTTGCAACCATGCTGTCAAGATCGCTTTATCAACGGCTACAACCTGTATTCTTTTATCAACAGGCTTACCTGCAACATAATGTAATTCCGTAGCTTCCGTCAGCAAGTCATCTTCCAGTAAAAAAGGTATGGCTTTGCCAATGTGTTTTCTTTCTTTTTCAGTAAAGGATATAACACGGCTGGCAGTATCGAGTGCAGGCGCTATCAACACCCAGTTTTTTACCGCAACATTCTCGGTATAGAAGGTAGCCAGCTCTTGCAGGGTTCCCTGATAGCTTGCAATCAACTGCTGCTCACTGGTGCTAAACCAGTGATAATTGTCTTTGTAACGCCGAATATAAACGTTCATGCCTTTGCCTTGTTAATGAGCTTTATAAGCCACCGGTACTGCGTGCAACGATAACTATCTTACCACCCTCACGCGAAATTACACTGTACATTGCCTGTGTCACTTCGCCAATCGAAGCCTCTGATTCCAGTAAAAAATAATCGCTATATAATCCCAATGGTGAACCCGGCCAGAATTGATTGCCTTGTAAATCACCCAAAATATCATTCAGTTGATCATAGCCCTGCAACTTTTGATTGGCTAAAAACATTTCTACTTCAGCCGCACTGATAGGTGCTGGCGGCTGATAAGAAATTTTGCCATTGATAGCCTGTAATCGCGGGACATCCTGCTGTGCTACCAAAACACTGCGCACCACGGGTTCTGCTGCGGTATTCATATTGATAACCCCCAAACCGGATAATGGCCATACTGTTATATAAGGCACTAAACGCTCATAAAGTTCCACGGGGAGATTACAAATCAGACGCAATTCACTGATACTATAAAACGGTATATTGGCGGTACGATGGGGTGGCCTGCCTTCAATGCCATAATAGGCATCATCTTCACCACAATTAAAGCCAGTAGGGTCGTGATCTGCATCCAGCCAATCCACCACAGCCTCGGTAATCGCTATTGCATCGGACTCACTCACTGAATAATTGTCATCGCCTACGGCCTGTAAAAGGCGCACAAAAATTCCCTGCTCCACCGTATAAGGTACCGCCGGCGGGAGTTGGCTGGGTGGAAATACCAGATTGGGTTTACGTAAACTATTGAGATTAAAACGACCTTGTAAATCGTAGAGATGCGCTGTGTATTGACCATCTTCCAAGACAAAAGGCGGTATGTCCTGCGCCCAGAATTCACTCAGGTCATCAACAGTTCTTCCATTTTGTTTATCCATTTCCAGGTCTACCGATAATGCCTTATGGGCAACAGCTTCTGTACCGCGCAAATAACTATAGGCCTGCTGCGCAATGATCTGGTTACTAACACGCTGCACCCCAAAATTATATTCTGCAGACATCGAAACCGAGAACACTGCAATCAAAGCCAATACCAGCATGGCGACCACTAAAGCCGCACCGGATTGCGAATGATAGTTACGCAGGATAATCATGGCGCAGAAACCAGTTCAAAAATACGGCGGATCTTTCCCCAGCCTTCTATTTCTATCGAAATCTCTACTGCTATGGGCAATGACGTTAAAGCCGTAGCAGGGTTTAGGGGATCATTGATTGGCCAAGTATCTATCCATTTCCCTTCATCTCCGGCAACCACTTGCCCACTCGTATTGATCGTTGCATCTTCGCTCATCACCCGAACCTGAAATGATTTCACTTTATCCAGCAATACGATTTCCTGAGCGGTGGAATCTTCATATCTATCCATCATCTGCCAGCTATAACGAATAACCTTAGAACCATCGAAATGGTAACTCACACGCTGTAACTGGCTACGTTGAAAACGCGAAGGTTGTGGATTCGTCCAGCCAATACGGCTGAATTTCAGTAATGGTTCGGAGCTATCGCTCAACACAAAAGCTCCTTCAGTTTCATCACCTCCGGGAGAGCGCACAGTGCGGGAAATGATTTGGCGGAAATCCTTGCCAATGATATCGAATACCCTGCTCATCTGCTGGATACGATCAGTTTCAGCCTCTGCAGAATCAGCCAGTTTCATTGCGCTATCCAGGCCACTATAGGAAATGATAGCGACGATGGCGGTGATTGCCATAGCAATCAACACCTCAATCAATGTAAACCCTAACTGTTTTTTCATGGCTGGTCTTCCCCGTTTGCAGGCGGTTGAACCGGCGGTGGATTAGGAGCTGAACCGACTAATGTCTCACCCTGAGGTCGTACTATGGCATCTTTTTTATGTTTACGTACAATCGCCACAACTTTCGCCAAAGGGTCATCGGCTTTTTCCTGATCTGCCCAAACACTGACCTCAACACCATAAATATCCGCCAGCTCTTCCTGTTCAAATGCCTTGCTGCGCATTTTCCAGTACCACTTTCTATCTCCCAATTCTTCCTCACCGGTTTTATCCGATTCAGGCACTGCTCCATTTAAATGATTTTGTATACGCACTTCTTCCAGTGTATTTTCAGCGACCCACTGCGCTTGTAATTTATCGCGCAAATAGGCAGTGCCATCAATTTGCTCCATCATGGAAAACAATAACGCCGGCAATGCAATCGCAATAACACCGACGGCAACCATCACTTCAATTAATGTGAATCCGCTATTTTTCGTCTTCATCGGGTCGCTTAAATGTCATTTGCCCCAAGGCATTACCCTCAAGCAGATATTCGCTTTCAGGTGTATTTTTATCATTAATGGTAATTTTGAAATTTTGCATTTCACCGCTGGATAAAAAATATAAATCCGGATAGATGAGTGTCTTTTTAGGATTTTTATCTTTTTCATCATCTTTATCTTGTTCTATCGTCAACAATGCATCCTCTTTCCTGCTGGCACCGATAATCATCTTCTGGCCTTCAACTTCAATTTGCACGTCTATAAAATCAGGCAAAACTTGCTCTGCAAAACCTTCAGTGGTGATGGGTGCCCATTGTTTTCTGGATGCATCATAGATCAACCATTGATAGCTATAGGTAATCTCCTGTTCCTTGCCAGAAAAATCAAATCGCAATCCCAATTGTTTATTTAAAAAAACCGCATCTTCTAACGCAAGATTCATAGCGCCATAGAGTTGTCGCGCAACAGATTTTGTTTGCTGCGGGCGAGTTGCATCACCCATGGAAAGACTGACAATACCTGCACCAATACCAATAATAATCAGCACCACCATCATTTCGATCAGCGTGAATCCCTGCTGAAGCTTGAAGTATTGGCGATGTGAGTGAGGCATAAACATTAGCTGGCGAAGGAATAGATGGTGTAAACCATCTCTTTATTCCTTGGATTGATCCCAGTTACCGATATCGGCATCCATATCCTCACCGCCTTGTACGCCATCCTGACCCAAGGTATATATATCTATTGCACCATGATCACCTGGGCTCATATAAATATAATCACGGCCCCATGGATCTTTAGGTAGACGATCAAGGTAACCATCTTTTTTGAAGTTTTTCGGAGCCGGACTAACATCTGACGGCGTAACCAAAGCCTGCAAACCTTGCTCTGTACTCGGATAAACAAAGTTATCGAGCTTATAAAGTTTTAATGCCGTTTCGACAGATTTCATATCGGCTTTGGCTTGCTGAACCAATGCCTTGTCAACGTTGTCCATCACTTGTGGCGCTATCAAGCTGACAAGAATACCCAAAATAACCAGCACGACCATGATTTCAATTAAACTGAAACCTTTCTGTTCTTTTTGATGATACTTATTTTTAATGTTCATTATTAACCCACCATAGAATTCATTTGGAAAATCGGCATCAATACTGCCAATACAATTAACAATACAAAACCACCCATAAACACAATCAACACCGGCTCAAGAATACTCATCAATGCTCCCAGAGTCATTTCCAGCTCCCGATTCTGGTTTTTTGCCACGCGATCTAACATAACTTCCAATTCGCCACTGGTTTCGCCGCTGGCCACCATATGAACAAGCATCGGGGGAAATTCACCGGTTTTCGCCAGTGCCTTATTAAAACTACTGCCTTCCTGCACTGAAACAGCCACCTCGGAACAGACATCTTTCAATACAAGATTAGACAATACTGCACCCGCAATGCGTATGGCCTCTAACAAGGGCACACCACTGGCAATCAAAATACTCAATGTACTGGCAAAACGTGCGGTATCGATGGTTCTTACTGTATTTGCCAATAATGGCATGCGTAATAACATGCCATGAAAACGATAACGTTGTGCCGGTATCTGCAGTAATTTGCGCACCCCAATGATGATAAGAATAAATACAATCAATGTGTAAATACCGTAATTCACCATATAGTGACTGATAAAAATCAGGATTTTGGTGAGCATAGGTAATTCGGTATCTTTACTTTCAAAAATTTTAATAAGCTTCGGCACCACCATCACCATTAATGCGCTGATAACAGTAAATGCCACACAAATTAATGCTGCCGGATAAATCATGGCCATTTTCAATTTTTGCTGGGTATACTGACTACTTTCAGTATAGTCAGCCAAACGTTCTAACACCTGCCCGAGAAAACCTGCATGTTCGCCAGCCTGCACCATCGATCTATACATCGTGCTGAACACTTTAGGGAATTCACCCATCGCATAGGCCAAAGTATGGCCTTCAACAACTTTTGAACGCACATCAAGCACAAGACTTTTGATATTCGTTTTTTGTGTTTGCTCAGAAACAGCCTGCAATGCCTCATCGAGCGGTAAATTAGATTGGACTAACGTAGCGAGTTGGCGGGTGAATAAAGCCAATTCACCTGTATTCAAACGCGTTGACCGAAACTGCAGGTTCAACAATGAAGATTTTTCATTATCCTTATGTTTACCTGATTCAGACGATGCGTTGACTTCCAGTGGCTTGAGGCCCTTTTCACGCAGCAACTGGCGAATCTGTCGAGCAGAATCGCCCTCCATTACGCCTTTTACTTTTTTGCCATCAACATTCATGGCCTGATAACTGAAAGCTGCCATGATTAACCTGTGGTGACCCTAAGGACTTCTTCCAGCGTTGTTTCACCGGCCAAAACTCTACGTTGGCCATCTTCACGAATTGATGGGAAACTTTTTCTGGCATAGGCGACAAGATCTTGCTCAGAAGCTCGATCATGAATCAACCGGCGAATATTTTCGTCAATTTCGATGTACTCATAAATACCTGCCCGCCCTTTATAACCATGATAATTACAATGTTCACAACCGGCAGCGCGATAAAGCGTCACCTCGGCTTTATCATCAAGACCCAGCAAGGTTTTTTCGGCATGATCTGCAGAATACGATTTTTTACATTGTGGACATAACACCCTTACCAGGCGCTGTGCCATGACTGCGATCAAACTGGATGAAATCAGAAAGGGCTCAACGCCCATATCGGTTAACCGAGTGATCGCACCCAACGCTGTATTCGTATGCAAGGTGGATAATACCAGATGACCCGTCAAGCTGGCCTGTACTGCAATTTCAGCAGTTTCCACATCACGTATTTCACCCACCATGACAACATCCGGATCTTGCCGCAATATTGCCCGCAAGCCGCGCGCAAAAGTCATATCAACTTTGGCATTTACCGGTGTTTGACCTATACCCGGCAACAAATATTCAACCGGATCTTCAATGGTGAGAATATTGCGGGAACTATCATTAATATGCGTCAAGCCTGCATATAAGGTAGTGGTTTTACCGGAGCCCGTTGGACCTGTGACCAGAATAATGCCATGCGGTGCAGACAACATACGCTCAAAACCTTTTTGCACTTGTTGGTTCATGCGTAATTGGTCAAGTTGTAATTGCCCTGCCTGTTTATCCAGCAAACGCAATACAATGCGTTCGCCATGCGTAGTCGGGTTGGTAGAAACACGAATATCAATACCGTGTCCGGCAATACGAACTGAAATACGGCCATCCTGCGGAATTCGCTTTTCAGCAATATCAAGCTTGGCCATAACCTTTAAGCGCGATACCAATAATGGCGCCAACATTCTTTTGGGCCGCAATATTTCTATCAGCACGCCATCAATACGGAAACGTACAACCAGATCGGCTTCAAAAGTTTCAATATGAATATCAGAGGCTTTTTCACGTACTGCCTGCGAAAGAATGGCATTAATCAAACGAATGACCGGTGCATCATCTTCTCCTGCCATTAAATCACTGGCCTGATGAATTTCTTCAGCCAGACGGCTTAAGTCCATATCAGCGCCAATATCTTCGGCTGCCTGTGCAGCTTCGTTAGATGTTTTTTGATACGCCAGACTTAATTGTTTTTGAAATTCTTCTTGTGATAATTCTTCTGTGTTAAATCTTGCCTGATGAAACCGGCGCACTTCAGCCAGAGTAGCAGCAGTCAATCCATGTTTATAACAGAGTACCGGCTGCTTATCTTTCAGTGTTAAAAAAACACCATTTTTAGAAGCGAACGAAAATGGCAGGTTTTTAAAGTGCCCTGCATTTTCATCTGTGTTGTTTTGAAGGTTAACATCGTTCATCTTTTTTATTCTTTTACCGGTTGATAACCCGATGAATCATTGGTGTCTTGCGCAGATGGCGTTGCAGGTGCAACCTCAACAGGCTGAACCTGAGCCGGAACAACAACTGCTTCAGATGTAACAGCACCGGAAACCTGAACTTGCTCTTCCACCATTGGCTGTGTAACAACTTTATCTTCTGCCTTTTTTTGCTCTGCAGACTCTGCTTGTATACGCCTCACTTCTTCCACTTGCCTTTCCCATGCGGGCAATACCGGCAATACATCCTCATCAAACAAATCTACGCCACGTGCCTTTTTATAGCGTTCAATATTACGAATATCACGATACCTGGCTTCTGAAACTTCCAATGATTTTTGTGAATCCCTGACCACTGTAGGCCTTAAAAAAACCATCAGGTTTTTTTTACGAACCTTGGTTGATGACTTCTTGAACAAACGCCCAATTAATGGCAAATCCCCTAATACGGGCACTTTACTCACAGTTTCCTGCACATCATCATCAATCAAACCACCAAGAATAATCACCTCTCCATCACCTGTTATTACTGTTGTTTCTATTTTACGCTCATTGGTTATGACATCCGCAGTGGCCACATCAGATGCTGCCAATCCGGAAACTTCCTGCACAATATCCAGAGTAATCTTGTTTTCCTTATTAACATGGGGAGTCACCTTTAAAGTGATACCCACATTCTTCCGCTCGATTGTTTGAAAGGGATTGCCGGGCGTAGAAACACCACCGGCACCGGTAGTACCTGAGGTTCCAGTACTGGTGTAATTACCTGTTACAAAAGGCACTTCCTGACCCACTACGATGGAGGCTTCATTATTATCGAGAGTCATTAAACTCGGTGTTGATAGTATATTGGTCTCACCATTGGTTTCTAACGCAGTGAGAATAGCTGAAAAACTGGTGCCATCCACATTATAATCAGTACCGCCCCAAACAGCACCTGGCACTGTTGCAAGAGCCGTCGCCACACCTTTCAAAACATCTTCATCATCATCATCAAAAGCTCCCAATGCAACTTTACCTGCCAATCCATTATTGTTATTACTGCCGCCAAAGCCGCCATGCTGATTAGCCATTAACCAATCAAAACCTAAATCCTTGCCATCACCTTGTATAACCTCGACAATAATGGCCTCAACTAACACTTGCGCTCTAGGAACATCCAATTGTTTAATCAGGGCAGTGAGTCCATCCATAATGGCTGAATCTGCAGTTATCACCAGTGAGTTAGTTGCCTCATCAGCCTCAATCATTGCAGGCGTTACACCACCTGCTTTAGCGCCTTGCTGATCAGTAGTGATCTTGGCCATATTTTGCGAAACCTTGGATAAAATAGGTGCAATATCCTTGGCACTGGCATACTCCAGAGTGATTACATTGGCATTACCGACATTTTTCAGGGGTGAATCCAGTTGTTTTATTAAAAGCTTTACTCGAATTCTTGCTTGTTCAGCACCGGTAATAATCACATTATTTCCACGTGATTCTGCCACCAGAGAAACTTGTTCTTCAGTATTGGCAGGATCTGCAGGTTTGGGATTTAACACCTTGGTTACTATAGCAACCAATTCTTCAGCCGAAGCATTGTCAAGATGGACAATTTCAATTTCCTGATTGGAGCTTTTATCAATACTGGCAATAATCTCAATGATCTTTTTAATATTATCTGCGGTGTCAGAAATGACGATAACATTGCTATCCTGATAAGCAGCCATATGCCCTTCTTGCGGCACTAACGGTCGCAATACAGGGATAAGCTTGGTAGCACTAACGTTTTGCAATTGAATAATTTGTGTAACAAATTCAGAGTTATTGCGATGTTCTATTGACGCAATTGGAACAGAAGTTGTGCGAGCGGTTCTGTCTGGCAATATACGTAACACATTGCCATTTTTTACTGCAGCATAGCCATGTGTGGCTAACACCGATAAAAACAAATCATACAATTCTTTTTCATTGAGAGGCTGCTTCGACAACACCTGAATTTTAGCTTTAACTTGAGGATCAATAATTACCGTATATCCGGTTGCATCAGCAACAAACTTGATAAACTCGGAAAGCTCAGCGTCTTTAAAATTGAGGGTATAGGAACCTGCAAATGTCGACAACGAAAAAAGGCTCATCGACATTAAAAAAGTAAAAGCCTTTATTGATTGAAACTGGATACGTTTTATCTTCACAAAAATTACCTTTTTATTTTCTTTTATTGCTGAGTTAAACCGACTATCAAATTAATTTCCTGATCCCCGCGCCTGACCACGAATGACGCTTCTTTTGCCTCACGCAATTGCCCATAAAGCTCCATTGCCTTGGCTGGATCATCGAGGGGAGTGCCATTGATGGCAGTAACTACATCTCCGGTTTGCAAACCAAACTGGGCAAACTGGGCCCTGTCCCGACCCGGACGAATTCGATATCCAATTAATTTCCCTTCTGCATCTTTAGCGATGGAAACCTTGATAACATCTGCGAGAGATAAGGGATTGGTTAATAACTGATTGCGATAATTACCGGCTATGGCAGAAAGCTCGGGATTATTGCGCTGATCCATCACGGATTTGGAAGCTACAGGCTCGGAAGATGGCACAGATTCAGGATTAATAGGCGTTTCTGTATATAACAATAATGACTCCATTCTTCCGTTATTATTAATAATGACCCTATCAACCAACACCTTTGCCAACGACACATTATTCCCTGCTGGTATTGATTCCCCAACTTTAACCAACCCTGCAATATTGGCTCCCTGAATCACAGCATAACCTTCTTCAGGAATATCTGAAAAAATAACACCTAGTAGTATTAACTGCAGGCTAGTTATTGATGCCTCATTGGGGGTATCTGCAGACGAAGAGGCAACAGGATTTACTATTTCGGCCGAACCAAATAACTGCCAGGATTGCATCAAAGACAAATCAATGGTCGGCTGATTTTGCTGGCCAGACATCGCAGAAAAAACATTAGGGCCAACAATGTTGACCACAGCCGATGGCTTCGACTCAGGAACCCACATCCAGATAAAATCAGCCAATAACGATAAAAACCAGATACCCGTCAACAGCAATAAAACATAACGCACTTTAGTGGCAGGAATCACCGATAAACCATTAATGGCAGGCTTCAGTAAACCACTTAAATTATTTGTTGTTGGCCAATTGGGCACTAAAAACTCCTGCAAAAACCTTTAAGCCATCAGGCGGATATATGGGTTGTTTATGACTCTTTAGAGAGCGATGAAGAATAAAGTTCGATTCTTATTATATTTTTGCTCAAAATAACCCTCTAACCCAATGAATTAATGCAAAAAACTCGGTTCAGACGGCGAAAAATTGGCTTACTTTACCCGTATTTACTGGATCAGGCAATTAAACATCCGGCTTTTGACCCAGGGATTTATACATAGCTAAAAACCGGA
Source organism: uncultured Spongiibacteraceae bacterium (assembly GCA_964617765.1). Taxonomy (GTDB): domain Bacteria; phylum Pseudomonadota; class Gammaproteobacteria; order Pseudomonadales; family DT-91; genus CAZTZY01. Next base: position 26,654 of record CAZTZY010000013.1, read on the forward strand.
TTTGACTGAGCATACATCTTCAACCAATCCCACATTTCTGATGTTCATTTATAGCATTTTGAACAAAACTACCACTTAATTTATCCTCCGTTATAATCACCGCCATGACGCAAACCTGCCCACCTCCAACTTTCATCATGATGGCCCCCATGGAGGGTGTTATCGACCATACCATGCGTGAAATATTTTCAGCCATAGGTGGAATTGACCGCTGCGTAACGGAGTTTGTGCGGGTTTCCCAACTCAGGCTTCCGGAACGGGTTTTCAAGCGCTACTGCCCGGAATTATTGACTGAATCGAAAACCAGAACAGGCACCCCTGTCTATTTACAATTATTGGGCGATAATCCTGAAGTCATGGCCGCCAATGCCTTAAAAGCGGTTATGTTGGGCGCCAAAGGGATAGATATCAATTACGGCTGCCCAGCCAGATCAGTCAATAATCATGGCGGTGGTGCGGTTTTATTACAGAATCCCGACAATCTTTTTAGCATTACTAAAGCTATACGCTCAGCCGTTCCAGTACACATCCCTGTCACCGCTAAAATGCGTTTGGGATTTAATGACAAATCCAGAGCACTGGAAAATGCAATGGCACTCCAAGAAGCTGGCGCCAGTGAAATAGCTATTCATGGCAGAACCAAGAGGGAAGGTTATCGTCCACCGGCCTATTGGGATGAAATCGGCAAAATCAGTAATAGGCTTTCGATACCGGTTATAGCCAATGGGGAAATCTGGAATACCGATGACCTGCAACGTTGCCAACAAGAGAGCCAATGCCAACGTATTATGTTAGGTCGCGGGCTTGTTGCTTGCCCTGACCTGGCCCTTTATGCCAAAGGCCAAACTGACAAAACCTTGCACTGGGGTGATATTTGCCTGTTACTGATCTATTACTTTTATAAACTGCAAGAAGACCATTGCCAACCACAATATATCAACAGCCTGATCAAACAATGGATTATTTATTTACGATACCAATATGCGGAAGCACATCTGTTTTTTGAGCAAGCCAAGATTTTAAAGCAGCCGGCCGATATGCTTTTGGCACTGACAACAGAATTTAACCAGCAAAAATCCCGAAAATCGATTTCTGGTCATATTGGCCAACTTGATTTAACCGTTTTACTTCACCAGCTTCATGAACGTTGGGCAGATTTACCCTAAAACAAGGAAAATCCAAGCTGCCAAACATTACAAAACTGCAAATAACCGACTCAAAGCCGATTGCAACTAGACCTGCACGGCTTTGTTCCCTACAATAGCACCGCCCATTGTTTAGCCAGGCATTCACAAAGTTGCACTACACTTAAACAAATCACAACCCACTCTTGATTCAAGAATACTCAATTAGCAAAGCGCTAAATTCCTAAAGGTACACTGCATGTCGTCCGAAACTATTGAACCCGTTATCACATTTGGTGATCTTAATTTAATTGAGCCCTTGCAACAGGCATTAAGAAATGTGGGTTATGAAAAGCCTTCACCGATCCAGCTCCAGGCTATTCCCCATTTATTGGAAGGGAAGGATTTATTAGGCGTTGCACAAACTGGTACTGGCAAAACAGCGGCGTTTGCCCTCCCACTTTTATCCCGTATTGATTTAAACAAAAAGAAACCTCAAATACTCGTGCTTGCCCCAACTCGCGAACTCGCCATACAAGTCGCTGAAGCATTTAAAACCTATGCCAAAGAAATGAAAGGCTTTCAGGTATTACCTATTTATGGCGGCCAGGAATATGGCACGCAATTACGTCAACTGGATCGCGGCGTGCATGTGGTTGTAGGCACTCCGGGACGCATGATGGATCATATCCGTCGTGGCAGTTTAATGCTGGATAGTTTACAGGCACTGGTACTGGATGAAGCCGACGAAATGTTGCGTATGGGTTTTATTGATGATGTTGAATGGATCCTGCAACAAACTCCGGAAAATCATCAAACCGCTTTATTTTCTGCAACCATGCCAGCCCCGATCAGAAGCATTTCACAGAAGTACCTGAAAAGCCCTGTGGAAATTACTATTAAACAAAAAACCACGACAGCTGCCACTATTACCCAACGTTACTGGCAAGTGGGTGGCCATGACAAACTCGACACCTTAACTCGCGTACTCGAAAGCGAAGAATTTGATGGCGTGATCATTTTTGTGCGCACCAAGAATGCCACGTTAGAAGTGGCTGAAAAGTTACAAGCTCGCGGCTTTGCGGCCGAAGCATTGAATGGTGACATTGCTCAAAATCAACGTGAAAAAACCGTAAACCAGTTAAAAAGCGGTATGATTGATATTCTCGTCGCAACTGATGTCGCTGCGCGCGGCCTCGATGTTGAACGCATCAGCCATGTCATCAACTATGATATTCCTTATGATACAGAATCCTATGTCCACCGCATTGGCAGAACAGGTCGTGCTGGTCGTGAAGGTCAGGCAATATTATTTGTCACCAATCGCGAAAAAAACATGCTGTCATCCATTGAGCATGCGACAAAACAAAAAATCGAGAAGTACCAATTCCCCTCAATGGATGTTTTGAATCAACGTAAAATTGAGCAATTATTTGCCAAAATTGACGAGGAACGTAAAAAGAATCTTTCTGAGTACATAGAAATCCTTGAACGCTATCAAACCGAATATGGTATTCCTGCCATTGAAATTGCTGCCGCATTCGCCAGTATTTCCCAAGGCAGTAAAACTTTTTTAATCAAGGATATGCCCAAAAGTCCGGTTGAGCGCAAAGAACATTCCTATGAAAGCAAAGATCGCTCGAGGGAAAGAGACAAAGGCAAAGAGCGCACTCGTGAACGCAGCGACAGACCCGAGCGTGGCGATAGAAACGAGCGTACCGACAGAAACAAGGAACGCCCTACTGAACGCAATGATCGCAGCTCGAGTCGCGGGTTTGATCGTGACAGTATCCCGATGACTAAATATAAACTCGGTGTAGGCACCAGTCACGGCATTCAAAAAGGTGATATCGTTGGGGCTATTGCCAACGAAGGTGGTATTGATGCCAAAGTCATGGGCCGTATTACTCTAAATGAAGATCACAGCTACATCGAACTGCCTGAAGGCATGCCCAAAGAAGTGTTCAAGGCATTACAGAATGTTCGGGTGCGAGGCGAATCGTTAAATATTACCGTGGCTGATGGCAGTCGACCCGCAAGCGCAAGCCCACGCCCGGAAAAAAGACCGATATTAAAAACAACGGAAAAACGTTCTGATAGCCGTAGTGATAGTCGAGCAGATAGTCGATCTGATAGTAAAACTGAAAGCCGGGCATTTCCGAAAACAAGCAAGCCCAAAGAGCGTAGTGCGAAAACTGCAGAAGCTCCAAAACCACGCAGGAAAGCCAAAAAAGCAGATTAATTTCTACCCTTATAAATGCCCGATAACAACATTATTGTTTGTTATTGGGTATTTCACTGGGCATTTTTTTATCACTCAGCCAAAGTAAACTGTGTGGATCAAACCCACTTTCTATGGTCGGTTTTACCACACGAAAATACGGTGATAAATCAAAATCCCTGGGTGTGTAAAGACTGTGATGGCGGATATCTCGCATTTCTTCATAACAGACTTTCGATGCCGGATCACATGACTGCGCTACAACCACCTCGGGCAGTATGGGATAGTGCACTGATTGAAAAGCTTCAGCAATTATGGAAGAGCATATGGCCCGGGTAGGATCGCCACTGCCTAGTGACAACATACGTCGACGCCATCGAGACGGAACAGGCGGTGTTCTGATCAAATAACGCGCCAGATCAATCACATTTTTGAGATCATACTGATAACCAATTTTTTGCATGGCATGTGTAACAATTTCATCAATCTCCACCCCAGACAAACCCACAGCGCGACAAATCCGCGTATGTGATTGCCAATAATGGCTTAATGGTACAAGACGCACACCTTGAACCACATCAGCCTCTAACACCATTCCTATATCAGAATCATCCACTATCCCGATATATAACGCTGCATGTGACCAGGTAGATTGCGTAAGATATTTCACGGCAGTACTGAATCGACTGATGCCTTCAACCAGTAAAATATCGCCTTTACGCAAAGTTGCGCACAACAACTCTGGCCGGGAGCTGGCTACAGTAGGTACCGTATTTTTGCTTGGCTGGACTAGATAACGCGCCAAAGCCAACCCGACTGCTTCTAAAATTGACATTAAATAACCTGATAGATGGATAAATACTGGTGGCTTCGAACTTGATTCAATTTATTGTTATGTATCCATGTTCAAACTTCTTTTAATGAATAATAGGCAAAACTTGAACTCTTGCAAGAACTGAATAAAGCCATGACACTGGCAAAGACGGATGGCTATAATAAGTACCAATATTTTATCTTTGATAAGAATACTTTCTCATGTTGAGTTACCGCCACGCCTTTCATGCCGGCAATTATGCCGATGTACTTAAACACATCGTTCTGCAACGCATTTTGCGGCACCTCACAGAAAAAGATAAGCCGTTAATGTATGTAGACACCCATGCTGGCGCGGGTGGCTATCGTCTCGATTCGGAATATGCAGAAAAAACCGAAGAATTCCATGATGGTATAGCAAAACTTTGGGACCGGAATGATTTACCCGAACCGATAGCTGAATACGTTGATAGGGTACGCCAATTCAATTATGCATCGAATGGCAAAAAACTGAGCCATTATCCCGGATCGCCATGGATTGCCCAGCAACTGTTGCGCCCACAAGATAAACTCGTTTTCTCTGAATTACACTCTTCCGATTTCCCGCTACTCAACAAGCATTTCAGATCGGATGATCGCATAAGAATCCTGGAAGAAGATGGTTATAAAACCCTTAACGCTGTCTTCCCTCCGGCACAAAAGCGCGGTCTGGTGTTGATTGACCCCTCTTATGAGCAGAAAAAAGAATATCAATGGGTTGTTGAAAACCTGATTAACACCCATAAAAAATTTGCGACCGGCGTCTATGCATTATGGTATCCAGTCGTAGATCGCAGCTACATTGACCGTCTGGAAAAAACACTGAAACGCAGTGGCATTCCCAAAATCCAGTTATTTGAATTAGCCATTCAACCAGATAACACTGAACACGGCATGACTGCCAATGGCATGATTGTGATTAATCCTCCCTGGAAACTAATGGAGGAAATGAAAATTGTTTTGCCTTATCTAGTGAATTGTTTTGCTCCAGAAACAGGCAGTTATAGAGCGGAAATATTATCTGGCGAATAAAAATACCAGATCGTCTTTAACTTTAGACACATACTGCAATACCCTTGTCTTTACCCGGCACCGAATGGATGGAAATGCAATCAATCGCTTGCCATAGGTAGGACAACATTGAAAGCTATATAACCATCATTGATAAAGCCTGTTTACAAAGATTTTCAGGCAGGATAAGTACTATGAGTATTAACTGGTATCCCGGCCACATGCACAAGGCCACCAAAGAAATTAAAGAGATATTGCCCAATATCGATATTTTTATCGAAGTACTTGATGCCCGCATTCCTTACAGCAGCGAAAACCCGGTCATTAGCCTGCTGCGTGGCGACAAGCCCTGTATAAAACTGCTTAATAAATCAGATTTGGCCGATCCGTTGATTACACAGCAATGGCTTGACTATCTGGATAAAGAACGCGGTGTTAAAGCCATGGCAATTTCCAGTCATGATCCTGAACGCATTAAAAACCTCATCGATTTATCTAAAAAATTGCTGCCTAAAAAAGCCAATAGCCATGACGCTATTCAAGCCCTGATCACAGGTATTCCAAATGTGGGAAAATCAACTTTAATTAATATATTGGCCGGTCGCACTATCGCAAAAACAGGCAATGAACCCGCTATTACTAAAGGCCAGCAACTCATTAACCTACATAACGGCCTGATGTTGATGGATACTCCCGGCATACTTTGGCCAAAATTTGAAAACGAGAAAAGCGGTTATCGACTGGCTACAACCGGCGCCATAAAAGAAACAGCCATGAGTTATGACGATGTGGCATTTTTTGCCGCCGATTATTTGCTTCATGCTTATCCGGAGCTGCTTAAACAACGTTATAAGCTTGAGCAACTACCCGCCACAGAACATGAATTTCTGGAAATGATTGGCAGGCAACGCGGCTGCCTGAGCGCAGGTAAAAAAATCAATCTTGACCAGATTGCCCGAATTTTTATTGGTGAAATACGTGATGCAACCATTGGCCGAATTAGCCTGGAAACCCCAGGGATGGCTGAACAAGAAAAAATAGCAGTGCAATTATTAATAGAGCAAAAAGCCGCTGAGAAACGTGCTAAAAAAGAAAAATTGCGGTCTGGAAGTAGCGATTAGAAAACGGGAAAAGGGATTTATCAAGCTTGTAATAACAGTAAAGTATTACAAGCTTGATAAGGTACTAATTACTGAGCAGGTGCTGCTTCTGCAGCAGCAGCGTCTACAGCAGCAGCGCCTTCAGCAGCAGCAGCGTCTACAGCAGCAGTGCCTTCAGCAGCAGCAGCGTCTACAGCAGCAGTGCCTTCAGCAGCAGCAGCGTCTACAGCAGCAGCAGCGTCTACAGCAGCAGCCTCAACAGCAGGAGCGGCCTCAACAGCAGGAGCAGGAGCTTCAACAGCAGGAGCAGTAGCTTCAACAGTTGGTTCAGCAGGAGCTGCAGCTTCTTCTTTGCTGCAACCAGTAAGTACTAAAAAGCTAGCAAGAACTACACCTATTAATAAACGCATTGTAAGTTACCTATAGTGTTAGAATGAACGTTGTTGACCTTACGGCCTAACCTTGAAAATCCGCGCAATAATACACCATAGGATTTTCATGTCCAGTTTTTATAGATTTTAGCCCTGTCTAATAAGATGCAAAGCCACGGCCTCAGCGACTTTGATGCCATCAACACCCGCAGACAGAATACCCCCGGCATAACCAGCACCTTCCCCTGCTGGATACAATCCTTGTGTATTTATACTCTGGAAAATCTCATTTCTTTTGATGCAAACAGGGGAAGATGTGCGGGTTTCAACACCCGTTAATATGGCATCATTCATTGCAAAGCCTTTTATTTGTTTATCAAATTCAGGAATAGCCTCCCGAATTGCCTCTATCGCAAAGTCAGGCAATGCGTCTTTCAGATTCGTTAAAGTCACCGCCGGTTTATAGGACGGAATAACCGTACCTAACTGCACGGACGGTTTATCCGCTAGAAAATCGCCAACCAACTGCGCCGGAGCATTGTAATTCTCACCACCCAGCTTGAAGGCGGCTGCCTCCAGTTTTCGCTGTAAATCAACCCCGGCCAAAATATGCTCCGGATAATCCCGCGCTGGATCAATACCAACAACAATGGCAGCATTGGCATTGCGCTCATTTCGGGAATACTGACTCATGCCATTAGTAACAACCCGGCCAGGTTCCGATGTCGCAGCAACTACGGTACCTCCAGGACACATACAAAAACTATAAACACTGCGTCCATTTTTACAGTGATGGACCAATTTATAATCAGCAGCCCCCAAAATGTCGTTACCCGCCTGCGGGCCAAATCGCGCTTTATCAATCACTGACTGTGGATGCTCGATACGAAATCCTATAGAAAACGGTTTGGGCTCAAGATACACACCATTATCCAGTAACATCTGGAAGGTATCACGAGCGCTATGGCCAATCGCTAAAACAATATGCCGACTCATAAGCACTTCACCACTTTGCAATGTAATCCCGATCACTTGCCCGTCTTCAATATTGAGCTTGTCGAGTTTTTCAGAAAACCGGATTTCACCGCCCAGCGCGATGATTTCAGCACGAATATTTTCCACCATGGTCACCAGTTTAAAAGTACCAATATGCGGCTTGCTGACATAAAGAATTTCTTCAGGTGCTCCGGCTTTTACAAACTCGGCAATCACCTTTCTACCTAGATGATTTTTATCCTTTATCTGACTATATAACTTGCCATCAGAAAATGTTCCGGCACCACCCTCTCCAAATTGCACGTTAGACTCTGGATTTAATTCACGCTTTCGCCACAAACCCCAAGTATCCTGAGTGCGCTGCCTAACATCTTTTCCACGTTCGATAACAATGGGTTTGAAACCCATTTGCGCCAATAACAAAGCTGCAAGAATACCGCAAGGACCAAACCCGACAATAATAGGCCGTTGCTGGTGACCTTGCGGGAAATTTTCAGGTGCACGACCAACAAAGAGATAGGACGTATCGGGACTTGGAATCACAAGATGATCATTGGCGTGTCTTTCCAGCAATTTTTTTTCCAGAACATCATTAATTACAACATCAATGCTATAAATTAAAAAGATACTACCCTTTTTACGCGCATCATAACTGCGCTTGAAAATAGAAAAACTGATTAAATCCTTTGCCGAAATATCGAGCTTTTTAACAATGGCGTTTTGTAGATCATCATAAGTATGATCCAGGGGAAGTTTTATTTCAGTGAGTCTTAACATAAGCAAATACTGTACAAGGTAAATAAATAGTTATTTTAGCATGAGTCACAAGAAGGCGAGAAAACTATAAAAAATCAAAATTTAAACAAATTCACCGGCCGCATAACCTGATGACCAAGCCCATTGAAAATTGAAACCGCCCAAATGACCGGTAACATCAACCACTTCACCAATAAAAAACAACCCTGGATATTTTTTACATTCCATTGTTTTTGAGCTCAGCTCATCGGTATCAATCCCGCCCAAAGTCACTTCAGCCGTGCGGTAACCCTCCGTTCCAGATGGCTTAAGATGCCAATGCTGCAATTTGTCGGCAATAGTCAATAATAATTTATCGGGAAAATCTGCCAATGGTTTTTCTGAATGGGCATTCCAAAAGATTAGCTGCAGTTCCTGCACCAAACCCTTGGACAAATGCTGGGCAAGCACAGTACGTAATAACGATTTTGCTTGCTGCTGTTTTTGATGAATCAACCAGGAAGCAACATCCATTTCGGGCAACAAATTAACCACGATTTCATCACCTGGCATCCAATAATTGGAGATTTGTAAAATCGCCGGGCCACTCAAGCCTCTATGGGTAAATAACATATTTTCCCTGAAAGCTTCACCCTTACAATGAATCTCAACATCAATCGCCAACCCGGAAAGACGTTCACAGATTGCCTTGGTAGCATCCGTAAACATCAGAGGCACAAGACCTGCACGACGAGGCAAGACAACAAGACCTAACTGCATGGCAATATCATAACCAAAACCCGTTGCCCCCATCGTTGGAATGGATAATGCCCCGGTTGCAATAACTACAGAATGAGCAGCATAGTCACCATGACTAGTTTTACAAATATACCGCAAGGCATTATCCGTATCGGGTTTAAAGGGCTTAATTTCATTGACATCGACGTGAGTTTTTATCGTAACACCAGCCAAAGCGCATTCTTCCAATAGCATGTTCAAAATATCCAAGGCAGAATCAATACAAAATAACTGTCCATGTTTACGCTCTTCATAGCCAATACCATGTTGCTCTACAAGGGCTATGAAATCCCACTGCGTATAACGATTTAATGCAGACTTGCAAAAATGTGGATTTTGAGAAATGAAATTATGGGGATTAACATTTAAATTAGTAAAGTTACAACGTCCGCCACCCGACATTAAAATTTTTTTTCCTGGCTTATTGCTACTATCCAGCACTAGAACTGAACGACCTTTTTGTGCCGCAGTAAACGCACACATAAGACCAGATGCTCCAGCGCCGATCACTACCACATCAAATTCGTTCACAGAGAAAAACCGGGATTGGACTCATGGAACACATCAACGATAGTAATTTTCAAATACTTCAATAAATTGTGGCACATCCGTTAAAGGCAAATCATTGATCCCTGCAGCCGCTGCCCTGCCGCCGCCTGTAGAGAACTGCCGACAAATATCAACTGCACCTTTTTTATTGGTTAAAGGCGCACGGACACTCACCAGAAAATGACCATTATCCATTTCTGACAAAACAGCATGTGCTCGATCAGGAAAATTATTCGCCAAATCATTACTATATACACCACTCACTCGGCGAGCCCACTTTTCATTAGGCAACATAAAAACGGCCGCATGATTAAATACAACTTCTGGCTTAATCGCTTCAACTGTTGCCATATCATTTTTATAACCATTCTCCAGCTTTGAAAAAACTGCTTTATTATCCATCATAAAATCAAAGGGCGATTTATATTTCACCATTTCAAGAAACAAATCTTCAGGATTAAAATGCAAATCTGCCAATGCCGCGCCATAACCATTGTAGTTAATATAAATACCGAGATTTTCAAGTTGTTTCAACTGAGATGCATTTAACCCCAATGGCTTGGCGACTGCCAAAGCACTAACATTCAGATTATCACCAAAAGCCCCGGTAATAGCCCACTCGGCAAAAGCACCTTTTAAATAACCGTTAACCAATAAACTGGTACATACGTTAGCATCCAGGTTAATCAATGCCGTAAGATTTTTAGCTACCGGAATATCACCTGATTCATGATGATCACAATAAAAAACGTCTGCACCGGCATCTAACACCCTCAATAAAGCATCTTTATTCTTCTCCATAGATACATCAAGCACAGTAATCCTGTCCCCGGCTTTTGCGTCAACTCGCGCCAATAATTCAATATCACGCTTTACACCTGTGACAATTTCACTCTGCACGGGCTTAGCATTTCGCAATTGAACCATTGAACAAAGTCCATCTGCATCACCATTGAATACATCTATATATTGCATAATTTTTTCCTGGATCCGAATTACAGATTCAACTTTTTAAATATTGTCTCTGGAATGTGGATAATAATGAGCATGATAATGCGCCAGAACCAGGGCAAATAAACGGTGTTTTTCTTTTTATCTATCGCATTGGCTATGCCAATGGCTATATCCTCAGGTTGTGCCCATAGAGGCCCACCTTTATCAATAGCCGCAGTCATTGGTGTATCGACAAATCCCGGCTTGATGGTTAATACATGCACGCCTACCTTGGCCATACGCGCCCGCATGCCTTGCAAAAAGGTAGTGACGACTGCCTTGCTGGCGCCATACACATAATTACTGGGGCGACCACGGTCACCTGCCACGGATGAAATAAACGCGATCGTGCCCGAACCCTGTTCCTGCATCTTGTTCGCAATAATCGTGAGCATCTCAAGGCTGCTCAATGCATTGATTTTCATCATTTCTTTCATCGCAAATACATCAGCCTCACAGACTTTTTGATTGCCTAAAATACCATGTGCCATTAAAACAATATCGATACTTCCTAAAGATTTGAAAGCCTCCTCAATCCAGTGTTGGTAGAGATGATCGTCGTTCATATCATGCGCACTGGATATCACTTTTAAAGCTCCACGCACCTTCAAATCCTGCTGTAATTCTTCTAACGCATCAGCATTTCTGGCTACAAGGAAAAATGAGGCCTTGTTGTTGCTGGCATAATGACGTGCCGTTGCTTTGGCAATCGCCGATGTGGCACCAATAATTAATATATTCATACGTTGACTCCTGTTACCCTGCGCCAAAAATCAGAATTGATATGGGGATCTCTTAATGACTCAACTGCTTGCCAATGTGGATAAGCCTTTTGAAATAATTCAGCTGACATACGTGCATCCTTGGCAGGATAAATCTTGCCTTTAGCCTGTGAGACAACCTCATCAAGCCGAGATAACAGTGCCAGTGTTTTATTACCTTGATAGGGAAAATCAATCGCAAGTGTTGCGCCTTCTTGCGGGAACGATAACAATCCCCGGGAAGGTACATCGCCCATCATTTTCAACACCACCAAAAATGACCCCAAGCCCGCAGCACTAATGCACTGTAACATTTCACGAATACCTTCTTTGGCATCTTGCAACGGTATAACACATTGGTGCTGGATAAATCCGTTACTGCCATAAATACGGTTCCAGTGCAGAATGCCATCCAGTGGATAAAAAAATGGATCGTAATTCACACTGGCAAATACTCTTTCCTGAACCTGGCGTTCATAGTAGAGTTTATTAAATGCTCGCAAAGTTAACGCATTGATACACGAAATGGGTGGCTTTATAGGCACTGTTAATTTTTTCTTCTTAAGCAATGGCTTGGCACGGTCAATATCTCTAAAGCTGGAATGATTACCCCGAATAAAATGCCCCTTCCCCAGGCCATTACCCGCAGCCAAACAATCCAGCCAGGCCACTGTATATTCAAAATCCTCTACAGAATCATTCGATATCCTGAAAAAATCATCCAGATTTTTATATTTAATCGTTTCAGTATCTATAGATTGACTAACGACAGCCTTCAGCTGTATTTCTGCCCAGACAATAAACCCGGTTAAGCCAAGACCACCGATAGTCGATGAAAAATAATCAGAGTTTTCTGTCGATGAGCACAATAAGCGCGTTGCATCACTACGCAATAATTCAAATCTCGTAACATGATTACCAAAACTTCCAGCCACATGATGATTCTTGCCATGAACATCATTGGAAATAGCTCCGCCGACAGTCACATATTTAGTGCCGGGGGTTACTGGCAAAAACCATCCTTGCGGCAAAAAAACTTCAATAATTTCGGCTAAGGTAATACCTGATTCACAACGCAATAAACCGGTATCTTTATTAAAAGATATAAAATTCTTTAACAGCTTGCTGCTTAACACTTTTCCAGCACTGTTCAAACAACTATCTCCATAACTTCGGCCCAAGCCATATGGCAACAAGGTTTCTGTTAACTGTGGAAAGGCTTCGCGTTGATGATTTAAATACAAACCTTGCTGGTTAACTGGCGGATAGCCTCCCCAGGAAGAAAAGTCACTCATTATGTTGCCGCCATAAATACAGCCAATACACAAACGCCGGTAATCAGGCTTTGCAAATCTTTAACAGCAAAAACAATAGGGTCATCATGCATTTCACCACGATGAGCCAAAATCCATACCCTGCTTATCCAGTACAATAATACCGGGCAAGCCATCCATAATACATCAGGCTTGCTATATAGCTCGGCAACTTCAGGGCTATTGACATACAAGGCAAAAACTAACACTGCTATATAACCGCTAGCAGCACCAAATGACGAAACCATGCTGGCATCATCAGCATGATAGCCACGCCCCGCAATTTTCTTTCCACCATTACTAATCATTGAAACCAGTTCTGTATAACGTTTTACAAAAGCCAGACTGAGAAAAATAAACATGGAAAATGCCAATAACCAGAAAGAAAAATCTACCTCTATCAAAAATGTTCCGGCAATAATACGCATCGTATAAAGCGCTGCCAGCATAATTGTATCCAGCATGATAATGCGTTTTAACTTAAACGAATAAACCACCGTAAAAACATAATAGACAATCAATGCAATCAGGAAATTAACAGGCAGCAACATTGCAATCAAAAAACCCGCCACAAGTAAAATCGGAAATAGTGCCAAGCCAATAACGATCGAAATATCTCCAGAGGCAAACGGCCTTTTGCATTTACTGGCATGCTGACGATCAGACTCAAGATCAACCAGATCATTCAAAATATAAACACTGGAAGCAGCCAAGGAATAGGCCAAAAAACCCAATAAGCATTTCAGGATCAAATCGGCACTGAGAAATTGGTGTGCTGTTAGTAGCGGAACAAATATCAGCGCATTCTTGACCCATTGATGAATACGCATTGCCTTTAAAAGTGTTTTAAAAGAAGCTGGCTTAACTGCAATATGCTCAACATTACCATTCACTGATCTGGCTTGTTGCAACAATGTATTACTGCCACCCACCACTACCGCTTTATCGGCATTTTTCCAGATCGGCAAATCTACATGCTCATTGCCCAGATAAATATAACCACCTATACCAAAGGTTTTCTCGAGTAAATCAGCCTTTTTTCTGCCCGTTAAATTGGTAGATTCATCCGTAGAAAAAACAGCCTTGAAGCCGCCGATATAATCCGCAACAGCTTCTGCATATTTTTTGGGTGTACCTGTGGCCAGATAACAAGTATGCCCCTGTTTTACTGCATCTTTTACATACTGAACAATGATTTCGTTATAAGGTAAAAACTCAACACTCAATTCAACCCGTGCTGCGATATTATTTTTCAAACAAGCTTTACCTTTTAACAACCAGAATGGCAATATCAAACACCACAATGGATTTTGCTTCAATAAAATCATGACGCTTTCCAGAAGCGTATCGGTTTTGATCAACGTACCATCGAGATCAACAATGATGGGTTTTAAATCTGACATTTATACTTCCTTAATCTGAGCTTTCACACCTAAGAATGGCATTAAAAACAGCGTTAGCACACCTAACATCATGGCAAACCATAATGTCGCCACGCGACAAATAAACGTAATGGCAACAGCACTGGGATGATCAAAACCTGCCTTGACTAACAAAAATATCATGGTGACTTCGGCACCGCCTAAACCTCCAGGCATAAACGAAATAGCGCCCAATAAAATAGCCATGCCATATATCGCAATTGCTAGCGATGCAGTTGTTTGATCAAGCGAAAACTCCTGCATGACCAGAAAGAGCCCGTACCCTTCAAATAACCATGCAACCATACCAATACTGAGACCAAGGAGCAGAAAGCGTATCGTCAAAAGATCATTGGCATTTTCAAGCATGGATTCAACAAACTGAATCAGATGATAAATTTTAGCAGGGAAACGCTGAATCAATTTAGAATTGATAATGGCTTTTTTAGGAATTTTTACAATAACAAGACATGTGCCAATCAATATCACCGTGATAACAGCAGCTATTCTGGATTGTTCTCCATCCAGAAATGAAACCCCCAATCCTGCCAACAATAAAATCGTCAGCAGATCCATAATTCGCTCAACAAACAAGGCACCTATACTCCGCTGGTGCGAAACACCGTGCTGCTTCAGATACAACGAACGCATTGCTTCTCCTGCCTTGCCCGGTGTCATGGTCAATGAAAAGCCGGCTATATAAATCAAAAAATGCTGCCAATGACTTATTGATAATGGATTTTTATAAGAGATATACCAATGCCAACGCCAGTATCGCAACACATAGTTACCTAATGACAATAACAAAATGAGTATCCAGACCGACAACTTCAAACTGCTGATGGCCACCCATACTTGTTCGCCCCCGGAAGCCATCGCCACAAAGGCATAGGCCACAATAGCAAGTACAACAACCAACAAACTTGAATGGACAACTTTATTCACAATAATATTTCTTATAGGGTTACTTGCTTTTGCATGGCAAGAATATGAAAAACAATAATTTTTATTAGAACAACCATTCTATATCGCTGCTCCTTTCGCAGCAAACAGGAGATACCGGCCTCTCCCTTATTTCACACCACCCATGTATCATCTAGAATGCACTTCTGGACACTTAAATGACTTGATCGGGAAAGCCAATGAATACGACTGATATCATTCGCCAAATGAAAGTTTTACCTATTATTGATAGTCAATTTGAAATTCAACGTCGTATCGCTTTTATCCAACAAACATTATTAAATTCCGGTTTTAAAAACCTGGTTCTGGGTATTAGTGGCGGAGTGGATTCAAGCACCTGCGGACGCTTGGCTCAATTGGCGGTTGAAGCACTCAATAAAGAACTTAAAACCGACGAATTCCGCTTCATCGCTGTTCGCTTACCCTATGGCATACAGCAAGATGAAGCTGATGCACAAAATGCACTCGCCTTTATAAAAGCCAACGTCAATATCACCGTTAACGTCAAACCAGGCAGTGATGCATTACATGAACAAGTACTGAATTCCCTTCAAAATCAAAAGATTATCTCTGGCAATGAGCCCCACATCGACTTTATCAAAGGTAATGTAAAAGCCAGGGAACGCATGATTGCCCAATATGAAGTTGCCGGTTTAGTAGGGGGGCTTGTACTGGGAACTGACCATTCCGCTGAAAATATCACCGGTTTCTTTACCAAATGGGGCGATGGCGCCTGTGATCTCGCACCATTATTTGGCCTGAGCAAACGCCAGGTGCGGCAAATAGCCAAAGCTCTGGGCGCGCCCGAGCAACTGGTTATGAAAACACCTACCGCGGATTTAGAATGCGCCACTCCTCAAAAAGCGGATGAACATGCACTGGGAATTAGCTATAACGATATCGATGATTTTCTGGAAGGCAAGCCGGTAAAACCGGAAATTGCCGATCGCATTGTCGCCATTTTCATGAAAACACAGCATAAACGCATGAATATCCCAACCATTTACGAAGAATTAACCTGACCGAGTAATTTATGACGGAATCCTCCATGAACAAACCGCGACGCAGCGGTGTTAAACGCATTTTCTGGGCAACCTATTACTCCTACCGGGGCATAAAATCGGCATGGAAAAATGAAGCCGCATTTCGTCAGGAACTGTGCTTAATGTTATTAATGCTTCCTGCAGCATTATGGCTTGGTTCAACCACTGAGCAGCGTTTGCTGTTAATTGCACCCTGCCTGATTGTCGTTATCGTTGAACTGCTTAACTCTGCGATAGAAGCTGCTATCGACCGGATTGGACCCGAAATGCATGATCTTTCCGGCCAGGCCAAAGACATGGGTTCCGCCGCCGTGTTTTTTGCCTTATGGCTTGTCATCATTAGCTGGGGAATGATCGCATGGGACCGGTTTGCCCAACTATAAACTTGTCTGCCACAACGATTCATCACAAGACTGGAATTATCCATGGCCAAAGTCAGCATTGAATTACCCGAAAGCTTTGCTTTCAGCACCGAACTGGATGTGCTTATCCAGCATATTAACGCTGGCCAACACTTGGGCAATGAACAACTCATCGCATTACTGAATGAAGCCCGGGTTCGATACATGAACAGCCTTCCGCTAGACGCTATGAATATCCAGCGGGGCTCTTTTATTAATGCCGATCTGGTCGTTATTTATAAATCAGAAGCTCATTATGGTGATAGATTAAAAATTGAAGTGGCCGCCGATGACTTCAGTAAATATGGCTGCGATTTTGTGTACAGGGTTACGCAAGTCAAAAATGGTGCAGTGGTTGCCATTGCGAAAACAGCCATGTTGTTGTTTGATTATGAAAAAAACTGCCTAAAACCTGCTCCCGAGGGTTTTGTCAGGCTATTTAAGGGCTAAATATATTGACTTTTGTAGCCCAAATCAGAATAATTGCCGACCTTAATTTCCAACGAAATCACTAGAGGAACAACCGGTGGCTAATTCTTCACAAGCAAAAAAACGCGCACTTCAAGCCGACAAAGCCCGTGCACGCAATGCCAGCCAACGATCAATGGCTCGTACTTATCTTAAAAAAGTAGTTAATGCTATTAAAGCCGGCGACAAATCAACTGCTCAAGCCGCCTATACTGCTGCTGTACCAGTTATTGATAGCATGGCCGATAAAGGCATCATGCACAAAAACAAGGCCGCTCGTCACAAAAGCCGCCTGAATGCACAAATCAAGGCACTTGCCTGATTAACAACGTCCGTTAATCATTCCTAAAAAACAGGAACTTTAAAAAGTTCCTGTTTTTTTATTTTCATGAATATCTCTTTCCCTCTTCCTGTATCACCCATCACTTTCAAGTCAATAACATTGGCTCTTTAAATCTCCAGAATTGACTGATAACTCACTCACAGGAATGAATCTGTTTTTGGAATTTACGGGAATTCGATAACAAAGAAGTGCAAATAAAAACAGCCTAGTGGCTGATACTAAAATTCAGGATGCCAAATAGACACTACAAAAGAAAAAACCCTGTTTTGGCAGGGTTTTAGCTATCTAACATATTTACCTATTTTCATAAAACATACTTATGCAAATATGGCGGAGAGGGAGGGATTCGAACCCTCGATAGGGGATTAGCCTATACGCCCTTAGCAGGGGCGCGCCTTCAGCCTCTCGGCCATCTCTCCGTAACTCTTTTAATCAGATGATTGCTCGGCATCGAGCCTCGCAATCATCCAAGGGCGCGCGTTACTCGTCGCTGCGCTCCTCCTCATGAAACTCCCTCTACCGCGTGGGCAAACCCACCTCCGTCATCGCGAGCCGCGCAGCGGCGTAGCGATCTCGGCCAGCAGGCAAAGTCTCTGCCGACTGGCCGAGATTGCTTCGCTGCGCTCGCAATGACAGCGGTACGCTTT
>CAZTZY010000014.1:0-43474 GCA_964617765.1 uncultured Spongiibacteraceae bacterium
CGGTATGATGTTTAGTAAAACATGGTGCCCAGAGTTTTTTCAGATTGAATCATATATCACAGTAATATTTTGTTACCTATCAAAATAAATATGTCAGGCTCTGTTACATTTTTTAAAACAAATATTATTTTTTCAGTAGTATTGATACCTCTAAAATCGAGTGAGGAATCTGTAATGACATCTAATGTTGGCAATGTGGATCGCGTGATAAGGGTAGTGGCAGGTTTGGTCATTATTGGAGTTGCTGTGTATTTCATTCATGGTGGGGTGCGGTAGGGCTGTCGCCGTTGTTAACTGCCGTTATTCAATAGTGTCCAGCCTACGTGCCTTTCGGCATTTCATCCTGTAAAAAACAAGTATGAATATATGGAAGTTGGTTGATCATTTTTAGTGAATGGCGACTGCATTGAGTTTGTAAATTACATTCAGTAAATACTATTTACCATCATTGCTGATCGGTAAAGATTATTAATGACGGGAATATTTAAAGCGCCTCTGAATCGCCGTCATTTCAAGTGAAGCGAGAAATCCAGCTACTTGAATTGAAAAGATTCTTCTCGGAACCTGTCCTGAGCCTGTGAAGGTTTCCGCATAACAAAAAGGTGCTATTCAAATCTTCCCTGGTTTATAAGTTGAGAATAAAAGTGGATATTATTCATCGTCGGCTGTTTATTTCAGGTAGCCAAGATCCTGTATTACAGATGGTGGGTGATGATGCGCTGGATATCATGCGTGGGAAGGTGAAGGATTTGCGTGATCTCATACTTATTCCTGATGCTGGTCATTTTGTACAACTCGAACAGGCAGATGAGTTTAATTATGCCGTTATCAACTTTCTTAAAATCCTAAATATTTAGTGGAATCCTAACTATCTTCCCTTAGCGGTTTCAGACTTTTGTGCAGCGCCTGCAAGTGCTGTGAGATATGCGGTCCAATACGTTGTGCTACACCCACTGCGATTAAATCTATTACTACAAGATGTGCTATTCGTGAGGAGAGGGGTGTGTATATCTCTACTTCCTCTTCAGCATCAATGTAAATCGGAATCTGGCTGGCTTTCGCCACGGGTGAGTCGGTAGGTGCCAGGGCAATGGTTTTAGCGCCGGCATTATTCGCCAGTTTTATCGCTTCAATCAAGGCTCTGGTTTTGCCAGATTGAGAGATTGCCACGACAACATCATTAGTGCTCAATGACATTGCTGACATCGTTTGTATATGTGGATCGGAATACGCTGAAGTGGATATTTGTAAGCGGAAAAATTTGTGCTGGGCATCTGCTGCTACGGCAGCGGATGCGCCAAAGCCATAGAATTCCACTCGTTTGGCCTGGGTGATAGCTTCAATTGCAGCCTCAATGGCATCGGGGTTAATGGCATCACGTACTTGAGTGAGCGTGGCCAGCGTAGCATCAAATACTTTTACCCCCAGATCAGCAACGGAATCGGTATCGGCAATAACAAAGGTTTCAAATTCTTTTTTGGTGGCGAGGTATTGTGCCAGTCGCAGTTTGAAATCCTGGAAGCCGGTGCAATCAATAGCTCGACAAAAACGCACCACGGTGGGCTCACTGACATCGGCAGCCGAAGCGAGATCAACAATCCGCATATGTATAACATCATTAAGATGGCTCAACACATATTCACATACCTTGCGTTCGGATTTGCGCAGCAGGTGACGAGCCTGATGGATATGTTGTAACAGCGTACTGTTGTTCATGGATAGCCCTTTTGTTTGTATAGTCCTGCGCGTACTACAAGAATAGAAAAATTATGTAGTTTTTTTACATTTTGCCAGAAAAAAACCGGTTTTAGTAGCCGGAATAGCGGGATACTACTGTACGAATATCCATGCTAGAATGCCGCGCATGGATGTTTCTGAAATTCTCGACCTATTAAATGATGCCCAGCGCGATGCGGTGGCTGCCCCCATTGGCAATATGCTGGTACTTGCCGGTGCTGGCAGTGGCAAGACACGTGTGCTGGTGCATCGTATCGCCTGGCTGACGGGTGTTGAGCATGTGTCACCGCACTCTATTATGGCGGTTACCTTCACCAATAAAGCCGCCAAGGAAATGCGCCATCGCATTGAGGATATGTTAGGTATTCCGACGCGGGGTTTATGGATTGGTACCTTCCATGGGTTGGCGCACCGTTTTTTAAAAGCGCATTGGCAGGAAGCAGGATTACCCCAAAATTTCCAGATCCTCGACAGCGATGACCAGTTGCGGTTTATCAAGCGCATTTTAAAAGAATTACAACTCGACGACACCCAGTTCCAGCCACGCCAGGTGCAGGGTTTTATTAATGCCCAGAAAGATGAAGGGCGCAGGGCTGAACACCTTGATGCGCATGGCGATTATTTTTATCGCACGATGGTAAAAATTTATCATCAGTACCAGGATGCCTGTACTCGCGGTGGTGTTATCGATTTTGCCGAGATTTTATTGCGCTCGCATGAATTGTGGTTGAAGAATCCGCCATTGTTACAGCACTACCAGCAGCGCTTCACGCATATTCTGGTCGATGAATTCCAGGATACTAACACTATCCAGTATGCGTGGTTGCGTGTGCTGGCCGGTGGCAGGTCACATCTCATGGCAGTGGGTGACGATGACCAATCCATTTATGGCTGGCGTGGCGCAAAAATAGAAAATATCCAGCGCTTCAGTCAGGATTTTGTCAATACGCTGATGATTCGCCTTGAGCAAAATTACCGATCGACCAGCACCATATTGCAAGCCGCCAATGCCGTGATTGCCAATAACCAGGGGCGTCTTGGCAAGGAGTTATGGACAGACGGTGAAAAGGGCGAGCCCATTGATTTGTATGCGGCATTCAACGAGCATGATGAGGCGCGTTATGTGGTCGATAAAATTTCCGATCTCTTGCGTGAGGGCGATTGGCGCAAGTCAGAAATAGCTATCCTGTATCGTTCCAACGCCCAATCGCGGGTGTTAGAAGAAATTTTGTTACGTTCAGGTATGCCCTATCGAATCTATGGCGGCCAGCGCTTTTATGATCGCCTCGAAATAAAACACGCCATGGCGTATTTGCGTTTGTTGGGTAATCGTAATGATGATGCAGCATTCGAGCGTGTAGTGAATACGCCAACACGCGGCATTGGTGATAAAACCATTGAAACCCTGCGTGAGTTTGCGCGCGACCACGGTTGCAGTATGTGGCAGGCTGTAAAGGGTGTTGAGCAACATCAGCTATTGCCCAATCGGGCTATGCAGTCTGTGGTTGCCTTTGCCGCATTGATTGACCAGCTCGAAGAAGCAGTGCTGGAGTTACCTTTGGAACAGGTGGTAGAAAAAACCATTGAGCGTGCTGGCTTGATACCGTTTTTCCAGAAAGAAAAAGGTGAAATTGGTCAGGCGCGTATAGAAAACCTTGAAGAACTGGTGAATGCAGCCCAGCAATTTATTGCCGAGAAAGACCAGGATAGTTCCGATTTACAGCAATTTCTCGATAGCGCTGCGCTGGATGCCGGTGAAGGCCAGGCTGATGAATTCGAAGACAGTATCCAGTTAATGACCTTGCACAGTGCCAAGGGCCTGGAGTTCCCCTTGGTCTTTATGGTAGGTGTGGAAGAAAACCTTTTCCCACATTCGATGAGTGCTGATGATCCGATGCGTCTCGAAGAAGAACGACGTTTGTGTTATGTCGGGGTTACGCGCGCCATGCAGCGCCTGTTTATCAGCTATGCGGAAACCCGCCGATTACATGGCAAGGATAGTTACAACAAGCCTTCACGGTTTATTCGTGAATTTCCTCAAGAGTTATTGCGTGAAGTGCGATTAAAATCATCGATCAGCCGACCAGTCAGTCGGCCGGGCATGAACACTTTTGCTGTGCATAAGCAGGAAGCTGCCATGGAATTCGGATTCCGCCTCGGGCAGCGCGTGAGCCATGAAAAATTTGGGGAAGGCGTGGTGTTGCATTTTGAAGGCCAGGATGCAAGTGCGCGTGTCCAGGTGAATTTTGCGCAACATGGTAGCAAGTGGCTGGTATTGCAATATGCAAGGCTGCAAGCTATCTGAGTGTAGAACGCTTCAAGAAACGCTGGATAAAAACTGAATTTTTCAGGCGCAATTATCCGGTTTCACGTTGTTTCCCGATAAGATTATTTTGCCTTTCCTGTTTTAAATAATGTTGAATCTATAATTTTTTACGCTTCCTTGTTATGCTCGGCAGCCAGCAATAAATAGACACAAGGCAGTACATAAAGTGTGAACAGCGTGCCAATCAGCATGCCTGCCACCAGTATAATGCCAATACTATTACGTGCTTCAGCTCCGGCGCCGCTGACCAGAACGAGTGGGAAGTGCCCTAACACAGTTGCACCCGCTGTCATCAATACAGGTCTTAGCCGTGTTGAGGCAGCACCCTTGATGGCTTCATATTTGCTGAGGCCTTGCTCCTGTAGATGATTGGCAAACTCAACAATGAGGATACCATTTTTTGCTACCAGGCCTACCAGTGTGACAAAGCCGATTTGTGAATAGACGTTAATGGTTGTCCAGCCGAGAAAGGTAAATAGCATGGCACCGGAAAGTGCCAGGGGAACCGAACCCAGCAATACAACCAGCGGATCACGGAAACTGTTGAACTGTATGGCGAGCACCATGAAGACAAATACCAGGCCAACCATTAATACCCCAAACAGGGTGTTGCCTTCTTGTCGCAACTGGCGTGATTCACCGGCGTAATCAATACTGTAGTTTTTTGGCAGAATGGTTTTTGCTGCGTCTTCGAGTGCGGAGAGCGCCTGCTCCTTGGTAATCCCAGGATAAATACCGCCATAAATCCGGAAGGCATTTTTTTGCTGGAACTTGCTTAATACTCTGGGTGCAGCTTCTTTTTCCAGTGTGGCAATGGCCGAGACTTCCACCAACTCACCTGCGGGGGTGCGAAGTTGTAGTTGCATCAGGCTTTCCGGATCAGCGCGGCCCTTGCCTTCCAGCATTGGAATCACCTGGTACGATTTACCCTCAAAATCAAAACGATTGACATAATTGCCCGACAGCAATACGCCAAGCTGATTGCTGACGTTAGCTATGTCCATGCCCAGATCGGCTATGCGTGTTCTGTCGAGTACCAGTCGCGCCTGGGGTAAATCTATCTTGAGATCGGTTTCTACAAACATGAATTTATTGGCGGCTTTGGCTGCTACCAGCAATTCATCGGCGTATTTTTTCATTTGGGCCGGTGAGTCTGACGATTGCACCACAAACTCGACATCAAACCTGCCAGCAGTAGGTAGTGGCGGAAATAAAACCGGAAAGGCTTTTACACCACTAATGGAACCAAGGCCGCGAAAGACATCAAACAGCATGTCTTTCACAGTTTTATCACGCTTGCTCAGGTCTTCAAACACCAGACCGCCAAATGCAGCGTTGGGCATATGAATCTGCCACATGAATTTTGTATGCGGGAATTCAAACAGTGTATCGACAACATCGTGCATATAACGCCCCATATAAGCCAGTGAGGCTTCAGGCGGTGCTTCAACAATAATACTGATGGAACCTTCATCTTCGATGGGTGCCAGTTCCTTTTGTGAAAACAGGTAAAAGGGTACAGCCAGCAAGGAGAAAAATATCCCCATGACCAATATTTGTGGCAGCCATGCAAGGCTGGATTGCAATGATTTTAAATAACGAGCCTGGAGTTGTGTAAACCATAAATTTACGCGTAAGCTGAATTTACCTTCATGGCCGCCTTCGGCACAGGCATAAGCACTCATTATGGGAGATAACGTTAGGGCGACTACACCGGATATGAGCACGGCAATCACCAGGGTAAACGCAAATTCCTTGAACAATACGCCGGTAAGTCCTGATAAAAAACCGATCGGGGCATACACAGCTGCCAGCGTGATAGTCATGCCTACAATGGGTGCAAACAGTTGGCGTGAGCTGGCCAATGCGGCATCGATGCGGCTTTTACCTTCGCGCATATAACGCGCCACATTTTCGACTACAACAATCGCATCATCAACCACCAGGCCTACTGATAGCACAATGGCCAGTACAGTTAACAGGTTGAGTGAAAACCCCATCAGCATCATGCCGGCCACAGCGCCGAGCAAGGAAATGGGAATGGCTACCAGTGGTACTAATGCAGTACGAAATGAGCCCATCATGAGGACAACCACGAGACCCACAAGTAGTACAGTCTCTGCCAGGGTTTTGAATATTTCCTTGAGGGCGCTGCGCATATATAACGTTACGTCATAGCCGATATGGATTTCCATGCCTTCCGGTAAAACAGGGTTCATTTCTTTGAGCATCACATACAAGTCATCACCTATTGAGAGCTCATTAGCTCCCGGTAATGGCCATATAGAAATAAATACCACATCACGATGGGTCAGGCGGGCATTGACGTTGCCTTCTTCCTCGCCAAGTTCTACCCGTGCTACATCACGAATACGCACTTGCGCGCCGTTGTCTTCCCGAATGACCAGTTGTTCAAAATCGGCAATGCTACGCAAGGTGGTGTTGGTTAGCAGGTTGATACGTTGCTGGCTGTTTTCGCTGCGCCCAAGTGTGGCAATGACATTGTTTCTGTTGAGCGCCTGTTCGATATCGTTGGCACTGACATTGAATGCGGCCATGCGTTGCGGATCCAGCCACAATCGCATAGCAGGTAATCGACCGCCTTCGAAGCCCACGCGTTGCACGCCATCAATCGATGCCAGGCGCGGGTTAATATGATGTAACAGGTAATCCGTAACTTCCGAACGAGTCATGTTATTGCTGTCGACATTCAGGTAAAACGCGGCATGGCTGCGGTCAGCCCTCTGTATCTTGATGGAAGGGTCTTGTGCCCCGGCAGGCAATTCATAACGGATTTGTTGCAACCGTGCTGTGAGTTCAGCCAATGCCATCGTGCTATTTTCATTCAGCTTTAGCCAGACGGTGACTGTGCTTAATCCGGGTAAGGTATTGGAATCGATATAATCAATGCCGGGAACGGTAGATGCAGCGCGCTCAATGGGTTCTGTTATGAATCCCTGCACCATGTCAGCGGCGGCGCCAACATATGGCGTGGTAATAACCAGTGAGGAGCTTTCTATTTTTGGATATTGCAATACCGGTAGTACCATGGCTGCGCGCAAGCCTATCAGCAACAAACCAATGGATATCACAATAGCGATGACTGGTCGTCTGACAAATACATCCATCAAGCGAAAGTTATCTCTCGGCGAACTCATGGTACATTACCGTTTTCAGCAGTTATGCCGGGTTTCATATTAACCAGCATGCCTTCCCTTAATTTATAGGAGCCATTGACGGCAACGGTTTCGCCTGCATTCAGTCCATCAAGAATCACTACCTGTTGTGAAAACTCGGTACCGACAATGACATTGCGCTTGTGCGCACGCAAAGCAGATTGTGTTGTGCTTGCCTGGGCTTTTGAGTTGCTGGCAGCTTCGATGAT
This sequence comes from uncultured Spongiibacteraceae bacterium, assembly GCA_964617765.1. Lineage (GTDB taxonomy): Bacteria > Pseudomonadota > Gammaproteobacteria > Pseudomonadales > DT-91 > CAZTZY01. The sequence goes on from CAZTZY010000014.1 coordinate 7,449, forward strand.
ATAGACAAACTTGCCGGTTGAGTCATACCTTACGGCCATGGCTGGCACGATAATGGCAGGCACTGGGGGTGGATTGGTAATGCTGACATTTACGGCAAGCCCGGGACTTAACAGTTTATCCTTGTTAGTTACTACAGCGCGAAATTGCCGGTTACGCGATGTAGTAGATATAACGGTATCCCTGGCGATAATTTTCCCACGCAATGGCTCGGTTAATATACCTTGTGCTGTCAGCAGCACTTCGGTACCCACGGGGATGTTTGCCTGTTGCTGTGGCAGGTAAAAATCAACCCAGATGTTATTGCCATTGCCAGTCAGGTTAGTGAAAGGGGTATTAGCCGATAAAAACTGACCCACTTCCAGTTGGTGTAATCCTGCAAAGGCTGCAAACGGAGCAGTAATGGTTTTTTTACTGATTCTGGCTTTCAAGGCCTGTACGTTAGCATTGGCAATCGTGTTTTCAGCTACAGCCTGGTCATATTGATCTTTGCTGGAAGCATTGGTTTTTAACAGCTCCCGAATACGTTGCAAGGATAGCCGGCTGAGTTCAGCTTGTGCTTGCGCTGCCTGGAGTTGAGCGTGTTCTTCGCTGGTATCCAGTTGTAACAAAAGCTGGCCTTTTCTTATCCTTTCGCCCGAGGCAAAACCCAAAGCAGTGATCTTGCCTTCAATTTCGTTTCGCAATAAAAGACTTTGTACTGCCACCAATTCTCCCGGGGCTGACAGGGTTTGCGGATAAGTTTTGGCTTCGGCCTTGATCCATTCCACGGTTTCCGATGGTTCGGGAAAAGATTTGCCAAAGGCGATGGCGGCGCGAATTTGCAGGGTCTTGAAAGCGGCCAGTGCGATAAACAGGCCAAGGCATACAGCTATAACGATGGTCCAGCGACGAGTAGACATGGTTCGCTCCCTTTTGGTTGGAGATTGTAGCGGTTAAAAAAACAATATACATTTACACATTGCGCCAGGATGCCTGATGCTGTTTCAATTTAAGGCGTTGGAAAAAAGTGAGTGCAGGAGAGACTGGCAGAATTTCCTGAATCAGTTATTAACAGCCGCTCATTCATCAAGAGAATATTCAAGGGTTATTTCATCGTAGTCATATAAATATCGTTAGCTAATCGATCTTGTGCGGCCATCCTTGTCCAGGGCAACAAAAACAAAAATCCCTTCTGTGACTTTTTGTGCTGCAGATTCGCCGAGGATTTCCATCCAGACCTCCACTTGCACCTGAATAGAGCTGCGGCCGATATTCAGTATTTGTGTATAACAGCTGACGACAGAGCCCACCTTTACCGGAATCATAAAGCTCATTCTATCAATGGCCACGGTAGTAACCCTGCCTTTAGCGATGCGAGCGGCCGCAATTCCTGCAGCAATGTCCATTTGTGAAACGAGCCAGCCACCAAAAATATCGCCAGAGGCATTGGTATCTTTTGGCATAGGGACAGTCTGTAAAGCCAGTTCGCCTGAAGGTGTTGGTGTGGTGTCGAGTTGTGTAATCATAATGCGTATTCTATGTAGTTATTGATGAGGCATACCGCTTATTGTTTTTGCTAGAGGGTGGCAGACATGGTTGTTCTGAAAAAACCATTGGTCAGTATCGCCCATTGTTCTGGCCACTCAGCTGTAGGTGAGCGTTTGAATTCACTGCGTACAAATTGGCTAATTCGACCTTCGGCACAGGTTAATAAAAGATTTGCCGCAGTACTGATAGGTAAGGCTGGGCGAATACCTTCACGTAACTCTGCTTCACGTAAAATCTGTTTTAACTGGGTTTCAATACGGTCATAGAATTGCGCAATGCGTTGACGAAGACGTTCAGTTTCACCTGCCAGCGCGTCGCCCGTCAATAAACGGGTAATTCCCGGATTTTTATCAACAAAGGTGAGCAGAAGCGTGAGTATCTTTTCACATTGACGCAGGGCGGAAGGCTCTTCGTTAGTAATAACAGTGATACGACTGAAAATAGCCTCTTCAATAAACTCAATCAAACCTTCAAACATTTTTGTCTTACTGGGGAAATGTCGATACAGGGCGGCTTCGGAAACACCAACATGGCTTGCCAGTTTTGCGGTTGTAATGCGTTCTCCGGGGCTATCCTCTAACATCTTTGCCAATGTTTCAAGTATTTGTTGGCGCCGTTCGCCGCGTTGTTTAATTTTACTCATAAATCAAGACCTTCATTTGTAATGAGTGTGCCAACGCCCTTGTTGGTGAATATTTCCAGTAAAACAGCATTATCTACACGGCCGTCAATAATATGAGCGCGAGCCACGCCATTTTTTACAGCATTTAATGCGCAATCAATTTTTGGTAACATGCCGCCATAAATTGTACCGTCAGCGATAAGTTCATCCACGCGTGCTGTGGTTAGTCCCGTTAGTATATTGCCATTCTTGTCCAATAAACCCGCAACGTTAGTCAGTAGCATGAGTTTTTCGGCTTTAAGTACTTCTGCAACTTTGCCAGCGACCAGGTCAGCATTGATATTGTAGGAATTACCAGCATCATCGTAGCCAATGGGGGCAATGACAGGTATGAAGTCTGCCTTGGAGAGCAGGTCAAGCAAATCAGTATTGATGTATTCGACTTCGCCTACCTGACCGATATCGATGATTTCACGCGCTTTTAAATCGGCTGTAGGTTTTGAAACGGTTAATTTTTTAGCTTTAATCAAATTGCCGTCTTTGCCAGTGATGCCTACCGCTTTGCCGCCATTCTGGTTGAGTAGAGTGACAAGTGCTTTATTCACACTGGCACCCAAGACCATTTCCACTACATCCATTGTGCTGCTATCTGTGACGCGCATGCCATCGACAAATTTACTTTCTATATTTAATTTTTTTAGCAAGGAATCAATTTGTGGGCCACCGCCATGGACAACAATGGGATTGATTCCAACAGTTTTCATCAGGACAATATTTTTTGCAAAACTGTTTTCAAGGGCTTTATCAGTCATCGCATTGCCACCAAATTTTACGACAATGGTTTTTCCGACATATTTTTGTATATAAGGTAAAGCTTCAGATAATACTTTTGCAATGTCAGCAGCTTCAAGATTATTAAACGACATAGATAAATTCATCCTGTTAGAAAGGTATAGTTAAATTTAATTTGAGATTAGTTAAGGCAGTTTTAAAAATCGATTGAATGCGAGCTAACTCATCAACGGTTTCTGCTTCAAAGCGCACACTCAAATTGCTGGATGTATTTGAAGGCCGCACAAGGCCCCATCCTTTATCAAATTCCGCGCGTAAACCATCAGTCATATCAATCTTGCAGAGCTGTGTTGAGAGCGCTTCGTGAATTTTTGTTACAATATCCCTTGCCTGTTCAATATTCTCTAGCGGTATGTGTAATTCCGGCGTGGCCTCGCTTTTAGGTAAGGCAGCTACTTCTGAATCTAGGGTGCTATTATTGGTGGTCAGTAATTCAATCAGTCGTAGAGCTGCATAAATTCCGTCATCAAAGCCATACCAGCGTTCCTTGAAGTAAAAATGGCCCGTTAATTCTCCGCCCAGTAACGCACCGCTCTCCTGCATTTTAGCTTTAATGTTAGAGTGACCAGATTTTGTCATTATGGCACGACCACCATATTGGGAGACGATTTTCTCAACATTACGTGAACATTTAACATCATAGATTATATTGCTTCCTGCATTGCGTGACACAATGTCCTTGGCAAATAACATTAATAGCTGGTCACCGCTGATAACATCTCCTGATGCAGTCACTGCGACCATTCTGTCTGCATCGCCGTCAAATGCGATGCCTAGATCGGCTTGTATCTCTTGTACTTTATTAACTAAATCCGTTAGATTGGCGCGCACTGAAGGGTCTGGTCCGTGGTTTGGGAATGTTCCGTCGACATTACAAAATAATGATGTTACTTCGCAATCCAGCATAGTAAGTAACTGTGTGCCTATCTCTCCGCCTACGCCATTGCAGCCATCTATGACTACTTTGAGTGGCTTGGCGATAATGATGTCGCTACTGACTGCCTGTATATATTCGTGGGTTATTTCCTGGCGAGTGACTTTTCCTTGCCCAGTCACAAAGTCGTAGTTTTCAATACGTTTAAGCAGGTTCTGTATTTCCTGTCCTCGCAAGGCTTTGTTATCCAGAGTAATTTTCAGGCCGTTATATTCTGCAGGATTATGACTGCCGGTGACCATTACCCCGGCACTCATGTTCATTTTTTGAATGGCGAAATAAAGTACAGGGCTCGGTATTTGACCAAGATTGATTACATCACAGCCTGTGCTGATGATGCCACGAGAAAGATCGTACTGGATTTTTTCACTGGAAACCCTGCCATCCCTTGCGGTAACAATGCTTTTGATGCCTAACGCCATAGCTTGGCTGCCAATGGCCTTGCCTATTGAGACCATGGTGTCCGAATTCAATTGGGTGGTTGCAATGCCGCGGATGTCGTAATCCTTGAAAATTTCAGGATATTCAAAACTGTTTTTCTCCCCGACAGTCGCCTGACCGATTTTCTCTGGGGGTCTGCTGGCTTGTGGGGATTTATAGTTGTCTTTAGTTTCTGCAGTCAGATTGCTTTTTGTTGTGCGCTCGCTGAGGGCATCAATAGCAACGAGTACCGGCACTAAAATAGAATTATTCAGTTCGGGTTGCCTGGTTTTATGTAAGGCAGAAAGTGACTCGATATAATTACAAATGGAGCGCCCATCCTTTTTAATAAACTCAAAACTCAGGCGATATCCCATAATACATACAATGAATATTAATCCCGCAACAAAGCCAACAGCAATATACATAGGCGTATATGATGTTTGCATGCTGGTCATTTTTTCTGCATTGAAAGTCGTTACCAGGATACCATTTGTAAATGATAATGGTGTTTTACTTGAATTTTTGATGGACCCTTCGCCTAACTCTATGATCGCCTGTTGCGCCTTATTATTTAATGCGATTTTTAGCTTGGCATTTTGGGTAAATGCAGGGGTGTTGATAATATCGATTAAATAATTTTTATTAAAAGTTAGCAGAAGAACGCCAATGACGGTTTTGTCGCGGATAACGGGAGTGCTAAAAGAAATGAGCCATGTTTTGTCGTAAAGATAAGCTTCTGCGCCAGGTGTTTTTTGTCTTCCTGATTGGCTTAATAGCATTAACTCAATATTGTTTCTTGGTACAATATTATGTGCGCCTAAACCAGCAGTGCCAGAGAGATCCCATGGAATAATTTGAAAGGAGGCAAGATTCTTAAAGCTGCTACCGAGTACAGATGCCTGGGATGTTAACTGGATGCTGTCTTGCAATATCAGTGCATCCTGTAGATAGGTATTCTTGGCTATGTCATCAAGTTCTTTTTGCGTGTTAGAAAAAGAATTGTTAATAATGGCACTAACATTTTCGATATATTCTTTTTGATATCGATCCGATATGTTTTGATTAATGGTTGTGGCGAATTCCAGTTCAATCCAGGCTATAAAGCCCGCACAGGCCATTATGGTAATGAGGATTATTATCATCCATGGCATTAACAGGGCATTTTTTTTCTTATGGGGCCTGTTTTTTTGCAGCACCAATTCGGTTTGATCGTTTTGGAGCTCCTCTGTTTCATTCTTGTTATTTGCAACAAAGGCAGTCGCTTTGATTGTGGGAGTATCGTTTTCCATAATGGATCTCTCGGGACAATGGTTATTTTTTTATTTAGGGGATCTCTAAAAAAGGTCTTTTCTACGATAGCCGCTTCAGCTCCGTGCTCAAATCAGCATTTACACATTGCAAAATGCGATTCTGCGCGCGGTGCTTCCTTGCTCTCCCAGAAAAATCTTCGTTTTTAGAGGTACCCTTAAGTAGTTTTTTTGCCAATCAGTTCGATAATCTGTTGGGCAAGTACCAATTTATTACATTCTTTGATAGTCATTATTTCATCGTCAAAGATTATAGTGACTGCATTATTGTCACTGTTAAATCCAATGCGTTGATTACTTACATCATTGGCGATAATCATATCGAGACCTTTTTTTTCAAGTTTGTTTCTTGCATGTTCAAGAAGTTGCTCTGTTTCTGCTGCAAACCCTACAGAAAAAAGTGCCGGATTCGCTTTGGCTATAGCGGCAATGATGTCCGGATTTTTTATTAAAGTTAACTGGATTTGTTCATCAGTTTTTTTGATTTTTTGTTCGGCAACGGTTGCTGGCCTGTAATCGGCAACGGCAGCGCTCGAGATAAAAATATCAGCATTCGTTGCAGCTGCAATACTGGCCTCATACATATCCATTGCGCTAACTACATTTATAATTTTTACACGATCAGGGGGAGTCAGGTTTACTGGGCCGCTGATAAGTGTGACGCTGGCGCCGGCATCAAGGGCGGCCTGTGCCAGAGCAAACCCCATTTTTCCTGAGCTGTGATTGGATATATAACGCACGGGATCAATGGCCTCCCGTGTGGGGCCTGCTGTAATCACAACATGTTTGCCTGATAATGCATGAGTTGAAAAAAGCGGGGCAAGCTGATTGATGATGTCTGTCGGTTCAAGCATGCGTCCTGGGCCTACATCCCCGCAAGCCTGCAAGCCTTCTGCTGGGCCAAGTATAAGTCTGCCTTTTTGTTCTAAAGCTTTTACATTGAGTTGGGTCTGTGTATCAAGCCACATCGCCTGATTCATAGCGGGAGCAAGGGCAATGCGTGCGACGCTGGCCAGGCATAATGTACTTAAAAGATCATTGGCCATACCCGCATTGAGACGTGCAATGAAATCGGCACTCGCGGGCGCTATAAGTATCAGGTCGGCCCATTTTGCAAGTTCGATGTGCCCCATGGCAGCTTCGTCATCGGGATCGAGTAAGTCAATATGAACCGGATTACCTGAAAGTGCTTGCAAGGTAAGCGGGGTGATAAATTCCTGGCTGGCAGGCGTCATCACAACACGAACGTCGACGTGATGATCTTTCAGGCGGCGAATAAGTTCTGCGGCTTTGTATGCAGCAATTCCGCCGGTAACGCCTAAAAGTATGCGCCTGTTATGGAGTGAGTTCATAGGGTCTTGCTTGCCTAATTGGGATACTAATAATAGTATGTGATTTGGCGAATGGAAAGTGCTTTAAATCACTAATCGCAGGTTTGTGAGTGCTTACTTAAATTAAATCAAGGAAAGATTTCATGGCAATATATCAATGGCCTGCCTCAGAGCAGCCGCGCGAAAAACTTCTTAAATCTGGTGCCAAAAGTTTATCCGATGCTGAATTATTGGCGATTTTTCTGCGAACAGGTGTTACAGGTTGCTCTGCCGTAGAATTGGCGCGCAATCTTTTGAGTCAATATGGCAGTTTAAAGGCATTATTTGAAGCTACAGAGGTGCATTTTTGTCAGGCCAGGGGATTGGGGCCAGTCAAGTATGTGCAATTGCAGGCAGTACTGGAAATGGCCAAGCGATATTTCTGGGAAGAGCTGGAGCAAATGCCAGCGTTGAATTCGGCTATTCAGGCCCAGGATTACATCTATATGAAAATGCGCGATTTGCAGCGAGAGGTATTCAGTTGTTTGTTTTTGAATAGCCAGAATCAGGTGATTTGTTACGAAGAAATATTTTATGGGACGATTAATCAGGCACCTGTATTTCCCCGCGAATTGGCTAAAAAGGCTTTATATCATAACGCTGCGGCAGTGATACTTGCGCATAATCACCCTTCCGGTGTTGCTGAACCCAGTTCTGCTGACCGTGCGATTACAGAATTAATATGTGACGCATTGAATTTATTGGATATTCGCGTACTTGATCATTTTGTAGTAGGTAAAAGTAAGCTGTATTCATTTGCCGAACATGGTTTGTTGTGACTAAATGTGAGCGCCCATACATCATTTTATTTGCTATTAAAGGTCTTTTTGGGTATAAAGTGCGGCTCTAAGAAAAGAGCACGGCCAAATCAGTTTTTTGGTTCGTGTGTAAACAAAGAATTCGGCTTGAAATTCAGGCCCCTTGATAATGGTCGAGCAAGACAATGTCAAAAGTATGTCAGGTAACCGGTAAGCGTCCGATGGTCGGTAATAACGTATCACACGCTAAAAATCGCACTAAGCGTCGTTTTGAGCCTAATTTGCATAGCCATCGTTTTTGGCTGGAAGCTGAAAAGCGTTTTGTTACATTACGCGTTTCTGCAAAAGGTATGCGCACAATTGATAAGCGCGGTCTTGAGCAAGTTCTTGCTGATATCCGTGCTCGTGGTGAAAAAGTTTAATATTGGCCTTTGATGCCAAAGGAGATTTCCAATGCGTGATTTAATAAGAATGGTTTCATCAGCGGGTACAGGTCATTTTTACACAACTGATAAAAACAAAAAGAATACACCGGATAAACTTGAATTTAAAAAGTATGATCCAGTGGTGCGTAAGCATGTCGCTTACAAAGAAGCAAAAATCAAATAAATCAGGATTTATTGTATTTCTTTAAAAAAGAGCCGCACATGATGCGGCTTTTTTGTTTTTGAAGATAACTGAAGCAAGGCTAAGATGCAGTACGAAAGTTTACATTCATGGCCACATTTACAGTTTATGGGAATTAAGTTGCTTGAACGTGCAAAATAAAGCGCAAGCCATAATCAATGCCATCACCATAAAACGGCTCACCCTGATTTTTTTTATACTGGTGCTGCCAACAATATTTGCCCCTTACCATTCCGATGATTTTTTTCACCTTTTATTGCTAAGCGAAAACTCCCCAATAACACGAAATGATGCCAGTCTTTGGGGTTTGTTCTCTTTTGTGGATCAGCTTCCCCTGCATCGCGAGCAACTGTTGCAATATGGTGTTTTGCCCTGGTTTGCCGCAGATGATTTCCATTTTCGTTTTTTTCGACCCTTAACTGAAATTACACACTGGATTGATTTTCAAATGTTTGGTATCAATCCTTTGCCAGCGCATCTTCAAAGCATTGGCTGGTTTTTATTGTTATCAGGCATTATCTATAAACTGGTTAAGAGAATGTTTCCTGGGCAAGCCATGATGCCGCTACTGGCATTGGCTATTTTTATGCTTGATGGGCAGCACGTGGCCACTATAGGCTGGATAGCCAACAGGAATGCCCTTGTTGCTGCTTTTTTCGGTTTTTCGTCATTGTATTGTCATTTTCTTTGGCGAGAAACAGGGCAAAAGTGTTATTTTTTTTGGGCGCTATTGGCATTGGTTCTGGCATTGCTGTCGGGAGAGGCAGCATTAGCCATGGCCAGTTATTTGTTTTTCTACGCGCTTATAATAGACCAGCAAGGCTCTAAAAAGGGAATTATCAATATACTCCCTTATTTTTTCTTGATGGCTATTTGGTTTTATTTTTATGTGTATTACGGATTTGGAGCTAATACATCGGCAGGGCTTTACCTGAATCCATTGATAGATACTTCCGAATATATCAGTGCCATTTTATATCGTGTCCCCATATATTTTACTGCGGGTATTTTGCCAATACCTGCAGGCTTATCCTGGGGTGGTGGAGTGGTATATGCATGGATACCTATACTATTTTATATATTTTCACTGGCCGTGATTTTACTATTCCATAAGGTGTTTAATAGAACTATCCGGCAAGACAAGAGGTTAATGTTTTTATTTTTGGCTTCTATTTTTGCGCTATTACCTGTCTGTGCGACAATGGCCCAGGATCGACTGTCTCTATTCCAGACAGCAGGATTTGATGTTGTTATAGCGGCGCTCATACTCAATTTCGCGAGTAATAAAAATACCAATAAAATATATATAGTATCTGTGTTAGTCGGCATTCATTTGATAATTTCGCCATTACATTTATTGGCGGGCTCTGCCTATATTCACTGGGCAGCTAAAAATATTGCCGAAAATGCATTGTCGATTAATCAAGCTGGATTGAAGGATAAGGATTTGATTTGTTTTCAGGTGCCTATTGGTGAGGCGGTGTCAGTGATGGGTATTCGGGAGGTGGCCGGCAGGGATAACCCGAAAGTTTTTTTTTGGTTATCTAACGATGAAGGTGATTTGGTTGTCACAGTGATAAACTCTCATGATATTTTCATCGAGAAGAAAACAGGTTTTGCTAATGGTTTTGAAAGTGCATTCCGGTCGGTAAAAAAGCGTCCATTTGAGATGGGCGAGAAAATGGTAGTTCCGGTAGGTATTATTGAAATTGAAAATATCAACACACAGAATTTCCCGGATAAAATAACAATGCATTTTAATAAGCCATTGGTTAATAAAAGCCTGCTTTTCTATACTTTTAAAAATGGCCAATATGAGCAGGTAAGATTGCCAGATGTCGGCCAATCTATCAGATTTAATTAGCGGGTTTTTGAAATATACATTGAGGAATTCAATTCGTTGATAGGTCTATATATTATTGGCGGTTGGTTTTTCAAGTAAATGTAATGAATTCAAGATTTCTTGTCTGGAATCAAAATGGCGTTGAGTGGTTTAGGTTTGTCTTTTGGGATGTTAGCACTTAAAATTCCGACCTTATTTTGTGGAGATGTTTGATGGCAGCAACTTCGTATCGTCCGGATATAGACGGCTTGAGAGGATTGGCAATGTTTCCAATCCTGTTTCTGCATGCAGGATTATCCCTTACTCCGGGTGGGTTTATTGGTGTAGATATTTTCTTTGTTATTTCCGGTTACCTGATTATAGATATTGTTCGTAACCAGTTGGCCGACGGAAAATTCAGTTTGTTTGATTTTATGAGTCGGCGTGTCAGGCGAATTTTCCCGGCGGCATTTACGACAGTTTTTTTTACGCTATTAGCGGGTTGGTTTCTACTAGGTCCTTATGATTATCAGGAGTTGGCGCGTTCGGCCCGGTACAATGTCCTCTTTTCGGCCAATCATTTCTTCTGGATGCAAGATGGTTACTGGGATACCGCCTCCCAGTTAAAGCCGTTGTTACATACGTGGTCATTAGCGGTGGAAGAGCAATTTTATTTTCTATTACCCTTATTCATGATTGCCACTTTCCGGTTTCGCGAAAATATACGTCTTTTACTGATGCTGTTGATCGCATTGGCATCCTTTATTGCCAGTGTATGGAGTGTCGAGCACGCACCTTCCTCCGCTTATTTTCTTCTGCATTCCAGGGCATGGGAAATTCTGATCGGCGGGTTGTTAACCTATATACCCAAAAATACCGGCAGTAAACCATGGTTGTCAGAGCTTATAGGCGGGGCTGGCTTGCTAACCATTATTGCCCTGTTTTTTGTTTATGATCATAAAATGCCATTTCCCGGGTTTGCCGGTCTGGCGCCTACATTGGCTACAGCGGCACTTATTTGGGGGGGACCTTATAATCTTGGATCACGATTGTTGAGTGCCAAAATCATGGTCTATTTTGGCAGAATGACTTATTCCTGGTATCTGATCCATTGGCCACTGATTGCATACGCCAATTATTGGTATGGGGATGATCTTACCTTAAGTCAGACAGTGGCAATATTATTGGCCAGTTTTGTGCTAGCTCACTTTTCCAGGAAATATGTTGAAGAGTCTGTATTGAAGAAGAAGATATTTAAAACCAACAAGTCGTTGATATCGACGGCGATATGTCTTGTTTTGCTGACATTAATGGTTGTACAAACTATCAAGGTGCATGAAGGATTTCCGGAAAGATTGCCCAAGTTATCCCAGCAGTATCATTCAGCCAGAATACGTTCCGCTGAGGTAAAGCGTTGTTCAGCAGTATCTGCCGAGCAAGTGGATAAAAACCAGTTATGCCGTTTAGGAAAAAAAGTGTTGCAGGATACTCCTCAATATATCACATGGGGGGATAGTCATAACGCTTCATTATTGCCGCTGTATGATAGCCTTGCCGATGATTATGGGATTGCTGGATGGCATGCTGCTCGCATAGCGTGTCCGCCACTTTTGGGTTTACAGTGGAAGAAAAATCCGGAATGTAATGCCTTTAATGCAGCCATGCTGGAGACGATCAAGAAAAATCATATTGCTAATGTGGTATTGGCGAGCAGGTGGACGCTACCTATTAACGGTGATGATAAGGGAGAGATGCCGTTGTTGCTTGAACCTCCACAAGGCATGACTAAAGAAACCTACTATCAGCAACTGCTCGAAAAAACTATAGCAGATATTCGGGCGACTGGTGCAAGAGTGTGGATTGTGAAACAGGTACCTACGCATCCCTTTGAACCTCCTAAGCATTTGGCGGTGTTGGCAATGAAGGGCAAAAATACAGTGGGTCTTGGGAAGTCTTTTGCGCTGCATATGCAGCAAGTGGCTTTTGTTAATAGTATTTTTGATCGTGCAATAAAAGATCCTGGCGTGAATTTGATAGATCCGGTGCCATTATTTTGCAGCGATAAAATAGTTTGCCGTACTGAAAATGACGGTTGGTCCTTGTATAGGGACGATCACCATGTTTCAACCTATGGCGCGTTGTATTTAAAGCCAATGATGCAACAGTTTGTTCGTGAAATGACCGGTGGGAATTGATTGGGGCGATAAAATTTTAAGTGTTAGATAAATTGCGCCTCAATATGAAGCCGAATGCCTTGTATAAATGGATTTGAAGGAATCTGATTCCTAATTTTTTTTTAAGGGTTCAGGCATTAATGATTATTTATCAGGCGGGCAATCCATAAAAACTTGTCACTTTCATTAACAAGCATTTTTTGGCCGTAGACATTAAGATGATTTTGATCCTTATAAGCAGGCAGCCCATTAATCATGCCGTTAGGCCACTGCTTTAAAGTGTCCGATAGGTCAATGTAATACACACCAGAGTGATTGTTGATGATATCACGTATTATGGCATTGCCTTTCTCGTAGGTTAAATCTAATGAGTTTTCTGTGTAGGGCGTTCTGTAAAGTCGTGCTACGTTGTAAGTATATAAGGGCACTTGGCCTACAATAAATACAGTTTTATTTATTGCCCGCAGTGATTCAATGTCATGTTCGAGTTGTGATCGAAAATCGGGTGAAGGTGAATAGTTTGGAATGTGGTTATAGCCGAAATGTAAATCCCAACGTAACGAATAAATGACGAAATCATATTGGTCAATGGTTGAGTTGATCCGGTCAATTAATTTTTTGCAGCGTAGATATTGTTTCTGATTGTCAATTAAGCCAAGGTCAAATTGGGTTAATGGCGGGCAGGAGTCCACGCTCAGTATGTCGGCAGCCCAGTTTTGTTTTTTGCCTAATAAATCGAAAAAGGTAGTGAGATGTGCTGTGTGCGAGTCACCAATAATCAGTGTTTTTGCTGGTTGGTTTTCTTTGCCAAGATGGCAGTTTTCCCGTAAGTCGTTGTGACAAATTAAACTCGGGCTTTCGATAGTGTCGAGTCCAGCGGATTCGTTGTTAAAAAAGAGTCCGTCTGTGTGTTTAATAACAAAACAAAGACCTAACAAAATAACAGTAGGTGCAACAAAAAATCGGATAAATGTAGCTTTAAAGTTAAGTTTTTGTCGGCGCAGGGGTTTTTCAATAAAGCGCAAGGAAAGGTACGACAAAACGAAAGTAGTGGATAAACAAAAAAACACCCAGAGAGCCGATAAATCTGAACTCATTGTGTAGTAACGAACATAAGCCAGAATCGGCCAATGCCACAAATAGAGCGAATAGGAAAGCAGGCCAATAAATACAATTGCGCGATGGGATATCAAGCGGTTTACAAGGGGTAATTGATGATGCGTTCCTGCATAAATAATTAAAGCAGTACCTAAGCATGGCCATAAGGCATTATATCCAGGAAATACTGAATATTTTGTAAGAAAAATGCAGGATACAGCGATTAAGAGTAAACCCGTCCAAGAACTGATAGCTGCAATAAATCCTGTGTTGCAAGGGCGTGAGTTTAGGGCAATGATGCTGCCAATCATTAACTCGCCAAAACGAGAGGGCAGAAGATAATAGGCTTGTGCGGTGTGCATCGGCTGAATGGCCCAAAAGCTGGATAAAACAAAGGAGGTACAGGCCAGAAAAATGGCGATATGAATAGTATATGCAGGTATTTTTTTACGAAAAAATAAGAGTAAGGCCGGCCATAGAAAATAATATTGTTCTTCTACGGACAATGACCACATATGTAATAGCGGTATTTCTTCTGCATTGGGTGCGAAATAATCCTGTTCCTTGGCAAAATAAAGGTTAGCCATAAAGCTGATGGCATAGCGCACGGATTTTGCGTGCTCGACATATTCACGAGCAGAAAAAAGGAAATAACTGATAATGAGCGTAGTAAAAATCACCAAAAAGCATAACGGTAGAATGCGTTTGATCCGGCGTTGATAAAACTGGCTGAAACAAAATGAGTTATGGTTAATTTCTGTATGAATAATCGAGGTAATTAAAAATCCGGAGATGACAAAAAAGATATCAACACCCACAAATCCACCCGATAGCCATTGTGAATTGATGTGATAAAGAATTACTGCCATAACTGCAATGGCACGTAATCCATCAATATCTGCTCGATATTTAATTGCTTGCAAGGTCGGTCACTTTTGGTGGTGGATGCGGGCATTTTACTATGTGTGGCAGATCAATAATAGAGTATAAAAAAACCAGATTTCTGGCTCGCACGGCCAGAAAAAATGAATAATAATAGCTACAATCTTATTTTGGCAGATTGAAAAATGAATAAAATCTATGCAGTAATTGCAAAAGAGCTTGGCGTGTTAATCCGGCAGGTAACTTCAGCAGTGGAGTTGTTAGATGAGGGTGCAACGGTGCCTTTCATTTCGCGTTACCGTAAAGAAGTTACCGGTGGCCTTGATGATACACAATTACGTAATCTTGATGAGCGTTTGCGTTATCTGCGTGAATTGGAAGATCGTAAACGGGCGATATTAAAAAGTATTGAGGAGCAAGGAAAGCTTTCAGTCGAACTATCTAACCTGATTGCTAATGCTGAAACTAAAAATATCCTGGAAGATTTGTACCTTCCGTATAAACAAAAACGCAGAACCAAAGGGCAAATTGCCATTGAGGCGGGTTTGTTGCCATTGGCAGATCAGTTATATCTTGATCCTGCTCAAGATCCTGTGGTATTAGCGTTGCCTTATGTTGATGCAGATAAAGGCATTGCAGATATTAAATCAGCGTTAGATGGCGCCAAATATATATTGATGGAGCGATTTGGGGAGGATGCTGCGTTAATAGCCAAACTCAGGAATTACATGCAAGAACAGGGCAGTGTCATAACACAGTTGGTTGAAGGCAAAGAGCACGAGGGCGCCAAGTTCCGAGATTATTTTGAATATTCCGAGTTGATTAAAAATGTGCCGTCACATCGTGCGCTTGCGGTTTTTCGTGGGCGTAATGAGGGTTTTCTGCAGCTAAAACTGGATATTGATTCCGGTGAGGAAAAGCCAATATTGCATGTTTGTGAGATTATGATTGCAGAACACTGTGGCATAAAAGACCAGGGGCGTGCTGCCGATACATGGCTTAAGGAAGTAGTACGCTGGACCTGGCGGGTGAAATTACATACGCATGTTGAAACCGATCTTCTAACATCCTTGCGTGAGCGAGCTGAAGTGGATGCCATCAAGGTATTTGCTGATAATATAAAAGATTTGCTTTTGGCGGCTCCTGCTGGGCCGAGGGCTACTATTGGTCTTGATCCTGGAATGCGTACAGGTGTAAAAGTGGCGGTAGTTGATCATACTGGCAAGTATCTTGATCACACGACAATTTTTCCAACGCCACCGCAAAATAAAATTGTTGAGTCTGCCGCTGTACTCATTCAGTTGGCCAGGAAATATAAAGTGGAATTGATAGCTATCGGCAATGGAACGGCTTCACGCGAAACTGACAAGTTTGTCGGAGATATCATTAAAGAGTTTCCGCAGCTAGGTTTGCGGAAAGTGGTGGTTAATGAATCAGGTGCTTCCATCTATTCAGCTTCTGAATTTGCAGCCAAAGAATTCCCTGATCTTGATGTGACGATACGCGGTGCTATTTCCATCGCTCGCCGTTTACAGGATCCGTTAGCCGAGCTGGTGAAGATAGATCCCAAGTCGATTGGTGTTGGGCAGTATCAGCATGATGTTGGTCAATCCGAGTTGGCTCGTAGTCTTGATGCAGTCGTTGAGGATTGTGTAAACGCTGTGGGTGTGGATGTTAATATGGCATCGGTGGCATTGTTGAGTCGTGTATCCGGTTTAAATCAACGTATTGCGCAAAATATAGTGGATTACAGGGATCAGCATGGAGTGTTTAAAACCCGTGATGCATTAAAGAATGTCACGCGTTTTGGTGATAAGACTTTTGAGCAGGCTGCCGGCTTCTTGCGCGTTATGAATGGCGATAATGTGCTCGATCGCTCTGCGGTACATCCGGAATCTTATTCCGTCGTAGAAACTATTGCAGAAAAAAGTCAGCGCAAAATCAATGAAATTATTGGTGATACCCGATTCCTCAAGGATTTAAAGCCCAAGGACTTTGTCAGTGAAAAGTTTGGTTTGCCAACGGTTGTCGATATTATCAAGGAGCTGGATAAACCGGGTCGTGACCCGCGGCCTGAATTCAAGACGGCAGACTTTAAGGATGGCGTTGAAAAAATTTCAGATTTGCGTGTCGGTATGGTTCTTGAGGGCACAGTGACCAATGTTACCAATTTCGGTGCATTTGTTGATGTGGGTGTGCATCAGGATGGTTTAGTGCATATATCCGCATTATCCCATGAATTTATCAGTGATCCGCGTGCAGTGGTAAAAGCCGGTGATATCGTTAAGGCTAAAGTGATGGAAGTTGATGTTGCTAGGCAAAGGATCGCACTGTCATTGCGTTTGGATGATGAGCCAGGGCAAGAGCAAAGCATGAAAAAAACGGCCGAAGGCGCGGGCAGGCAGAATAAGTTTAAACCCGGCATGTTAAAAAATGAGCCCAAACCTTCCAATGCCTTTGCAGCTGCATTCGCGCAAGCAAAAAATAAAAAATAGTCGGGTGTATGATAGCGAACATCCCGGGACTATAATTTATAGTATGTTAGTTTTTCATCTTTTATGAGGATTAACTATGAAAAAGTTATTGATAGCAACGGGTATGGCAAGTTTAAGTATAGTTTCTTATGCGGAGCCCGTTCATTCCCAGTCAAAAGTATTCAATTATAGTTTTATTGAAGCCAATTATGTTGATATGAGTAATGACAACCTGATCGATAATCGTTTCAATAGAGGTCATGGCAATATTGATGGATTGCGTATCAAGGGTTCATTTGATGTTGCGCCATCTTTTAGTGTTATTGGTTCATTGCTCGATGCTGGCGATAAGAACTACGATCTAATGGTATTAACTATGGGCGCTGCATATCATCAGCCTTTGCCGGCAATAGAAGCCATGCCATTTGATTTAGTCGTTAGAGCGGAGATTGAGCATATCGAAGTGAATTTTGATCAACCTAAAGATGACGATAAAGAGAATGGTCTTTTATTAAGTGGCGGTGTTCGGTTGGCAATCATGGATAAGCTGCAGGCATTCAGTGATCTTTCGGTAAGCACAAATGATTATTATCGTGATGTATCTTTATTGGTTGGTGCGAGTTATGAGTTTGTTCCTGCGCTGCAAGCGACATCGTCCATAGAGGTGGGTGATATTGATTTACTTTCAATAGGTCTACGCTATAACTTTTGAAGATAAATATGGTGATGCCGCCTTTGTATGCGTGGCATCATCCTTTTTGATTTTGGGTTGATCATGGTTTTACGATTTATGCCCGGTTCTGTTTACTCTCGCTTAAAGCGTTCCTGTTATTTTCCTATTCATTTTTTTATGATATTTGTGCTGGCAGGTTGCTCGCATTGGATTTTTTTCCCACAAAAAATATGGCAAAACATCCCGGAGATGGAAAATTATCAATACGATATTATTAATATCAAAACCCGTGATGGTATTCTATTAAATGCATGGTTGATGCCTCAGCGGCAGGGCCTTCGCAAGGGGGCAATCATTTATTTTCATGGAAACGCAGAAAATATCAGTATAAATGCCAAACAGGTTTTTTGGTTAACTGATTATGGCTATGATGTTTTGTTAGTGGATTATCGTGGGTATGGCCATTCCGGTGGAGAAGTTGATCTGGATAAAACAATGACTGATATAGCAGATGCTTTGCAATGGTTTGTAGCTCATTATGATGCCAATACGCCGAAATATTTAATTGCGCATAGTTTGGGTGCAAGCATGTCGGGTTATGTTATCGCTACTGAGGATGACTTGCGTAAAAAATTCAGTGCTGTTGTGTTAGATGCAGGTTTTAGCAGTTATCAAAGGATTATGCGTGAAGTCATGAGCCAAAACTGGTTTGTCGGATTGTTCAAGTATCCTGCATCCATGGTAATGCCTAAAAATTATGATTTGATTGATGTGATAGGCCAGATTTCACCAACACCTTTGGTGATTATTCATGGCAAATCAGATCCGGTTGTGCCTTTTCAGCACGGTGCAGATTTATTTGGAAATGCGCTGTCGCCTAAAATATTCTTGTCTTATGAGGGTTATCATCTTACGGCATTTGATGATATTGAGCGGCGTAAGTGGCTGGTCAATTATTTACAGCTGCATGTTAAGCCGTAAATTTACCAGGATGTATAAGGGTGTTTTGAAAGATAGCTATTGTAATAACGTGGGTCATCAGAAACTTCTTGGCCTATCCATTCTGGAATATTGAATTTTTCGTTAATAGCCTGCAATTCGATTTCAGCAACAATCAAACCGTTATTTGCGCCTAGGAATTCATCGACTTCCCAAAGATGGCTGTCGCATCGCACGCGATAACGTTTCTTTTCTAATGGTGCTGTTTCGCAGAGTAATAAGAGCTGTTCAGCATCTGCCAAGGGAATGGGGTATTCAAATTCCTGCCGCTGGATGCCGGTATTTTTCGATTTGATGGTGATAAAAGCATTTATGCCATCAATGCGAATGCGAATGGTTCTTGCGGGAGTGCTGTTCAGGTAGCCTTGTTTGAAAATCGAAAAAGGGGATGTTTCTTTCCAGTTGTGATTGAGTACAAGAAACTTTCTTTCTATTTCAGTCGCCACTGATTAACCCGGGTAGTATTCAGGTGCGAGGTTGTCGAAGCGGGTATATCTGCCAACAAAGGCCAGATGTACAGTGTCTGTAGGGCCGCTACGATGTTTTCCAATAATGATTTCTGCTTTACCTTTGTGCTCACTTTCAGGGTTATAAACTTCATCTCGATAGATGAACATAATGATGTCTGCATCTTGCTCGATGGCGCCCGATTCGCGTAAATCAGACATTTGCGGGCGTTTATTGGGGCGACTTTCCAGGCTGCGGTTTAGCTGTGATAAGGCAATAACGGGGCAATTAAACTCTTTGGCCAAACTTTTCAATGAGCGTGAAATCTCGGATATTTCTGCAGTTCGACCTTCTGAGCGACCATTAACTTGCATCAACTGCAGGTAATCCACCATGATTAAACCTATATCACCATATTCACGGTGAATGCGGCGTACCCGTGAACGAATTTCTGTAGGAGTCAGGGCTGGGGTGTCATCAATATATAGCGGTTTCTCGATCAGTTTTTTGGTAGCAATGCCCAGTTTTTGCCAATCATCATCTTTAATGTCGCCACGCTTGATATCTCGACCATCAATTTTCCCTACAGCAGATACCAGGCGCATCATTAATTGCTCGGCAGACATCTCCATACTAAAAACCAATACTGGTTTTGGATTTTCCGGTTTGATAATGGCAGCTTCAACCAGATTCATCGCAAAAGAGGTTTTACCCATGGCAGGCCTCGCTGCAACAATAATCAAATCGGATTTCTGCAAACCGTTGGTGAGGTTATCAAGATCAGTAAACCCGCTGGAAAGCCCCGATAGTTGCCCTTTGTTTTTAACCAGATTCTCTATTTGCTCAATGGTATTTTTTAAGATGGGTTTTATTTCCTGGGGTCCACCTTCTTTGGCTCGATTTTCAGCTATTTCCTGAAGTTCGCGTTCGGCTTCTTCAATGATATTTCGGGCGCTACGACCTTCTGGGTTACGAGTGATACGCTCAATATTATTAGCGGTGACCAATAACTTACGAGAAATGGATTTTTCTTGTACAACATTTGCGTAGGCGCGAATATTGGCAGTACTTGGGGTGTTATGTGCCAGTTCAGCAAGATAAGGTAGCCCTCCTACACTTTCTAATAAATCCAGATTCTGTAGTTTGTCATGAAGGGTAATAACATCAAGTGGTTTATCGGCAGCGATCAATAACTCCATGGCGCGGAAAATATTGCGATGGTCATTACGATAAAAATCCATGGAAGTGACAAGATCCGCGACATCATGCCATTTATCATTGGCTAATAATAAACCGCCAATAACAGCTTGTTCCGCTTCAATTGAATGAGGAGGAAGTAATTGTTGAAGATCAAGTTCCTCTTCAAATAGTGGCGTGTCGAGATTATTTTTTTCCATGGTGGCTAAACTTACTTAAGGAGTAACAGCCTAGAACATTATTTTTTGATCAGCAAGAGCTAAGTTATTTGAATTATTTAAGCAAAAAACAGGAGCATATTTCTATGCCCCTGTTTTATTACGATCAAGAAAAATGATGTCTTATTGAGCAACAACAATAACAGTAACTGTTTGGGTAACGTCACTGTGAAGTTGAATGCTAACAGTGTATTCGCCGATTTCACGAATAACGCCATTAGGCATACGTACTTCGCTTTTAGCAACAGGAATACCAGAGGCAGTAACAGCCTCAGCAATATCACTGGTACCTATAGAGCCGAAGAGCTTTCCTTCATCGCCTGCGTTAGCTTCAATGCTCACTTTAAGGTCTTGTAGCTTGGTTGCGCGAGCTTCAGCGTCTGCAAGTTTCGCTGCCGCAGCTTTTTCAAGCTCAGCACGACGGGCATCAAAGCTTGCAATGTTTTCTTTGGTGGCTGGAACGGCTTTGCCGAAGGGGATTAAGTAGTTGCGACCATAACCGGCCTTAACATTGATTTGATCACCCAGACTACCCAACTTTCCTACTTTTTCTAATAAAATAACGTTCATAACGTCACCTCTCAGCTGTCTTGATCTGTTGTTGTTTTTGGGAGCTTGTTACGAAAGTCGATAAAACAATCGGCAAGAGCTAATCCGGCTAAAATCACTTTTAGTGGATCCCAAATCATCAGTACCAAATAAAAAACAAAGTACCAATGTGGTTTCATTTTTTTGTGCAAGGCGTAAGCATGAAATAATGCAATACCTGCTATTAACAAGGGGAACAGTGCTAGCCACACCCAGGTTAAATATTGCGCGCCCAGTTGAAAAAAAAGACCAACAAGCATTACGGCTGCTATTGATTCTATTTTTCCTAAACGCATCCGGTGAAATTCTTTTTGAAATTCACCCGGGTTGTAAAGTTTGGCTTGCCATGACCTTGCCAGTATCAAGCCAAGAAATGCGCCGATTATAAGCATCGTGCCAAAAAGACCAGCAATAAAAGTTGATTCAACTGAGACGGGCAATATGCCTTTAAAATCAGTTTGAAGTAACTGTTTTTGCCAATCCGCAAGAAACTGGTTAAAGGCATCTACAAAAGGACTTAATGAGTCACTGGCTAGTTTGTCCAGCCCGAGTGTGGCTAATAAGCCGCACGCGGATAAACTCATCAATGTGTAGGACCAGGAAACCGTTTTCTTGAGTACCCAGCTTGTTATGCTTGCTGTGCTAATTAACAGTAATGGCATAAAGCTATCAAACCTGATGGCTAATGCTATTGTTGGTAATAAAGCCCAGAGCCACAACATGACGCCATCTCGTGCGCCAATCCGCAGAAACACCAGACTCAGTGCCGCTGCGGCTAAAATACCGTTTGGCCACAGCACAGGACTGGTTATTAAGGTTATTAATAAAAATCCTAGCGCGTGACCGCGCCCTTGCATAAACCAGCGTGCTAAGGGCAGCATAAATTTATTATTCGTGCGAATCCGTGTAAGGGATTAATGCCAGAAAGCGTGCACGTTTAATGGCTGTACCCAATTGGCGCTGGTATTTTGCAGTAGTGCCAGTGATACGGCTTGGAACAATTTTACCTGTTTCAGAAACATAGGCTTTTAGAGTTTCAATATCTTTGTAATCGATCTCTTTAATGCCTTCTGCAGAGAAACGACAGAATTTTCTACGACGGAAAAAACGAGCCATATTATTCTCCTCGCCTTAATTATAGGGTTTCAGCTTCAGCATCTTCTGCTGAGCCATCGATTAAATCATCGTCTTCATCATCATCGGAATCAAAAGCAGGACGAGAAGATTCAGAAGCTCGGCGTTGATCACGGCTTTCTTTTTCTTTTTCAGCTTTCATGATGAAAGATTCTTCGGTGACAGGTTCATCACGACGAATAACCAGATTACGCAGTACGGCATCGTTATAACGGAAGCTGGAATCAAGCTCATCGAAGGCCGCTTGGCTCATTTCCACGTTCATCAATACGTAATGTGCTTTGTGAATTTTATTGATTGGATAGGCAAGTTGGCGACGTCCCCAGTCTTCTAAACGGTGGATTTTTCCACCATCAGCCTCGATGACGCCTTTATAGCGCTCGATCATGCCAGGAACTTGCTCGCTTTGATCTGGATGTACCAGAAATACGACTTCGTAATGACGCATACTCTATTCTCCCTTCGGTTTGGCCTTCCGTGTATGCGTTACACAGTAAGGTAAGGAGTTAATGGGGCTAGCTAGATTACTCTGGCTAGCGAAAATAAGGAAGCGGATTGTATGGAGGTCTTGGTTAATATGCAAGCAATTTAGCTTTATGAAACCAATTGACGTTGACGAACCATCTCAAATAAGCAAACGCCGGCTGCTACGGAAACATTCAGACTGCTGACACTGCCTGCCATCGGTAATTTGGCAAGATAATCGCAATGATCGCGGGTTAACCTTCGCATACCCTTGCCTTCAGCACCCATGACCAGAGCCATTGGTCCTTTTAACTCAAGTTCGTAGAGGTTTTTTTCAGCCTCGCCGGCAGTGCCAATAATCCAGATGCCGCGTTGTTGTAATTGCTCGAGGCAGCGGGCGAGATTGGTAACGGGGTATACCGGCATCACATCAGCTGCTCCGCAAGCTACCTTTCGTACGGTGGCATTAATAGAGGCGGATTTATCCTTGGGGAAAATGACGGCATGAACGCCGGCGGCATCTGCGGTGCGTAAACAGGCACCAAGGTTATGCGGGTCAGTCACGCCATCCAGCACCAGTAGTAAGGGTGGTTCTTGCAGGTTATCTAACAGCTCTTCCAAAGATTGGTGCTGTTGTTTTTCTTGAGCCTCGATCACTACGCCCTGGTGTTGTTCTCCGCCCGATTTTTTATTAAGTTCATCCTTGTTGCAGGGTATGCATTCCACATCTTGCGATTGTGCCAGTTGCAACACTTGTTGCAGGCGTTGATCCTGGCGATTGGCATCAAAATAGAGTGCTTCAATAGTATCAGCCTGATGTTTGAGTGCGCTTTGTACGGCATGTAAACCGTAAATAATTTGTGCCACCTTGGGTAATCTCCTTATCGGCGTTTGCGGGTTTTTGAGGTGCTATTTTTGCCCGCTTTTTTCGCCGGTGGTTTACCGGAAGGTTTTGTTGATGGTTTACCGGCAGGTTTATGGGAAGGAGAGACACTGGCTTTCGAGCCTGAATGTTTTTTTGCTGTACCGCTTTTATGTGCCTGTTTATTGACTGGCGATTTGCCCACAGAGTGTGCGGTGGCCGATACAGGTTTGCCTGCCAGGCTCAAATTCACTTTACGTTCTTTGAGGTCGACGCCAGTGATGATTACCGACACTTTATCACCAATCCTGAACACCATGCGTGTGCGTTCACCGATTAATCGTTGTTTGCCGGCATCGAAAATAAAGAAATCAGAACCTAGCTGGCTAACATGTACCAGTCCTTCAGCATAGAGGTTGCTTAATTCCACAAAGAAACCAAACGAAGTGACGCTGGTGATAATGCCTTCGAAAGTATCGCCCAGATGCGCTTGTAAATATTCGCATTTGAGCCAGTTATTCACGTCACGGGTGGCATCATCTGCGCGGCGTTCGGCCATTGAGCAATGCTCGCCGAGTTGCATTAGTTCAGGTAAGGCGTAAGGATATATTTTATCCTTGGCCAAAGGTTTCTGTTCGGCCGTTCGCCGCACATTTTTTGAGGGCATATCACTGCGAATCACTGAACGAATGGCGCGATGGACTAACAAATCCGGATAGCGGCGAATCGGGGAAGTGAAGTGTGTGTAGGCTTCATAAGCCAGGCCGAAGTGACCTTTGTTATCGGGTTCGTAAACGGCCTGGCTCATCGAGCGCAACATCATGGTCTGGATGAGGTTGGCATCAACCCGGTCTTTTACCTGTTGAAATAAGGTTTGATAATCCAGTGGACTGGGTTTTGTTCCGCCGGTTAAAGTTAAACCCAATTCACCGATAAAGTTTTGCAGGTTGCCCAGACGTTTTTCTGTTGGGCCTTCATGAGAGCGGTATAATGCTGGAATTTTGTGTTTTTCCAGAAAATTTGCGGTGGCAACATTCGCGCACAGCATGCATTCCTCAATCAGTTTATGGGCATCGTTACGCACGACAGGAATGATGGATTCAATCTTGCGTTGCTCATTAAAGATGATGCGAGTTTCCGTGGTTTCAAAATCAATCGCGCCACGAATCAGGCGTTGTGAGCGCAAGGCATGGTAGAGGTTATGCAGTTCATCAATATGAGGTACCAAAGCTGCGTAACTGCCTCGAATCAAACTGTCGGCATCGTCTTTTTCCTGTAGTAGTCTGCCAACTTCAGTATAAGTCAGGCGTGCATGGGAATGCATAACGCCTTCATAAAACTCGTAACCGGTCATAATGCCCTTGGCGTTGATTTGCATATCGCACACCATGCAGAGGCGATCCACGGCAGGTTTTAATGAACATAAGCCGTTAGAGAGTTGTTCGGGCAGCATAGGGATTACATTCTCGGGGAAGTATACCGAGGTGCTGCGCAGGCGCGCTTCATCATCCAGTGCAGTGCCTATGGCGACATAATGGGAAACATCAGCAATAGCAACAATCAGGCGCCAGCCACCACCGCGAGGTTTTTTCTCGCAATAAACGGCATCATCAAAATCGCGAGCATCTTCACCATCAATGGTGACCAGCGGTAAATCACGAATATCCATTCGATGTAATTTATCTTTCTTGGTGGGTTCCGGGGCGAATTTTTCAGCCTGCTCTAACACCTTTGCGGGCCATTCGTAAGGAATGCCAAACGTGCGAGTGGCAATCTGGATTTCCATGCCCGGTGCCATTTCATTGCCCAGTACTTCGACAATCACACCTTGAGGAGGGCGTTTGGCATCGGGTTGCCTGGTGATTTCAACGACTACAATCGTTTCATGTTCAGCGTTAATGGTGAATTGCTGATCAATATAAACGGTATGCTGGATTTTCGGGTTATCAGGAACTACGCGCTGTTTGTTTTCTTCGATGAACAGTTTACCTACAACGCGATGGGTATTGCGTTCGGTCACTTCAACGATTTCACCTTCGAGTTTGCCTTTTTTATCGCGGCTCATTACTCGTGCTAATACTTTATCGCCATCAAACACCTTGCGCATTTCCCGATAATGCAGGAATAAGTCTTCGCCACCACCTTCAGGAAGTACAAAACCATAACCGTCTTTATGTGCCATGACTTTGCCGGCAATTAATGCACTGCGATCAGGCAGGATAAATAAACCCTGGTCATTTTCGGACAGCTGGCCTTCGCGCATCATGGCTTTCAGGCGGCGTAACAGTGCAATTTCCTGTTCTTCTTCGTGAAGCTGTAATGTCTTGCAGAGTTTGTTGAATGACCATGCGCTACCATCATCTTGCATCAAGTCGATGATAAATTCTCTGCTGGGAATGGGGCTATCGTATTTGGCAGCTTCCCTGTCGGCGTGTGGATCGTTAATCCGTGATTTTCTACTCATGTAAACCTTATTAATTATTATGTCGAAGCGTCAAAACAAAGCTTCTGAAGCCTCATTATTAGCAAAAAAACTGCATTAAGAAAGCGAATCCTGAGCGGAATACTTTCGGGAATATAAGCAGTGTAGCAATAGATATGGGGGCGAAGGGTGCAAACTGCAAGAAAAAAGCCCTGATTACGCAGGGCAAGTGGGGTGAGAGGGTGAAACCCACTGAATTATTACTAATGCTTCAGTGCATTCAGGTGAATAATTCAGGGTTGGGGAATAATCAAGCGTAATTTCTGACAAAATATTGAGCCGGACGTGTACGACCAAAAAGGTCAATGGAAGGTGACTGCAAAATTGCCAGCATGTGGTTGTTCTGGTCGTAAACGTAGGTTTTCAAACCCTTGTTCTTCACCTTTGATCCGGCAGCCACACGGATTATTTGGCGGAAATGGCTGTAATCAACTTTTTTTAGATTCTTATTCATGATTAATTCACCTTTATATGTGTATTTATGTACAGTATATGTATGCATTAACAGTAGTGCAAGTTTTTTCTGTGTATATATACAGTATTATTTTGAATTGGTGCCAATGTGGATCAAGTAACTGCCTGAATTCCTGGAAGAAGCTAAAGTAAAACGATGACAACACTATGACGGATCAGCATTTTGTATTAATAATGTAGAGGCACAGTTTGCATAAACCGGTAAAACGCATTTCCCGGAATTGTTAAAAGCTCAAGAAATTTATCAAGAGGGATATATGTTAAAGCCACAAGCATTGGTCAGTGATGATGGAAGTCTTGTCAGTCGACGTATCTTCCGTGATCCAGCTCTTTACCATCTTGAACAGCAACGTATCTTTGCGCGCAGCTGGTTATATGTGGCGCATGAAAGCCAGTTACGACATCCCGGTGATTTCCTCGCCAATTATATGGGAGAAACGCCCGTTATTGTGGCGCGCGGTGAAGATGGGCAAGTCCATGTCTCGATCAACAGTTGCAGCCATCGCGGTGTGCCGGTGTGCCGGGCTGATTTTGGCAATGCCAAGCGCTTTGTTTGCCCTTATCACAACTGGTCCTATACGGTAGAAGGCAAGCTGGTTGCTGTACCGCAAGAAAAGATGTGCAGTGAAATAGAAAAAAGTCATCTGGGCTTGAAAAAAGTTCCCCGCGTTGAAAACTATAACGGTTTAATTTTTGCTTGCCTTGCTGCCGATATTGAGCCGCTGGAAGCCTATCTCGGCGATATGCGCTTTTATCTCGATTGTATGTTTGATCGTTATCCCAACGGCATTGAAGTCATCGGTGCAGCGCATAAATGGCAATTGCGCGGCAACTGGAAGCTGCCGGTAGAAAACCAGCTCGGTGATGTGGGTCATGGAGCCTTCTTGCATGGATCATTATTAAAGGGTACCGAGCAGGCTAACGATCTTGAAAAATATGGCCTTAATGTGGTGCCCAAACCGGGTCATGGTGTTGCTGTGCGATTAATGGATGAAGGCACACCACCGGAAAAATGTATGTGGGGAATTGACGGTATTGCCGCATTTGATCCCGAAGTACATGCTTATTTGCTGCAGCGCCAGCTTGAAGTGGCAGCAAGGTTAGGGACAGTGCGCAGTCGTTTGCGGCCATTGACCTACAGTGTTTATCCCAACTTCTCGTACCTGTGGGGTAATAATACCATTCGCATCAGCCATCCCCGCGGCCCGAACCAGATTGAATATTGGTCGTGGTGGGTAGTGGATGCTGATGCCCCGGAACATATCAAGAAAAAGCTGCGTATGAATTACACGCTGTTTTTTGGTCCTGGAGGTTTGCTCGAGCAGGAAGATTCCGAGGCCTGGTCGCAACAGGTGATAGGTAATGCCATCGAAGTGGCCGATGATGCCCCTTATTATTATGGTTTGGGCCTTGGTGATGCTAAAGCCCATGCCGAACTGCCGGGCATGGTAGGTGCCTGTTATGATGAGCATTATGCCCGCGCCTTTTACCAGCGTTGGCACCATGATATCAAACCTGGTTTGGCAGAGGTAAAATCATGAGCCATGAAAAAATAACACTCGAGGATTATCATCGTATCACCCAGTTTTACTTTCATGAGGCAAGGCTGTTAGACGATCGGCAATACCAGCAATGGCTGGCGTTATTAAGCGAAGATATTATCTATACCATGCCAGCAAGGCATACCCCTATGCTGGATGCAGCAAAGAGGGAAACCGAAGCTTTATTGAATATACAGCAAGACGTCAGCCAAGGATTAGAGCCGCCACTGCGCGATGATAACTTCTTTACGCTGAGCATTCGTGTCATGCGCTCGTTCAAGCTCAATTCATGGACTGATAACCCGCCGCCGCGCACTACACGATTAGTCAGTAATATAGAAGCTGTACCCACAGCCGATGGTTTTGAAGTGCGCAGTAACCTGATGTTGGCATTAAGCCGCTATGGTATGGATAATACAATCTATACAGCCCGAAGAAATGATGTTATCCGCCCTGAAGGGCAGGGTTTTAAAATTGCGAAAAGAACCGTACTATTGGACTGGAGTGTTATAACAGCGCCCTCAGTAGGTTTATTCTTTTAATTGTCATGTGTAAATATTGCTTATGAAAGTTCTTGTGGTTGTTCAGGCGTATCCGCAGATTTCGGAAACCTATATAAAAACAGAAATAGAACAACTCAGCCTCGGGCACGAGGTTGAGGTGATGGCCTTGAGTATCAGTAATTGCCCGTACCGTATTCGTAAGCCGCACATACAGATTACTCCGGCGAATGAGAAAAATGTATTTGCCTATCTCAGGAATTTTTCTCCCGAAATGGTCCATGGGCATTACCTTATGCTGGCGCCAACGCTGATGAAGGTTGCACAAAAACTCGGTGTTCCCTATACCCTTCGTAGCCATTCTTTTGATGTGTTAGGGCAAACGACAGAGCAAATCAAGGCGGTCTCGGGTTTTATCAACAATGAACATTGCCTGGGTATGCTCGCATTCCCGTTTTTACGACAGCATCTTGAAAAAGGAGGTATTTGGCCTGAGAAAATTATCGATTGTTTTCCGGTAATCAAGTATGACGAATTTTACAATATGGCGCCTAATGGTAGCGATGTGATGAATATGGGTGCTGCATTGCCCAAGAAAAACATGGAAGATTTTTTGCGGCTATCCACATTGCTTCCTGATAAAAAATTCAATCTATATGCCATGGGTTATGATGTTGATGAGCTGGTTGCATCTAACAGTGCTATACAGGGTAAGGTGAATTTTATACAGCCTGTAGAGCCTGATGATATGCCAATCCATTACAAAAAGCATGAATGGCTGGTTTATACGGCGTCTTCTGTTGTCAAAAATGTAGGATGGCCTTTGTCTATAGCGGAAGCAAAGGCTGCAGGAGTGGGGGTGTGTATGCAAAAAGTCAGGCCGGATTTGCAAGAGTATATCGGGGATGCGGGATTTCTTTTTGAAGACATTAAGGAGGTGGAGGAAATTATTTCACAGCCATTTCCGCAAGCTATGCGCGAGCGCGGTTTTGAATTGGCGAAGCGCAGTGATATTCGCCGACACTTGCATGTATTGACCGATTTGTGGAAATAACATTTTACCAGTATCCCATAGACCTTAAATCAATGCGTTTATAATCAAGGATGAAAGAAATTCCGGAGTTTTGTACAGCATCGGGATGTACGAAATAAACAGATACCGCCAGTTTTGAAATACTATCAAGCCTGAGCCTATAGCTGGTGTCGTTTCAAACTAATTTAACTGCAAAGGAGCTATACTGGAAATCCCATGATTCAAAGCAAGAATTATTATGAATAAGAAATATATTCTAGTCCCTGTTGTTTTTTTCGTCTTGGTTACATTGTTTGTGATGTGGCAAAAAACATCGTCAAGAAATCCGGAGGCCATAACTGTTCAACATGGATTACCCTGGCAAATTGAGCTGGCTGGAGGAGAATCGCGAGTATTCAATCTAACGCCAGGGAAAAGCCAATTGGCAGATGCAGTGAGGCAAATAGGTTCTGACTATGAGCTGGCAATTTTATCAAAATCCGGGCAGCCAGATGTACTCGAACTGTTTACCAGTAATTTTCAGGCCGGATTATTAAAAGGTAGCCTGATATTGGTCGCGGATGTGAGTAGTGAAGATATTGAACGCCTGCGTATGCAGTTTCCGGTGCGACAAGAACATCTGGAAACAGGTATCAAAAAAATGATACTCCGTTTTGAGCAGCAACAAGCAGCGCTGTCATACACTATAAAAAGTATAACGTTCGTTCCTGTGGCGCAATTAGATAAACAATTGATAGAACAGCGCTTTGGATCGCCCGGGCGCACGTCAGTCATCGAAAATACAGTGACCAGTTATTTGTACCCGCAATTTGGGCTGAATATTATTATTGATGAAAAGGGTAAGGATTTTTTGGTGTATGTGTCTCCTAAATCCTTTAGTAGTTTGCAAGCACCTGTTCAGGGTAATACCAGGAATTAAAAAGAAATACCCTGATATGTCGCTGTATTTCCGAATGAAAATTTGAATAATCCTGAGTTAATACTATTATTACAAAATGTACATGAAGGCCAAAAGCCATGATGAACAGGCAGTTTTTAAAATTGGCTGTTTTTTTTACTGCTTTCACCATTGGCTGCATATAAAAACTCTTTGCCAATACATTCAATTAGGAATACTCATGAAGAAAAAATTACTATTCCTGATGTTTGTGCCATTAATATCTGTGGAGAGGGTATTGGCAGCTTGTGAAAGTGAAGAGCCAGTCAAGAAGCCCGATAGTATTTATATTGATCATAAGGATGGCACGGTAACCGACAAAAGAACCGGGTTGATGTGGCAAAAATGTTCTCTGGGTGAAGATTATCGAGATAATACCTGTACAGGTTATATCGATGGTTTTGATTGGGAAGAAACAGTGGAGGTGGTACAAGTCGTCAATGCCGGCACCGGCACTTCGGGTTATAGAGACTGGCGTTTACCTACCATTTCAGAACTACGTACGCTGTTAGATAAAGCCTGCTTTAATCCCACGATAAATACTACGTTATTTCCTACTACAATAAATTGGTATTGGTCTTCTTCCCTGTCCACATCTACAGCCAATGCCACCAATATCAGGGTAATGAATTTTACTTTGGGCTTTGACTCAAACAGTACACCCGGCCCACCTACCTATATTAAACTGGTGCGTAAAGCCCAATAAAAAACATGTTGTGAAATGTGTTTAGGCCAACACTTTTTGTAACCATGAGGAGATATCCCTGATTTCTTCCATGCTCACTTCATGTTCCATTGTATAGGTTTTATAGTCGGGTTTGTGCCCCAATATGGCCAGAATATCCAGCGCCTGTTTTGCTAATATGACAGGAACCATTGAATCTTCAGTGCCATGAAATACATGAATAGGAATGGATTTATTGGCGGTTGATGGCACTATCGTTTTATACGTTGCAAAATACGTTGAAAGTGCCATTAAACCGGCTAACGGTTTTTTGTAGCATAATGCGGTTTGGTAGGCAACAGCACCACCCTGCGAAAATCCGGCCAATACAATACGCTCGCTGGGAATGCCCTGAGTTATCTCGCGTTCAATTAATGCAGTGATAGCATCCGCAGAAGCCAGGATGTGGCGGGTGTCAATTTCTCTTTCTATATTCATTGCCAGAATATCGTACCAGCCCGGCATAATCATACCGCCGTTAACAGTAATGGGAATTGAAGGAGCATGAGGGAATATAAAGCGTACGCCCAGATTAGCGGGTAGCTGTAATTCAGGCACAATGGGCACAAAATCATGCCCGCTTGCACCAAGGCCATGTAGCCATATTACTGTAGCTGTAACGTTAGGCCCGGTTTCAACAATTTCACACGGTAAAAAGCTCATGAGGGTTGCCTATGACGTTGGAGATTATAAAGCCTTCACTTTTTCCCACAGTGACTTTAACGGATTTTTGGTTTTTTCTGTGGTGGTTGAAGAAGGTCCCCTGGCTGCGCTTGACGCCGGATGTTCACTGCGCATTTGCTGTAGCGCTGTATTACCCGGTTCAGCCTTCAGTCCAGAAATAATGTATTTTGAGCCCGCACTGGAATCGCCTTTGTCATAAGCCTCCTGGCTCATTTGCAGGTAAAGGGTGGCTATGCGATGCAAACCATCCAGGGCTAAAGGATTGCCTGGTTCCAGTGCCAGTGCCTGACGAAAGTAAAAAACTGCATTATCGCCCTTGGGTTTGAGCAAGCGCTGGTTGGAGAAATGCTTTTCTGCGGTAGTCAGGGCTTCTGCAACTCTTGCCTTGAGAACGCGATCAAGGCCTGCTTTTGCGGAAGTATTATCCGGGTCAATTAACAGGGCCTGATGATAATAATAATCGGCGTTATCCTCTGCCGGATTAATCAATTGGTTGGCGGCAATGGCGCGGTCGGCCTTATACAAATACTGGTATAGTGTAATTTGTCGGGAAATAGCCGGGTAATTAGTTGCAAACAAGATGCCCAGCACCAACAGGATGGCTATTGATGCACGCAAAAGTGATGAGCCTGGTTTAAGGCGTTTTGTCATTGCCTGCAGGCCTAACGGTTGCTGAAAGCCTGTAGATGGCAACTGTTGTGTGACATCATTCAGGCCATTCATTGCATCAAGCAATTCCTGGCAACTTGAAAATCGTTGTTGCGGATTTTTGGCAAGCATTTTATCTATCAGCAGTTGATACTTGCGTAATTCGTTAGGCAGTGCTGGAACAGGCATCTGCACGTGATTGATAGCTGTTTGTGTATAGTTATCAGCGCGAAAAGGATTATTGCCGGTGAGCATTTCCAGTAAAACAACACCCAGGCTATAAATATCGGTGCGTTGGTCAATGGGGTGGCATTGCGCCTGTTCGGGGCTGCTATACGAAGGGCTGCCCACGACGATGCCGTGCTGGGTCAATTCACTATCAATCTGTAAATCCTTGGCTATGCCAAAATCGGTAATCACTACACTGTTCTGGTTGCGGAACAGAATGTTGGCCGGCTTGATATCCCGATGCACGAGACCTTTCTCATGCACAACCTGCAAGCCTGCGGCCAATTGCCGGATCCAGTGTAATGCTTGTGCCGGTGGAATTACCTTACCCTGATGCTGGGTCAAATCGCCATCACCGACATATTCCATGGCCAGATAATAGCGGCCATCATTCAGTTGGTTAATGTCATAGATGGTAATAATGGCCGGATGATGCAGTGAAGCGATCAAATGGCCTTCGTTGATAAAGCGTTGATTGAAGCTGGGATCATCGTTGCTGAGCAGGACTTTGATGGCAACTTTACGGTTCAGTGAACCCTGGACTGCCAGATAGACTTCCGCCATGCCGCCAATACCCAGCATGCCAAGAATGTTGTATCCGGTTATATCGATGTCAGTGGTGCCCATAGCCAGCCAGTGTGAAACGACGTTTTATAAAAATAGCCTGAAATCAAGACGTGGATTGTAGTGATATGTGGGGGAGGTGACAATTGCCAATAGTATAAACGGCAAATTAAATAGGTGAAGTCCGGCATTATTGAAGGGCGAATGTTTAAGCCTCATTTCCTTGTCGAGCAATCACGATTTACCTGACAAAACCGATGATGGAAATAAAATGGCTGATAGAGCCCACCATGACAAAAATGTGCCATATGCCGTGTGCATGGCTGAGTTTTTTCTGGTGATCAAGCACATAAAAAATGATGCCGACAGTATAGGCTATGCCGCCAATCACCAGCAGAATGATACCGGGCACTGCTATCGTTTCCTGTAAGTGGTGAAATTCCAGGATACAAATCCAGCCCATTAACAGGTAGATAAATATTTGCAGGGTATGAATGCGGTTCTTGATGAAAATATCGAGCAGGAGGCCTATCAGGGCAAGGCTCCATACCCCCAACAGCATCAGCGGACCATTGCCATTGCCCAGGGAAACTACCATATAGGGTGTATAGGTGCCGGCAATCAGCAGGTAGATGGAAGCGTGATCAAGTTTTTGGAAAAGCCTTTTAAGTTTTGGTGGCTGAAAACTGTGGTAAAGCGTCGACATCGTATACAGCATGACAAGTGTCAGCCCGAAAATGGTAAAGCTGATAAATGTTGCCCAGCTATGTTGCTGGATGCCAATGGTCAATAAGGCACCAAAGCCGATTTGCGCCAGAATGGCGCCTACAAGATGGGTGATGCTGTTGAACTTTTCGCCGTTGTACATTGGGTCAACCGTGTTGATAAAAGGCTGGATGGTAAAATAATAGATGGTATTTCTGTGCTTGTCGAAGTTGATCAAAAACTAATGTGTTCAAATGAATAGTAGCTTGCCTGCATTCCGGGACAAGAATATATCTACGCAATAATGTTTATAAAATAGGCCCTGTTCTGTAAATAAAAAGGGCAATGCTTTATATAAACAACGAAACAATACCCATCAGGCAGACCAGTAAAAGTGAAAACCCCAGTACGCGATAAAATACGGCCTGGTCTGCTTGGATGATTTTCTGGTGAAAACGCAGGCCAACAACATGGCCAATGGTGGCGGCGGGAAGAAGCCACAAGTGATGTATAAGTTGTAAATCGACACCGGCCAAAATAAAGGCCGTCATTTTTATCGTTACAAGGATAAACCACAGCACAAACAGGGTGTCGCGTAATTGATGTCGGGAGACATGTGTCGAAAAAACAGAAAGAATTAATGGCGCACCAATCAGTGATGTGCCGCTAATGTACGCGCCCAGCATTAAAAAGAATGTATCGAGAATTTTATTGTTGCTCTTGAACGGCTTGTTCAGGATATAAGACACAGCATAAACTGAAACGATGGAGAAAATAATGCCAGTCATAATACTGGCAGGAATGGTTAGCAAACCAAGCACGCCGATCAATTTGGGTATGATCATTATTTTCAAGGACTTTTTCAGGTAGGCCCAGTCGATGGTGCTGTCTTCGGTATCCAGGGCAGCTGTTCCAGCCAGCTTGGCTAAGCGGTGCTTGTTAAAGTTTTGCCAAACAGTGATGGAAGAAAATATTAATAAATGGACGGCAATAATCGGCAAATACACCAGGGGGTGGTTGTCGATCAATAATAAAAATGGCAATGATAATACCGATCCACCAAAGCCAAGCCCTGAGCGGACAAAGCCACTCCATACAAATATCAGTGCAATCAGGGCATATTGCCAGGTTTGTAAATCGGCCATAAATCACAACACACTATAAAAGTAACAAAAATGCAGAAATTAGCTGAGGAAGCGTAATTCTATCGCAGGGGGATATTTTTGTATTGCTTTTCTGTGCAGGATGTTAATGTTGAAGTCGGAAATGGGCTAAAACGCCCGGTAACGAACCTCGGTTAAAAGGTAATAATAGATGGATATAGATGATGCCAAAACAGAATACCTGTCTCAAACCTTTACGGAAGTAGATTGCTCTAACAGGGAAATAGCCGGCAAGGAATTTGACGGCTGTACATTCCTGGGTTGTGATTTTAACGAAGCTGTATTCAATAAATGCAAGTTTATTGATTGCCACTTTATCAAGTGCAACCTGAGTGTGGCAAAAATAACACAGTGCAAATTTACTGATGTGGATTTTGATGAGTGCAAATTGATTGGCATCGACTGGACAAAGGCTAACTGGTCGAGTATGGCTTTATATGCGCCGATAAAATTTAATAAGTGCATAATAAGTGATTCATCATTTTTTGGATTGGCCTTGAAGGAAATGGTAATGGAAGAATGCAAGGCGCATGATGTTGATTTTCGTAAGGCCAATCTGGCTGAAGCCAATTTAACCTATACCGACTTTGCCAATAGTGTGTTTGGTAAAACCAATCTGGCCGGTGCCAATTTTGCAGAGGCAATCAATTATTCGATTGATATTTTGCAGAATGAAATCAGGGGGGCCAGGTTTTCGCGGTTTGAAGCGGTGAGTTTACTTGAAGGTTTGGGTATTGAACTGGTTGATTAATAAAAGAGAGTTTGGGTGAGAATCGAAAGTTGATTCTGCAAAGAATGGCCGTTACTTACGAATAAAAACTTAGCGAGATTTACTCTCCCCTGTAAAACAGGGGACGACTGCATGGATGCAGGAGGTAGGGCGACGCAG
>CAZTZY010000015.1:0-39129 GCA_964617765.1 uncultured Spongiibacteraceae bacterium
AGGGTACGAATTATTCAGTGACGGATAGCCGCGTAGTGTCGATCACCCAGAATGGCTTGTTAACGGCCACATTATGTGTCACACATACAACTCGCCATAAAGCTTACCTTGTATTCACATAAATCTATGTCTATTATAATGTACATATAAACGTACATTTATAAAGTCAGGCTTTAACCATGAATACTCACCACATCTATGCCGAGCAAACGGTTTCCATCACTGAATTACGGAAAAATCCTGCGCAGTTCTTCCGGGATGAGCCAGTGGCGGTGCTTTCCAATAACAAACCGGCAGGTTATATGCTCAGTGCCGAGCTTTATGAGCGCCTTATCCATTTGCTGGAAGAAAACGCTAATGTAACGGATGCAACATTCAGGCCTTCACGAGCGCGTATGGAAGCTATTGCCAAGCATGGTGAGGCATTGTTATTGTCTGCCACTAACGAGGATTTAGGGACTTTTCAGAAATAATCATGGATGTTTATAAAAGCAGTATCATCAGGCAGCAGCTGGATGATAGGGAACTTGCTGCGCTGGAAGCCGATTTTATCCAGTACAAATCTTCACATACCGTTCCCGACCTGTTTGGTCGGGATGTTTTGTATGATCACCCCAATACCTTGCCTGTGCTGAAAGCTGAGGAAGTCTGGCATTTGCATCTGGCTGATCCTGATGCCCCTTGGGACAGGCGCAAAATCCAGTTTTATAAAACCAGTGATATTCATTTGGTGTATTGTCGCGCGGCATTGCAAGCAGATACGTATTTGCTGATGGCGATACTCAAGCCTGATGCGCACGCCCAGGCCAGAAATAATGCGATTATGTTGCGACTGGGCATGATGGCGGAATTATTCAGGAGAAAGTTCTAGTCATCAAAAGGGTTGAGCAAGTAGGGTGGGCAAAACGCAGTGCGCCCACCTTTAAAAAATCGAGATAAATAAACCCTGTTAGCCATACATTATTCACAAGCCCAAACCATCCAAGG
This sequence comes from uncultured Spongiibacteraceae bacterium, assembly GCA_964617765.1. Taxonomy (GTDB): domain Bacteria; phylum Pseudomonadota; class Gammaproteobacteria; order Pseudomonadales; family DT-91; genus CAZTZY01. The sequence goes on from CAZTZY010000015.1 coordinate 988, forward strand.
AGCATTACTTATTGTTCCTTTTGATCGTGCCTGCGCGAATAATTCTTTCTATATCAATCTGTGCTTAATAAAGGGCGCAATGAATTGCGCCCCTACATCCCGACTCAAAACCCTGATCGATGCCAACGGCCGCGCGCTGAATTACTCTATGATGTTAGTCATTAAAACGCTTAAAAACCAATACTGAATTCAAGCCTCCAAAGGCAAATGAATTACTTATAGCAACATCAATTTGAAGTGGTTGTTTTTCATTGGGAACATAATTCAAATCACACTCCGTGTCTTGCCCCAAATAACCCATTGTGGGGGGGGCGCATTGAGTGGTTATTGCCAGTATTGTGGCTACCGCTTCAATGGCGGCAGTGCCTCCTAAAACATGACCATGCATAGACTTTGTGGAAGAGACTAAAAGTTTATTGGCATGTGATCCAAAAACACGTCTGATGGTGGCAGTTTCCATAGGGTCATTTTGTGGAGTGCCTGTACCGTGAGCGTTAATATAACTTACCGATTCAGGCGCTACATTGGCATCATTTAACGCATTAATCACTGCACGCTCCATTCCATCAATAGAGGGTTGTACGAGATTGCCGGCGTCGGAGCTCATGCCAAAACCCGCGAGCTCGGCATATATTTTTGCAGATCGAGCCTGGGCATGTTCCAGGGTTTCTAACACCAGGGTTGCAGCGCCTTCGCCTAGCACTAAGCCGCCCCTGCCGGATGAAAAGGGTCTGCATGTGTCTCGAGCTAAAATACGCAGGCTTTCCCATGCAATAAAGCCTCCCGGAGTTATAGGGGCTTCAGAGCCGCCACAAATCACCACATCGACCATTCCAGAGCGTAACATCATCATTGCAACACCCATTGCATGAGATGAGGATGAACACGCTGTTGATGTAGTGAGACTTGGCCCTTTAATCCCGAATTCCATGCTTATATGGCTACAACTGGCACTGGGCATTAATTTAGGCACAGTAAACGGATGCAGTCTTTTAGCCCCCTGGCCATAAACTTGTAGTGATATTTCATCAACCGTGTTTTGGCAGCCCATTCCTGTGCCATAAATAACGCCTGTTCTTTCGGCCAAAGGGCCATTGAAGCTTAATCCAGCGTCCGCTATAGCTTCTCGTGCTGACATTAAAGAAAAAAACGTATGCCTATCCATTTGCGATAGTTGATTTTCATTAAAATGCGCGGAAGGAGTAAAACCGGAAATCTCTGCAGCAATACGTGTTCTGGAGTGTATCAATTCGACTCTTTCGACAGGTTTTATTCCAGAAACACCTGCGAACAAATTTTTCTCGAATTCAGCAAGATTATTGCCTATGGCGGTAATACAACCCAGGCCTGTAACAACAATTTTTGTCATCAGCTAGTAGCGGCTAAAAGTTGTTTAACTGCAGCAATTACATCACCTGCCGATTTAAAATCGGTATTTATCGTTTCTGACTGGCCAGGATTAGGGATTTCTATATCAAACAATTCTTCAATGTCATACACAATTTCAACGACACCTATTGAATCAAGCCCTAAGCTTTCCAATAAAGTATCATCATTGATTTCTATTGTTTTGTCTTGGCTGTTATTAAGCAGTATTTTATAGATTTGGACGGTTATATCATCTGGCATATACGTATCCCTTTTTTATATTTACGGGTTTTTCGTAGGTTTTTAACTTTGGATGGTAACATAAAACTAATAATGGCAACAATCAAAGGGAGTGGGGATCGATTTTTTTTGAGCGCCATTAAAAATGATAAAAAACGAGATTAATAAACCCTGTTAGAAGGCGTCATTATTAGAAAGGGTCGTTTGCAAGCATCAAGCTAACTGCAACTTTGCCGATATTAAACTTGCGATGGCACGGGGTAAACTATTTTAATAGCAAATAACTCATGCCGAGGTGATTAAACCGCATAATGCAAGCCATCGGGAGTTGGGCAAGTCGTAAGAATGAAAATTACAGTGTCGGGTTGGGGCTTACGATAATTTGACGCTGACCCAAATTAAAGATTTTATGGTTTAATACAATAAATACCCTTTCCATCAAGAGTTGTGTCATGTTTACAGGTATCGTACAAACCCAATGTTCCATCGAAAGTTTGATCACCAAACCCGGACTGATCTCCATCGGCATAATTCTGCCTGTTCTATTACGAGATGATGTTAACCTGGGAGCCAGTATTGCCATTGATGGTGTGTGTTTAACTGTCACTGAGTTTAACCAAGCTTCGGGCCTGGTGATTTTTGACATTATGCAGGAGACATTGAACCTGACTAGCCTTGGCAATTTGGCTGTTGGCAAACCGGTAAATGTTGAGCGCTCTGCCAAAGCCAATGCCGAGATTGGTGGCCATCTGGTTTCTGGCCATGTGGATGGTACGGCTAAAGTATCTGCGTTAGAGAAAAGTGAAAACAACCTGCGAGTGTGTTATCAATTTCCGCAACAGCTGGCCAAATACTTGTTCAAGAAAGGCTTTGTGGCCTTGAATGGTTGCAGCCTGACGATTGCTGATATTAATTACAGCACTAATGAGTTGACCGTTAGTTATATTCCGGAAACCCTGAAGATTTCCACTCATGGTCAAAAAGTGGTCGGTGATGTGATTAATCTGGAAGTGGACCGCCAGACACAAACGATTGTGGATACAGTTGAGCGGGTTTTAGCTCAAAAATCACTCAATCTATAACGTAGTATTTTTCCTCATGGCTGCTTTTGAAGTAAAAGTAGCCGTTCATTTTTTTAACTATCATTTCTTTGAATTTATTGATCTGGCTACTTGCTCACTGTTGATGCACTGCTAAGCTTCATGAATATTGTTTAACTTTTGCCACTAATGGGGCCATGTATGGTTTTTCAAGGAAAGACGATTTCTCTCACTGTCGATAGTAATTTTATTGCCTCTTTGTGTTTTGATGCCAAAGAACAATCGATCAACAAATTCGATATAGACACTATTGAGGAATTACGCTCATGCGTAGCGAAATTGGCCACTATGTCAGAAGTAAAAGGCTTGCTGGTTTATAGCGCGAAAGAAACTTTTATCGTAGGTGCCGATATTACGCAATTCCATCAGTTATTCGCCCATGATGAGGCATCAATAGAAGCTTCTGTTGTTGATTTCAACAGTATCTTTGCCGGTCTCGAGGATGTGCCTTTTCCAACGGTTGCTTTGATCGACGGCATTGCGCTGGGTGGTGGTTTTGAGTTGGCGCTGGCCTGTGATTTCAGGGTGATTTCGGCAAAAGCGCGTTTAGGCTTGCCAGAAGTTAAGCTGGGTATCAATCCGGGTTTTGGCGGTACTGTGCGTTTGCCGCGACTGATTGGTTGTGATAATGCCATTGAGTGGATTGCGACCGGCAAGGAATATAAAGCGGATGCCGCTTTGGCGGTGGGTGCTGTCGATGCCATTGTCGATAGCGGGCAGTTACGCGCGGCAGGTTTACATTTGATTGATCAAGCCAAAGCAGGAAAAATTTCTTTCCACGCCCGGCGGGTGGAAAAAATTTCACCGGTGAAATTGAATGATATCGAGCGCTTGATGACATTCACAACGGCCAAGGGCCTGGTTGCTGCAGAAGCGGGCCCGCATATGCCGGCACCATTAACTGCGGTGAAGTCGATCGAAAAGAATGCAGCCTTATCGCGAGAGGATGCCATTAAGGTTGAGGCCAAGCATTTTGCGAGGTTGGCCAAAACCGAAGTTTCGGGCAATTTGATTGCGTTGTTCCTTAGTGAGCAGGATTTATCCAAACGTGCGTCCAAAATGGTGCTAAATACCAAATCTGTTCAAGAGGTCGCGGTAGTGGGAGCGGGCATTATGGGTGGTGGTATTGCCTATCAATCGGCTACCAAGGGTAAATTGGTCGTTATGAAAGACATTGCTCAGGCCGGTCTGGATCAAGGCATGGCTGAGGCCAGCAAATTACTGGCCACCAGGGTAGATCGCGGTCAAATGACAGCGGCACAAATGGCGAACACATTAAACCAGATCAAGCCGCGCCTGGATTACACGGAATTTGCTAATGCTGAAATTGCGATTGAAGCCGTTGTTGAAAATATGGCGGTAAAAAAATCGGTGTTGCTTGAAGTTGAAAAACACATGTCGGTCGATGCCATTATCACTTCCAATACCTCAACTTTATCGATTACCGCGTTGGCAGAAAACCTTAAACGGCCTGGCAACTTTTGCGGTATGCATTTTTTTAATCCGGTACACAAAATGCCTTTAGTGGAAGTTATTCGTGGCAAGGAAACCGAGGATTATGCTATCGCTAAAGTGGTCAAATTAGCCCTGGATATGGGTAAAAGCCCGATTGTGGTCAATGATTGTGTCGGTTTTTATGTGAACCGGGTGTTATTTCCGTATCTGGCCGGTTTTAACCTGTTGTTACGTGATGGTGCTGATTTTCACTATGTTGATAAAGTCATGGAGAAATTTGGCTGGCCAATGGGGCCGGCCTATTTGATTGATGTGGTGGGCATTGATACTGCATGCCATGTGGCATCCATTATGGGTGCGGCTTATCCGGAGCGGATGGCATCAGAGCACAAATCGCCGCTGCAATTGTTAAATAACAATGGTCGCTACGGGCAAAAAAATGGCTTGGGCTTTTATGCCTATGAAAAAGATAAAAAAGGTAAGCTTATCAAAAAGATAGATGCTGAAGTTAATGCTTTACTTAAGCCTGCTGTTGTTGGCAAACATACATTTACAGATGAAGAAATCGTTGAGCGCCTGATGATTCCGATGTGTCTGGAGGTGGTACGCTGCCTGGATGAAAACATTGTCGGTAATGTAGTGGATGCTGAGATGGGTCTGGTCATGGGTATTGGCTTTCCGGTGTTCCGGGGCGGGGCTTTGCGTTATATGGAGTCAGTCGGTTTGCAGAAATTTATCGATTTAACCAATAAATACCAGCATTTGGGCGAACTTTACCGGGTACCCTTATCGTTATTTACCATGGCGCAAAAAGGACGAAGCTTTTTCGCAACACAGGAGAATGCACAATGAGCCTGAATCCTAATGATGTGGTCATTGTTGATTGTATTAGAACGCCGATGGGCCGCTCAAAAGAGGGGGTGTTTCGCAATGTCAGGGCGGAAATGTTATCTGCAATCCTGATTGATGCTTTATTGGTCAGAAATCCTGCGCTGAATCCGGCTTCTGTTGATGATGTGTTATGGGGTTGTGTGAACCAGACTGAGGAGCAAGGTCACAATATTGCTAGGAATATCAGTATCTTGACGCAATTACCTCATTCAGTTCCCGCGCAAACCATTAACCGCTTGTGTGGTTCTTCCATGTCGGCATTACATTCGGCAGCTCAGTCGATCATGTCCGGCAATGCTGATATCTGTATCGCTGGCGGCGTTGAACATATGGGACATGTACCCATGATGAAGGGGGGAAATTTCAATCCCGGCGCATCAAAACATGTTGCCAAAGCTTCAGCAATGATGGGTATTACGGCAGAAGGTTTGGCGATGATGCATGGCATTACTCGCACGCAGCAAGACGAATTTGCTGTTCGTTCGCACCAAAGAGCCTTTGCCGCTCAAAAATCCGGATTTTTTGATGCCGAGATAGTTCCTGTAGAAGGCCATGATGAAAATGGCTTTAAAACTTTGATTCAGCAAGACACCACTATTCGCCCGGATACCACAGTCGAAACCTTGGCCACGCTACCACCTGCGTTTGATCCGAAAAACGGCACAGTTACTGCAGCCAACTCCTCGCAGATTACCGACGGTGCATCGGCGGTGTTGTTAATGTCAGCAAGAAAAGCGCAGGAATTAGGTTTAAAACCTATGGCTAAAATCCGCTCAATGGCTGTAGTGGGAGTTGATCCATCTATAATGGGTTATGGTCCGGTTCCTGCTTCCAAAAAAGCGCTGGAACGTGCCGGTTTAACGATGGCAGATATTGATATAGTGGAAATCAACGAGGCATTTTCTGCGCAAATATTGCCTGTTATCAAAGAGTTGGATTTGTTATCTACTATGGACGACAAGGTTAACCTGAATGGTGGTGCTATTGCACTTGGCCATCCACTCGGTTGTTCCGGTACGCGCCTGATTACTACTTTGACGCATTTGTTACACCAAAAGGACAAAAAAATGGGCCTGGCCACTATGTGTATAGGTATGGGACAGGGCATTAGTACGATTATTGAGCGACTTTAGATTTAATTTCCCTGCATCCGGATTGTTGCTTGCAAGCATAAATCTCTTATGGAAGAATACGCCGCTCGATTGGGGGGCAAGCTCAATCCAAAAGATGCGAGAATGGCGGAATTGGTAGACGCACTGGATTTAGGTTCCAGCGCCGCAAGGCGTGAGAGTTCGAGTCTCTCTTCTCGCACCATCTTTTAAGTCTGTCATTACCTGTCCACCCATCACACTAATTTCACCTACAGTATTAGAGGTTTCTTGATGCAAGTCTCCGTTGAAACAACATCAGGTTTAGAGCGTCGTTTAACAATCGCTATTCCATCTGAAAAGATCCAGTCAGAAGTTGATAAGCGCATTCAAAATGTAGCGCCAAAAGTAAAACTCGATGGCTTCCGCGCCGGTAAAGTACCTTTAAAAGTTGTGCGTCAGCGTTTTGGCGAAAATATTCGTCAGGAAGTTTTGGGCGAAATGATGTCGTCAACTTTCCAGGAAGCGGTAGTTCAAGAGAAGTTAAAACCTGCCGGGCAGCCAAAAGTAGAATTGAAAAAGACCGATGCTGGCAAGGATTTTTCCTTTACCGCAACGTTCGAGATTTATCCTGAATTCAAGGTTATTGATTTGAAAGGTGTTGCCATTGCACGCCCGCTTACTGACATTAGTGATGCCGATGTTGATGAGATGATTGAAACCCTACGTAAACAACAAGCAGCGTTTGAAGTGACTGATAAAGCTGCTGAAGACGGAGATCAGGTAAATATTGATTTCGATGGCTTTAAAGATGGCGTTGCCTTTGAAGGTGGCAGCTCTAAAGGAAGTGATTTGGTAATCGGCTCTAAATCCATGATTCCAGGTTTTGAAGATGGCATGATTGGCCTGAAAGCTGGCGATCAAAAAGACCTGAATATTACTTTCCCTGCAGATTATCATTCTGAAGCTTTAAAAGGTGCTGCAGTTGTTTTTAAAGTGAAGGTAAACAGCGTAAAAACCAAAAATTTACCAGCAATTGATGATGCATTCATTGAGAAATTTGGCGTAAAAGAAGGCGGCGTTGTGGCCTTAAAGGAAGAAGTTAAAAAGAATATGGGCCGCGAACTGAAACAGGCGCTGAAAAATCGTATTAAACAACAAGTGCTTGATGCAGTTTTGCAAAAAAATGTCATCGAAGTACCTAAAGCGTTGTTAAGCCAGGAAATTGATGCAATGCGTCGTCAAATGTTCCAGCAATTTGGTGGTGGTGCGCAGTTACAGGATCTTGATACTAATTTACTACCTGCTGAATTATTTTCAGATCAGGCTACACGTCGCGTTAGCCTGGGTTTGTTGCTATCCAGCTTGATTGAAGAGAAAAAGATCAAGCCAGAAGCCGATAAAGTCAGGGAAACGATTGAAGAAATTGCCTCTTCCTACGAAGCGAAAGAAGAAGTTGTGAATTATTATTATAAAAACAAACAACAATTGGCGCAGGTTGAAGCGCTTGTTCTGGAAGATCAGGCAGTAGAATTGTTATTGGCTTCTGCAGATGTTTCTGATGCAAAAATGAGCTATGAAGAGCTTATGAAAGCAGTGAGCAATAGATAGCCTTTCGCTCTGGAAAAAGTATTTCGCAATTCTCTTAAAACGGCTACACTCGATGTGGCCGTTTTTGATTTTATTAGCTAAATTTTATAAAAAATAACAGGAAAACAATCAGCATGTCATCGAATATCATGGATATCCAGAATATCGGTTTAATACCGATGGTCATTGAACAAACCGGGCGCGGTGAGCGTTCATACGATATTTATTCACGCCTTTTAAAAGAGCGCGTCATTTTTTGTGTAGGCCCTGTTGAAGATTTCGGGGCTAATCTTATTGTTGCGCAATTGTTGTTCCTTGAATCAGAAAACCCAGATAAAGATATTCATCTCTACATCAATTCCCCAGGCGGTTCTGTCACTGCAGGTTTATCCATTTACGATACCATGCAATTCATTAAACCGGACGTCAGCACTATTTGCCTGGGCCAGGCGGCAAGCATGGGTGCAGTCTTACTGGCTGCGGGAGCTGCTGGCAAGCGCTATTGTTTGCCCAATGCCAGAACAATGATTCATCAGCCTTTAGGTGGCGCCCAAGGCCAATCTACTGACATTCAAATCCAGGCCAGGGAAATTTTAACTATTCGTGAACGTTTGAACCATATATTAGCATTTCATACTGGCCAAACCGTTGATACGATTCAGAATGATACAGAGCGTGATAACTTTATGAATGCCTATGCATCCAAAGATTATGGTTTGATAGATGAAGTGCTTGAAAAGCGCCCGACATCTAAGTAGTCTCCAAAATAGAATATATTTGCGGATAACATATCCCTAAAACGAGGTTTAATTATGACCGGTACTACTGGTGATAACGATGATAATGGCAAGCTGATGTATTGCTCTTTCTGCGGAAAAAGCCAGCATGAAGTCAGAAAACTCATTGCGGGTCCATCCGTATTTGTTTGTAATGAATGTGTGGAATTGTGTAACGATATTATTCGTGAAGAGATCCATAGCACTACTTCAGAAGACGGTTTATCTAAACTGCCTACCCCAAAGGATATTAAGGCTATTCTGGATCAATATGTTATTGGTCAATCAGTCGCCAAAAAGGTGTTGGCCGTTGCTGTTTATAACCACTATAAGAGACTAAATACCTTATCGACTCCGAAAAAAGGCGATATAGAACTGGGTAAAAGTAACATATTGCTGGTGGGACCAACGGGCAGTGGTAAAACTCTTTTGGCTGAAACCCTCGCCAGGCTTCTCGATGTGCCTTTTACTATTGCTGACGCTACAACGTTAACTGAAGCGGGATATGTTGGTGAAGATGTTGAAAATATTATTCAGAAACTTCTTCAAAAATGTGATTACGATGTAGAAAAAGCCCAGCGTGGAATTGTTTACATCGATGAAATCGATAAGATTTCTCGCAAGTCTGATAACCCATCAATAACGCGTGATGTATCAGGAGAAGGCGTACAGCAAGCGTTGCTGAAACTCATTGAAGGAACGATTGCATCAGTTCCGCCTCAAGGTGGCCGCAAACACCCACAACAAGAATTTTTGCAGGTTAATACTGCCAATATATTGTTTATTTGTGGTGGTGCTTTTTCCGGCCTGGAAAAAGTTATTCGTGATCGTTCAGAAAAAAGCGGTATTGGTTTTAATGCGTCTATAAATAGCAAGGATCAGGCAAAAAATGTGGGTCAGATTTTGCAGGATCTTGAGCCAGAAGATTTGGTTCGTTATGGATTAATTCCTGAATTTGTAGGTCGTTTACCTGTTATTGCCACCCTTGAAGAGCTCGATATTGATGCACTGGTCAATATTTTAACTGAACCTAAAAATGCATTGACCAAACAATATGCAAAACTCTTTGAAATGGAAGGTGTAGAACTGGATTTCAGGGAAGATGCCCTCCGTGCAATAGCCACAAAAGCTATGGAACGTAAAACGGGTGCTCGTGGATTAAGATCCATACTCGAATTTGTTCTTCTAAACACTATGTATGAAATACCATCTGCTGAGAATGTAGTAAAGGTTGTTATTGATGAATCAATGATCAGGGGAGAATCCGAACCCCTTCTGGTTTATGGCAATATCGAAGAAAAAGAAAGTAAATTGCCCAAACAGCAAAAGCAGTAAAAATGAAACGGCGCATAAAGCGCCGTTTTCTTTGAGGCGGTAACTGAAGCCATAAAAAGTACCGTTAGCCCCAAATAAATTGATATTACTGTTGAAATAGCACTTTTTGCCCTAACCTTGTTAATAAGATTCAATTTTATTCAAGAGTCCAATTATGAATACAGAAACCCAAAATATTACATTACCTTTATTACCATTACGGGATGTTGTTGTTTATCCCCATATGGTTATCCCGCTTTTCGTAGGCAGGGAAAAATCAATCAATGCTCTTGAATTAGCCATGTCTGAAGACAAACAAATTCTTTTGGTGGCGCAAAAGAATGCCACTGTTGATGATCCATCACTGGATGACATTTATCGTGTTGGAACATTAGCCACGATTTTACAATTACTGAAACTTCCCGATGGCACAGTTAAAGTTCTTGTTGAAGGTAGTGATCGCGTAGAAATTATATCAACCAAAGAACTGGATTCCTGTTATTTGGCTGAAGTACAACCGTTGCAATCTGAATCTATTACAAAAGCTCAGGCGCAATTATTGGTAAAAACCACGCTCTCTCAATTCGAACAATATGTAAATCTGGGTAAAAAAGTACCTAATGATGTTTTAACATCTGTTAATGGAATAGAGGATCCCAGTCGCCTTGCTGACACCATAGCAGCTCATTTATCTTTATCGCTCGATAAAAAACAGCAAATCCTGGAAATACCTAGCGTATCTATCCGTTTGGAGCATCTTATTGCATTAATGGATGCTGAAATTGATTTGTTGCAGGTAGAAAAACGTATTCGTGGTCGCGTCAAAAAGCAAATGGAAAAAAGTCAGCGTGAATACTATTTGAATGAACAAATGAAGGCGATTCAAAAAGAGCTCGGAGACGGTGATGAAGCGCCTAGCGAAATAGAAGCTCTGCAGGCCAAAATCAATAAAGCAGGCATGCCCAAAGCCGCTGAAGAAAAAGCCCTGGGTGAGTTACATAAACTGAAAATGATGTCACCGATGTCAGCTGAGGCATCGGTTTTACGTACTTACATTGACTGGCTGGTTAATGTGCCTTGGAAAAAACGTTCTAAAGTACACCTTGATTTAGCCAAGGCTGAGGAAATCCTTAATCAGGATCATTACGGTTTGACAGATGTTAAAGAACGCATCTTGGAATATCTGGCTGTTCAGAAAAGAGTTAAAAAATCCAAGGGGCCTGTTTTATGCCTGGTAGGTCCGCCGGGTGTTGGTAAAACATCGTTAGGTGAATCGATCGCCAAAGCCACGAATCGTGAATTTATACGTATGGCTTTAGGTGGTGTTCGGGATGAAGCTGAAATACGTGGTCACAGAAGAACCTATATTGGTTCAATGCCAGGAAAATTGATTCAAAAGATCTCCAAGTCAGGAGTCAAGAATCCATTATTCTTACTCGATGAAATTGACAAGATGGGTATGGATAGCCGTGGTGATCCAGCATCAGCCTTGCTTGAAGTTTTGGATCCCGAGCAAAATCACACTTTCAATGATCATTATCTGGAAGTGGACTATGACTTATCCGATGTCATGTTCATTTGTACTTCAAACTCGATGAATATCCCAACGCCATTGCTTGATCGCATGGAGGTTATTCGTATTTCAGGCTATACAGAAGATGAAAAACTGAACATTGCGAAACGATATCTGGTGCCTAAACAACAGAAAAATAATGGCCTGGAAACCAATGAGATGGAAATCAAGGAAGAAGCATTGCGGGATATAATCCGTTATTACACCAGAGAAGCAGGTGTGCGTGGTCTTGAACGCGAAATAGCAAAAATATCTCGTAAGATTGTAAAACTGGCATCTTTAAATAAAGTTGAAAAACCGATCATTGTAAATAGTGAAACCCTGGAAAAATATCTGGGTGTGCACAAATTTGATTATGGTTTGGCTGAAAAAGAAAGCCAGGTGGGCATGGTTACCGGTTTGGCCTGGACGCAGGTGGGTGGTGAATTGTTAAATATAGAAGCCGTTATTGTGCCAGGAAAAGGCTTGCATGTTAAAACCGGTTCTTTGGGTGACGTTATGCAGGAATCCATTCAGGCGGCAACTACAGTTGTTCGCAGCAGAGCTAAGTCGTTAGGCATTCCGGTTTCATTTATGCAAAAACATGATATGCATATCCATGTTCCTGAAGGCGCCACACCTAAAGATGGTCCAAGTGCGGGTATAGGAATGTGTACTGCCATGGTGTCGGTATTGACAGGCATTCCCGTTAGGGCTGATGTAGCAATGACAGGTGAGATCAACTTGCGTGGTCAGGTGTTGCGAATCGGTGGGTTAAAGGAAAAGTTGTTAGCCGCTCATCGTGGAGGGATAAAAACCATTATCATTCCTCATGAAAATGAAAGGGATTTAAGGGAAATTGCCGAGAATGTACTTGCCGATTTAACGATTAAACCGGTCAAATGGATAGATGATGTATTAGCGATTGCATTGGAATCATCACCTAAACCGATTTCTGATGAAGAATATATGGCTGGATTTGATCAAAAAAGCAGCCATAATGAACCTGAATCAGTGAACAAACCGAGTACACATTAAATAATTGCTATGCTTGTGGTTAAGAAGGTTATAATTCACTATTATAATCTTCTTGGTTTTATTTGTGCATTTTGATTAATCTTTGCTCAAATTACCGATCAAGCGCATTTAACTGCTTGACCGACGTACAAAGCCTTTGGTATAAAAGTTTCCGCTCATTTTTCTACAATCTATAATTAATCCTAAAAGGGGAATAACGTGAATAAATCGGAATTGATCGACGCCATTGCCAGCTCTGCAGATTTGCCTAAAGCAGCCGCCGGACGTGCATTAGATGCAGTGATTGAATCTATCACCGCTGAGTTGAAAAACGGCGGGGATGTATCATTAGTGGGATTTGGTGTTTTTACTGTTAAGGCTCGTGCGGCCAGAACAGGTCGCAATCCTCAAACAGGTGCACCTATCGAAATCAAAGCGGCTAAAGTGCCCAGCTTTAAACCCGGTAAAGCTTTAAAAGATGCCGTTAACTAACACAGCTGCTCTTTACCTTAAAATACAAGGCGCATCTTTTTAGATGCGCTTTTTCTTTCAGGAATACCATTTATTATGTTGCAAACAATTCGTGAAAAATCTAAAGGCCCGGTTCTCACTTTTATAGTGGTATCTGTTTGTTTGATGTTTGCTGCCACTGGCGTAGATTCAATTTTAGGATCTGGCGCGGCAAATCGCGTTGCAAAAATTAATGGTGAGAAGGTAACCGAACAAGAATTCAATGAAGCAATATTTTTACACAAGCGCCAACTCATAGCGCAGATGGGTGAAAATCTTGATCCGAGCATGCTGGAAGAGAAAAAAATCAAAAAACCGGCATTAGATACACTGATAAAAAGAAAATTATTACTGCAGTTTGCTGAAGAACAAAAAATGTCTTTAGCGGATTCAGAAATTACCAAAATGATTTTAAAAAATCCCGACTTTCAAAAAGACGGCAAGTTTTCCAATGATACGTTCAGGACTATTTTGGCTGGTGCAGGCTTAACTCCGGCCATTTATAAGCGTTTTTATAGCAATGATATTCTACTGGACCAGATCTCAAGTGGTATAACAGACACTGGCTTTATCACTGATAAAGATATCGCAATTACTAATCGTTTTACATTTCAGACCAGAGATGTCCGGTATATTACACTCAGCCTTGAAAATGAAAAAAAATCGATTTCAATTTCTGATGATGAAGCCAAACAATACTACGAAAAAAATCCTGCAAAATTCCAGAGCGAAGAATCCGCTATTGTTGAATACATTGAAATCAAACAGGATGATTTCAAGCCTGAAATCGGTGAGCAGGAAATAAAAGATGTTTATGACCAGGAAGTAGCCACCTTCAAATCGGGTGAACAGCGTGAAGTTTCCCATATCCTGATTCAAATCAATAATGACACCACCAAAGAAAAAGCAACGGCCAAACTACAACAAATCCAGAAACAATTGGGTGAAGGGCAAGAGTTTTCTGATTTGGCTATTGCCTATTCCGAGGATTTAGGCAGTAAAGATTCAGGCGGTATGTTAGGTATGCTAAACGAAGAATCTTTCCCAAAGGAATTTGTAAAAGTTGCTAAAACGCTTAAGAAAGGCGAGGTATCGCCCATTGTTGAAACCGAATCCGGCTTACACCTGATTCTTGTATCAGATATTAGCATACCCAAAATGGCAACATATGATGAGCGTAAAGAGGCTATAACCAATGATTTAAAAATAGCCAAAACTGCTCCCATGTACTTACAGGCCCTAGAGCAATTAAAAGATATTACATTCAACTCTGCTGATTTGTCAGAACCTGCAAAAACACTCAATACAGAAATTAAAGTCAGTTCTCCGGTGACTCGTAATGGCGGAGCAGGATTATTTTCCAAAAAAGCAGTTTATAGCGCTGTATTCAAAGATGAAGTATTAAAAAATGGCGAAAATAGCGATGTTATAGAATTAAGCCCAACACAGGCTATTGTGGTGCGTCTGAAAGAACATAAGCCTTCAGCGCTTATCCCCTTTGAAAACAATATCGAGGCAGTAAAAACAGAAGCTATTATTGTGAAAGCTCAAGAACAGCTTGCTGCAAAATCTCAAAGCTTAAAAGCTAAAATTTTAACAGGTGTGAATATTGAACAATTATCACTTGAAAATGGCCTTGCATTGCAGTCAGCTTTATCGGCTAGAAGAACCAGTTTTGAATCTGATCCTGAAATAATTAATGCTGCTTTTAGCATGCCCAAATCCTCTGGAGCAATACCTGCAGTAGATACCATCAAAAAAACGAATGGTGATTTTATTCTTCTTGCAGTAAACAATATTAAAGATGGCAATCCTAAGGACATAACACCAATGGAAACAAAAACTATTAAAAGTTATGTTGCCCGTGCAGTGAGTCTAGAGCAATTCAATGCCATTGAAAGTGCCCTTAACGATAAAGCAGATATAAAAATTTACGAATAAATTGCGATATGCTCGCTTTCAGTGAGTATATCGTTGTGTTCAATTCTGCAATCCCGTTGCATGGTTGATATTAGTGACAAGGTGTATCTTTCTAGACTTTCAGATAGAATACGCCACTTTCAAATTCACCCAAAATCAGGAGTGACGCCGTGTTTAAAGTCCTTACCTACAATGCAATTTCAGTTTATGGCCTTGATAAATTTTCTCGTGACAAATATGAAGTCGCTAGTGAAATTTCTACGCCTGATGCCATTTTGCTCCGCAGTCACGTCCTTTCAGAGGATGATTTACTGCCTTCAGTGGCTGCTATAGGTCGTGCTGGCGCAGGAACCAACAATATCCCGGTTGCTGCATGTACGCGTAAAGGTATTGCGGTATTTAATTCACCGGGTGCCAATGCCAATGCCGTAAAAGAACTAGTTCTTACTGGTATGTTGCTCAGCTCCCGCGGAATTATTCAAGGCATCAACTATGTCAATTCACTGACCCATATGACTGATGCTGATGAAATGGCAACTCTGCTGGAAAAAGAGAAAAAACATTTCAAAGGCAGTGAAATCAAAGGTAAAACTTTGGGTGTAGTAGGTTTAGGGGCCATTGGTTCTCTGGTTGCTGAAATGGGTTTAATGCTGGGCATGAAAGTAGTGGGTTATGATCCGGCGCTTTCTGTTGAAGCTGCATGGCGTTTGCCTTCAGATGTCGTGCGCATGGAAAACCTGACGACTTTAATGAGCAAGGCAGATTTCATTTCCTTACATTTGCCAGTTTTGGAAGCCACACGCCACATGATTAACAAAGACAGCCTGGCTAACGTTAAACAAGGGGCACGTATATTAAACTTTGCCCGTGAACAAATTGTTGATACCGATGCAGTAGTTGCCGCACTGGATTCTGGCAGACTGGATCGCTACATCACTGATTTCCCTATGCCTGAACTGATCAACCGTAAAGACGTTATTGCAATGCCGCACATTGGTGCCAGCACCGATGAAGCCGAAGATAATTGTGCAATCATGGCAGCAAGCCAATTGGTGGATTTTCTTGAAAACGGCAACATCGTTAACTCAGTAAACTTTCCAACCACCAAACTTGAACGTGATGGCGCCTACCGTTTAACAGTATGCAACCAGAATGTACCAAAAATGTTAGGCAGCGTATTGTCGATTCTGGCTGATGCCAATATCAATGTAAAAGACATGATCAACAAAAGTCGTGATGATGTTGCTTACAATATTATTGATATTGAACAAGAGCCTAGTGATGAAGTGCTTGAGAAAATCCGTGCGATTAAAGACGTTATCAAGGTTCGCCTGATCAAGTAAAGTAAACGGTATTGGCCAATAACTAATGCACGGAATGGGAGTCGGATTCATCATCAGGCTCTTTTTTTTTATGCTGTTCTTTTATATAAGAAGCGTAGAGCGCAACCCCGGCATAATTCATTTCGACTGAACCCTGCCAGGGCAGCAAGTGATAGTTCTCATGGCGGGCATAATCCACAAACGGATATTTGATGATTTCAAAATAGGGCGAATAATCAAACAGGCTGGGTACCGTTAATTTGGCATTCCGGCGATAAAGTTGCACATTATTATGCTCATCCAGTTTCACCAGCGGCAAAATCGGGAACTGGACAAAACCAAATGCCTCGGCGATCAGGGTAGAGCAAACTGTTTTAGTCACGGCACCTGTATTGGTGTTGAATAAAGAGGAGCGCCAACGGCGTGGCATGATCCACCACGGAAATAAAAATCGCGCCAAATCGAGAATCTGCCGTACATCATAATCATAACCCACACGGCTGGCGGCATAACGAATAACATCTTTCGCATCATTAGGTAGTAACCCTTTAGGCCGGCAAATACGGATATGTTCTTTATTATAGGCAGAAATAGGGCGTATCACCGTACCCAATCCCAGTTCACTCTCAATCATCAGCTGCTCATCATCCGAACCAATATAAAAGCTGGCAATTAATTCACGCAATCGCGGGTCTTCAATCTCTCGAATCCGGCCAATATATAAAACGGCATGTGACCAGGGACTTTGGGTAATGATCTTAATGACATCACTCACACGGGAACGCCCTTCAATCAATAACACATCACAGGGTTTTATTTCCTCACAAATATGGCCAAAATGACTTAATGGCACATCACTGACAGGCCTTTTGTAATTAAGCCAGGCAAAAACAGGTTTAAGTAGAAAATCCAGATTTAAAGCCATAATCAAAAATCTGCAGTAAATAGTGATACCCTGATTAAAGTGTAGACGTATTTAACAAAAACAATTGAGACACTCACCAACATGTCACTCGATATCCAGCAAATTCTCGACAGTCTGCAAAACAACAGCGGCCCAAAACTGCCGCCAGTACACTTATGGCACCCTGAAAGAGAAGGTGTGATTGATATACACATTGATGAACAAATGCGCTGGACGCACGAAGGCGGCCATTTCGAGCGACATTCCATACAACGACTGCTTTCCACATTATTGCGTAAGGAAGGCGATCATTATTTTTTGGTAACACCACAGGAAAAACTCAAAATCAGCGTTGCCGATGTGCCGTTTGAAATCATTAACATGACTAACAATGAAACAGACCCGGGAGAAAAAATCCTCATAACCAATAATGACGATCTCATTCGGTTAAATGAAACCAGCCAATGGGAACTGCGCGAGTATCAAGGCAACCTGATACCTTATGTCGAAGTGCGGAATAATCTCTGGGCGCGCATCAGTCGGCCCGTTTACTACCAGATGATTGCAGAAGCGGAACCTGAATCGCAGGGTGAGCGGGAAATGATCAACCTGGTCAGCAAGGGTAAAAAATTTATACTTGGTACACTGGAAGAAAAGTAATCCGTCTTTTCCAAAAATTGGCTGGTATTGGCCAATGGCCAATTACATGGTTAAAACAACCTAAAATCCATGTTTGGCGCGAATATGCGCCAGCAAACCCGCACACGCTTCCTCAATCACCTTGATAATCGGGAAAAACTTCTCTGCACCCTCGTGGTAAGGATCCGGTATTTGCGTTTCACCCATATTATCCGCGTGATACTGCATCAATAACTTGATCTCTCCGGCAAAATCAGCGGGTTGCCAGGCGGTAATACTCATCATATTCTTGCGATCCATCGGAATAATGAAATCAAAATTCACATAATCATCCTTGTGAATCTGCCGAGCAATCTGCTCCTCAATGTTATAACCAAAATGGCTGGTCGCATGAATGGCGCGCTTATCCGGGCTTTTACCCACATTAAACGGCGCAGTACCACAAGAATCGATAACGAATTTATCCGTCAAACCGGCCGCATCCACCTGATGCTGGAAAATACCCTGGGCACTGGGCGAACGACAAATATTGCCCAGACACACAAACAAAACCCCGATTTTATCCTGATGCATAACACACAGCCTGAAAGTGGTAACGAAAGTAAAAATGCGGCGCAATGATGCCATAAGCTAACTGAATAAAGTAATGGCATAAACTTCCATAAAAACACAATAAGTGCATTATAGAAGTCAAATTTCAATTATTTTTAATTATAGATAACATTAACTATTTAATGTATCTATATGAATAATAACATAATTATCCTTTTGGTTATTCAAATAAAATGGTTGGAATATCAGAATATACGTAAATACATAGCAGTAAAAAAGTCGTTTACATTGTTATAAAAGGTTCATGTGGCCATGTCCATGGCGTCAGGCAAATCAGGATAACAGAGCATTAAAGTGCCAATGATGTATGCCAGAAGGATTTGCTGAAACGGTTTAGCCAACAAGCTGCTGCAGTGAGGCTGAATATCTGGCAACAAGATCTGCCAATATAATTTTAAAATATCAGGAAGAATAAATACCTGATGTTCAATAGAACGTATAAGTGAATAAGATAAAATAGCTCAAGGTAAATAAGTTTGAAGGAATAGACGTAAACATAGCCAAATCCCTTAATTTATAGGTTTTTGGTTAATCGAACTCTACTGCACATCATAACTACATATGCGTATAATATATATTATGTTAAATTGAATATTATCGTTTCTATAGCGGCCAAGCTTTACTATCATTAGAAACCTGTCTATTTAGATTACCCATTTAGATAACCCCTTTCTTTGAATGACACAGGAATAACCGCAATGGCAAAAGATTATGAAAAAATGGGCCCCTGGTCCAAGGGCCAGGAAAAGTTTGGCAAATTCATCATCAAGAAAATTGGCAAATGGCAAACCACCGTTTATGAATTAACCGGCGGGCGCTTATGGAATACTTTCCTGGGTTGCCAGGTTGCCATTCTTACCACTACCGGAGCCAAAACCGGTGAACAACGCAAAACGCCCTTGCTGTATCTGGAACAAGGCAACGATGTGGTAATGGTTGCTTCACAAGGAGGTTTTTCGACTGAACCATTCTGGTATAAGAACATTCTTAAAAATCCCAAAGTTCGGGTTCAGATAAAAAACCGCAAGCGCACCATGGTTGCCCGTCAGGCTACCGATGCCGAAAAAGAAGCCTTATGGCCAAAACTGGATGCCATTTATGAAGGTTACAAGGAATACCGAGCACGTACGCGCGGCATCCGTGTTATCCCGATTGTTATTTTTTCGGAAGTCAGCCAATAATCCATGGATATTGATATTCGGGCATTTAATGTAGAAGCTGTGCGCCAACTGGCGCAGGCCCTACAACAAGTGCTCGATAGTCGCACCCACAAACGCATTTATCTGGGCGATGAAATCAGGGTTAAAGGTTCCTTGTCAAAAGCACTCAAATTGCCAGAGATAATTCGCACATTGAACTCACCTCATCATGAGCGTCAAATCAAAGCCCAGGATGCGATTGCCGAATTATGGGCAACCTTGTCTCCATCCACACAAGAACATACACTGGAAAAACTGAACTGGTATGAACCTAATGCTCTGGATTGGGAAGATCCACGCTCAAACCGACGCCCATCATTGGGAGCCTCAAAATCGACAAACCCAGGTTAACTATGTCCTTTATAAACAAGCATGTATTTCGGATTACCCTGTTTTGCGGTTCCCCATTTTTAGCAAGCCATTTGCAAGCTGCAGAGCTTGAAGAAGTCATTGTTGAAGCGCGTGAAATCTCTACCACTTTCAAGACTGAGGCAGTTTCACAATCTACCTTGTCGAGTGAATGGATAAACGATCTCTATGTCGACACCTTTGAAGAACTTTCATTTTTTGTACCTGGCTTATATGTGCAGGAAGAAAGCGTTACCTCAGCAGCCTATGCCGTGCGCGGCATGACCTCCAATAATGAAGAAGCTACCCGTACCCCGCGTGTTAGTGTCTGGATGCACGGCATGGATATCAGCCGTACCCAGGGTGCCTACACTGCCCTTTACGACATTGAACGTGTTGATGTATTCAAAGGCCCGGTAGGCAGCCTGTTTGCTCGCGGCGGGCAAATTGGTGGTGTCGATATTGTTAATCATTTGGCCGAACTGGAAACCTCGGGTGTCTTTACCGCCAGTACTGGCTCTTTTAATGAAGTTAAACTGAATGGCTATTACAACCTGCAATTTACAGACAATAATGCCCTGCGAATTGCCGTTTATGATCATCAACGCGATGGCTACATAGAAAACAGCGATGGCACAGATTTGAATTCCGTTGATACGCAAGCTGCACGATTAAGCTTTACCCAACTTATTAAAGATACACAAATTGATATTCAAGCCAATATAGAACAAAACTCCCCCCATGCCGTTACCTTCCAAAGCTTTGAATTTGCACCCGACAAGCCTTATGAAGAAGCTGATATCAATAATGCCAAAAACCTTAAAATCGACCGCGATATAGCCGATGTGTTTGCCAAGGTTTCACAACATTTTAATGATACTTACACAGGAGATATTTCATTCCTGTATCGCGACGTAAAAACAGAAGATATGTTCGATCCCGATGGCACCATTCTCGATCTTGTGGCAGCCAGTGAAGAAGCCGATTACACCACCTTTGAAACACAACTTAAACTCCATTACTTAAGCGAAGCTTTCGAAAGCACTGTTGGTCTTGGCTATTTTCAGGAAGATGTCGCCGTGCGCTTTGCTGCCCATATCAATGAACAGCTAGCCATCCGCTTGCCGATCATTCAAACCTTACTGGGAGTTCCGCCACTGCTGATCAGTAATGATCTGTTTTTACCCGATGGCTCACCCAACCCTTATACCATCATCCCGTTAACCAGCGATCGTTTTGAAGAACAAACTGAACAAGCTGAAAATAGTAATATCATCCTGTTTACCGACAACACCTACCGTTTCAACGATCAATTCAGCATCAGTTTCGGATTGCGGTTTTCTGCCGAATCCTTACATACAGACATCGTCACCCCACCCTTTAACGACGGCGGCCAGCTCACCATTACCTCCAGTGAAGGCAACCTGTTTTTACAGCCCGCCTCTGCCAGCATTCCCCGCTCGTCTGCGAATGATCATGTCAGCGGTATTTCCGGCAGGTTATCACTGAATTATGCCTTTACTGAAACCCTCAGCATATTTGGTACTTATGCGCGCGGACGGCGACCCGACATATTGAATTACACAGAACAAAGTGTGCTGGAACATCTTGTCGATGAAACCGTCGACTCCTATGAAGCCGGTATGCACCTCGATATTCCAGAATCACTGAGTACGATTGATCTATCAGTTTATCAGTATGATTTCCGCCATTTTGCCACATCAAGATCTGGCGTATCGGCCATCACCATATTATCCGATGACAACGCCAGCGCCTCGGTGAATGGGTTAGAGATTGGCTATAATCAATTATTTGCACATCAATTCCTGTTATTCACCAACCTCACCTACAATGATGCCATGTTTGATGAAAGTGCGATTATCACCGGTAACAACCGTTTTCGCTATGCCCCGCTCTGGTCAGGTGCAATATCCCTGAGCAAGGATTTCACCCTATCCAGCGATTGGTCATCACGATTAACCTGGCAAGAAAGCTTCCAGTCAGAAATCTATTTTGAAGATGATAATGCCTCTAACATGGGACGTAATCGTCAGGGCGGTTATGGCTTAATGAATATCTATCTTGATTTCAGTTATCGTAAAAACCTTACATTGAATGCGTTTGTTAAAAATGCTGCAGACAAGGAATTCATGATTGATGCTGGCAACTTCGGACAATTATTTGGTTTGCCCACCTTTGTGCCAGGCATTGGCCGTCTTGTAGGTGCAGGCGCCAGTTATAGTTTCTAGTAAAAAAATCACAACTGAGAGACGTAGCATGCTACGTCTCTACAATAGCAAGTAGCCATCCCCAAATTTACAATCACATGGCTTTCCTGAAGGTTAAATTCATCCGGCAATTTCCCAATAACTCATGTTTTCCATGTTCCAGTGGCATTACACCATGAAAACGCAAACGGTCTTCCCTGCCCCACACTAATACGTCACCATGGTATAACGGCAATCGTTGCGTTTTATCACTGCGCTGCATGCCTCCCAGCAGGAATATGGCGGGCAAGCCTAACGAAATAGATACTATGGGTGCAGAAAAATCGCGTTCGTCTTTATCCTGATGCAAGGACATTTTTGCGCCAGGCGCATAGTGATTGATCAAGCAGGCATCGGGTAAAAAACCGGAATAGCCTGCTTCATGGGCTGCGGCCTGGGCCACTTGCATGAATACGGCAGGCAAGGATGGCCAGGGTTGGAGGGTTTCTGGATCAGTGCGGGTATAACAGTAACCGGAACGATCAGACACCCAGCCCCATTCGCCGCAACAACTTATGGTCACTGACATGGGTTTACCACCAGGCGTCTCCATTTTCCGCAACGGTGCCTGCACGAATACCGTATCCAGTGCTTCTAACAATTCTGCTGAAACGAAGCTGGCAAAATGCCGCAATAAAAAGGTACCTGCCGAGAGTTGTTGTGTCTGCGGTTGTTCATCGCTGCTATCGAACAGGTCGTAGGTCATACAGAAAAATCGCGCTGTGCCTGTTGCCAGTCATCGGGTGTATCAATATCGATGATGACACCCTTATCATCGACATCCACCAAAAGCACATTCGCGGCATATTGCATCAGCACCTGGCGGGCGCCGACATCACCTTGCAGTTGCTGTAATTCAGTAAAATAATCGCTGCCAAAAATCACCGGATGACCGCGCTGGCCTTGATAAACCGGTGCAATAATGCGGTCTTCTTTGGCCAGAGCCATTAACTGGCGAATGGTGTGGGGATGAATATAAGGCATATCAGCGAGAAAAATCATCGCCGCATCAATCGGTAATCCCGAGGCTAGCAACGTCTTGGTCGCCAAGACAATGCTCTGCCCTACGCCGTCTTCCGGGCATGCATTCCAGCAATAGTTAATGCGGGCATCGTGTTGAAAATCTCCCAATAGACTGTCGAGATGATCCTGGTCAGCCGTTTTTAATACACACAACAGAGTAATATCATTAATGGCATCGGTTGCTGCCAGAATATTTTTTAACACCGAGGGCAAGGTGAAAGCGCGTTTATCAGCGCCAAAACGCGTGCTGTTGCCTGAAGCCAATATCACAATGTGTACAAAGCAAGGTGAATTCATGATGAAAGGCTATCGTGAATCCAGAATCAACTGGGTGATCAATGATTGTTCAGCAGTATCGGCCTTGGTACTTAACACAAATATTCTTTCAGCACCCACCTTATATTTTTCTACCAATAACGCTTTCACTTCTCGCGCCCTTTCGATAGCCAGGTCATCAATATCATCGGCTGTTACCGGCATGCCATTGGTCAGTTCCTGCCATGCCTGTTGATAGGCCAGTTGTTTTATTTGCACAGCATTTTGTGGCGTTTTTTCTGGCAGGGTTTGCGCATAGTGTTCTTCCAGATTGCTGATTAATTTTACCTGTTGGGTTTTGTAAAGGGCCGTTACTGCCTGATACGTTTTTGTATTTGTTGCAGGATTCGCCGCCGGTAAAAATTCACTTTCAGGAATACCGGAATCGGCTTCTAACGTTTCCAGTAGAATTTTCTGCTGCAATGCAGGAATATCCTTTTCAGGTAATGCATTGCCCTGAATGTTTAATTGTAATAAGTCACGTTTATGCAAGATCATGGCCACCGCTTTCAATTTTTGTTCGGTAGCCGGGTTAATCACATCACTACCTTCATCAAATACCAGATTCTGAATACTGTGTTCTTTACGCTTGAACAGGTTTTTGAAAAATTTGAATGGCGCAGAAGCCACCTTTTTTAACGTATCTTTAAAGGCGGTATAAATAATCTCACCCACATCAAATTGCGGATCATTGATATTACCATTTACCTTGAAACCCAGATCAATCAGGCCATTTTCATCCTGCAATAACGCAATCGCCAGCTTCACCGGTACATTAATAATCTTGTCGCTTTTTACCTTATCACCCAACGTCAGCTGGCTGATAATGATGCGGTTTTCGCCCTGGATTTTTTCATTCACCAGACGGTAATGCAGATCAACTGATATTTGCCCCTTGTTAATCACATAACCGGCATACACACCGGAATACGGGGTAAACGTAGTCAGGTCGATATTTTTAAAATTCACCTGCATATTCAGTTGTGGTTTTTCACTGAGCACATTAAAAGTACCGGCAATATTGGCCGGCGCATATCGATTTACCTTGCCTTGTAAATGCACCGTTGCCTGCACATCGGCACTGGAAGACATCTGTTTGATTTCACCATTCAGTTGTTTAAGCACCAGGCGAAAACTGGGCGACAGTGATAAATCTGAAAAGCCCATTTCGCCGTCATGGATTTTTACCGAATCAATATCAAACTGAAACGGTTTTTCGCCTTCTACCACCAGCATATTAGTGGCGGGTGATTCCGGGTTAATTACTGAATCAGTATTTTGCTCAGTATCATGCTGAGCGGTTTCAGACAAAGTGGTTTCAGGCAAGGCGGTTTCAGGCAAGGCAGTTTCAGACAAGGCGGTTTCAGACAAGGCGGTTTCAGACAAGGCGGTTTCAGACAAGCCAGATGCCGTTTGCGCAACAATCTGAACAACAGGCTCAACAGCTTTTGTATTTTCGATCAATAAATCCTGCACATTCGAAGTGCCATCGGCATTGATAATAAAACGCCCATAGGATTTATCCACCGTTACATCAGCGATATGCAAGGTATTATCCTTGCTGCTGAAATGGAGTTGATCCATCGCCAGCCTTTCCCACGCTAACAATTTCTTCTTGCTATTCTTTTTACGCACATTCAAATCGAGAATATCCACATTGCCTTTAGCATCGAGAGTGAATTTATCTTTTGCTGCAATCAGTAAATCCAGTTTCGCATTCAGGCTGCCCTTTTTAATGTCGACGGTAGCCTGTTCATCCACATAAGGCTGCAATATTTTTAACGGCAATTGCGTCAATGTCGCTTTGGCTTCAGCACTCATGGTTTCGCGTTTGATTGTCGCAACAATGTCCAAAGCCGCAGGTCTATCTACACCCTCTGCCGCTATCACCATAGTTAATTGCATGGGGAAAGTATTTTTTTCATCAAGCGGTTTAATATCCTGCACTGCCATATTGACCGGGAATAACTGAATATCTAACGGCGTGGCTAATTGCTCATTACGCACATGTATATGATGGTTAATGATATTGGCAGCGGCGATACTCACATTCCATGGCTTGCTGGAAGCTCTGGCAGATTTTTTAGAGGTAGCCATTTTAACCAGTGGCTGCTCCTGAATGATGCTATCTGCGAGCAGTTGCAGGTTAAGTTTGCCCTGTTTATCCAGCACCACATCGCTTTGGCCATCCTGCAATTCTACACTGGCAATATTCACCTGTTGCTGCAGTGCATTGATGGCAATATTGTTGATAGCCAGCGTGGGGAAAAACACCACTGGCGAACCGAGTTTTTTATCGGCACTGTCACGGCTAACGGTATCGTTAATGGCGATATCGTGTAACCGGATGCTGTCAATGGATAGTTGTTGTTCGGGATACGTCATCGCAATGCCGGTAACATTTAGCCTGGAAATCTCCAGCACAGCAGCATCCTGCGGCTGTTGTTTCAGCGCGATATGCTGCAATTCCACACTGCCCTGTTTCAGCGCCACATGAACAGTGTCGGTTAGCGTTGCGATAAAATCGCCCTGCGCATTCACTTGCAATGGTTGTAATTGCAAGGCATAAGGCAAAAACACCATCGACATAAAGCGCGTTGAATCAAAGCCGCTAATGGCCACTTTGCCACTGATGGACAAGGGTTCCAGCCGAACCACACTGTCGAGGCGGAAATTACCTTTATGGTCATCATCCATCGCCACACTCAAGGCATTGGCATGAGCGGTATCACGCGTATGGAAATCCTTCAGGCTGATCGACTGGAAATGCCATTGTTCATGCAGGTGTTTATCGAGCTCTTTATGGCTGAAATCCACCAAGCCGTCTTCAATCTGTAATTGTTGAATCCAGACCGCCGGCAGCGGTGTGGCCTTGCTGTCATCGGCTGTCGATAAAAAAGTCTGGGCACGGGTCATCACATCGAGCAATTCGGCATGGCCTTGTTTATCGCCGGCAAAAGTGATGTGTGGTTTTTGCAAGCGAACCTGCTCGATAATATTCTCGGAACTTAACAAAGAGAAAGGCTCGACATCGAGAAATAATTCCTCAACACCTAACAGCGTTACCTGTTTTTTATCAACGATGCGCAAGCCCGAAACCTTCACTTGCAGGCGATACGGGTTAATACGAATATCCCCCACTTCCACCGTTTGCTGGATATGTTCGGCAAACGAATGCGTCAAGGTTTGTTGCACCACAAACGGCAGGATCACAAAACCCAATAGCGAATAAAGCCCCACCAGCAATAACGGAAAGCCCAACAGCAATACCGTGCGATAACGCCAAAGTCTCGACATCAAATAATAAACTCGATAATGTTCATTCGCGTGTCAGCGCCGAATGCAAAGTTAATTCTGCGAGAATAGCCAGGGCAATTTCCCGCGGTGTTTTACTGCCAATATCCAGGCCTACCGGTGCGCGCAATAGTTGCAGTTGTTGTTCTGTAATGCCCAATTGTAACAGGCGTTCACGGCGTTTTTGTGAAGTTTTTTGCGAACCCATCGCGCCAATGTAATGCGCCCGGCATTCAAAGGCTTTTAACAAACCCATATCATCAATGCGCGGGTCGTGGGTAAGCGCCACAATAGCCAACTCCGGGTTATCGGCATACGCCTGCAAACCTTCATCGGGCAACATGTTCAGCAATACACAACCGGGCAATGGCCACTGTTGCAATTTTTCTGCGCGCGGATCACACACAATCACTTCGTAATCCATCCATTGCGCCAGTTCCGCCACCGCCTGCGACACATCCGAAGCACCGATAATAAACAACTGCGCAACCGGCCCCAGCGTATGGGTTAAAGTTAACGGCGTGTTGTTATCGCGCTGCAATGCAAACGGCGCTTTTTCATCGGCCTGCAAACGGTACACCCCTGCCGCAAAATCGATATGGCGCGTAATGCGCTGGTGCTGGCGCAAAGCGGCAATAATATGTTGCAAGTGTTCCTGATAGGCCGCGTTAATGGGTTCAATCAAAACACGCACCGTACCGCCGCAAGGTAATTGCAAGCGCTCTGCCTCTTCTGCCGTGGCACCATAAAGAATAGTCGTTGGTCTGGTAATGGTTTTTGCGCACAAGGTGGCTATAAGCTCTTCTTCAATACAACCGCCCGACAAGGAACCACGTTGCTCGCCATGTTCATTCACCACCATCAACGAACCTTGCGGACGCGGTGAAGAGCCCCAGGTGTCGGTAACCGTACACAACCAGCAAGCAAGGTTTTGTTGCAGCCAGGTTTGTAAAGTGGTGAAGAGATTGAGGTTGGTGTTGTTCATGGTGTTATCGTTAGGGTTTGTGGTTTGTAGGGTGTAGGGTGGGCAAAACGCTGTGTGCCCACGTATAGTGCATGTTGGTTAGCAAGGTGGGCACGCAGGCTTTGCCCACCCTACCTACTTTTTAAATTTATTTCGCCAACCAATATAAAAACCAAACAATATAAAAACTATAATTACCAAACCCCAAATACTCATCTGTAAATTTTTATTTTGTGCATTTATTGGGTCTTTGAATTGACTATTGTTTTCACCTGAGAAGTTAAATACTTTGGATAAATATTTATATATCCCGGAGGATTTACCTACATCATTTTCTCTTATTCTTGGCAGTGACAATGACTTTTTTATCCTTTCTAGATTTGAAAATTTATACGAATTTTTTGTTATGCCCGGTCGGTTTAGTTTCATATCGTCAATAAGCCATTGAATATCCTTAATATAAAGAGCTGCTAAATCTCCATAATTTTCAATACTTGCTAACACCTCATCATTAGCATACAAGCTATTTGATTTTACTAACATAATCATCAAAGGCAGTGCACGAATTTCAGGAGGATTCATATTACTAAGAGTTTGAGCAGCAGCTATAGCTGCGCCATCTGAGTTATTCAACTGTAATAGCAGTGAATCACGAATTGAGGGGCTGTCAAAATTCTTGCTCCCAATATATTGAATAATAACCCCCCTTCCTGAAGGATCATTAACATTATTAATTAGCTCAACAATGCCATCTGAATCAAATTTATTATGTCGAAGTAGGTATTGCACTCCGCTTAAGCTGTCTCTTCTTTCGCTCTCTAGTGCTAGCTTTCGAGCAACATCATTCAGCTCTACATCAAGAAACCCATGTTCCTCCAAATCAAAATCTTCACTATAAGAAAGTACATCCAGTGTTTTAAGTACTTCTGCTCTCACGCTTGCATTGTCATTATGTAAATGTCGTTTCAATATTTCTGCAATTTCATCCTCATCAAATAAATCATATTTTTTATCTAGAAATCTAATACCTCTAGACTGAAGCATCGCACTTTCACTATTTAACCAAAAATAGATCTTATTTTTATCTACTGAAGATATGCCCTCTTCAGCATGTGCAAAATTATTGAGCACGAATATCAATAAAATAGAACTCACTTTTAAAAGATATCGAAAATTTATCAGCATACTAATCCCTAAGTTTTTATCATTACGTACTACACTTTGCTCAATGTTTGGGCAGGTTTGGAACCTGCCCCTACGGTTTTTGTGCAGGTGATGCGTCATGGATATTCGCTCACGTTATTGTCATCACGGGTTAATAACTGCATCAAACGCGGATGTATAAACAGTTTCTCTTTGCCTGCCTGTATTTCTTCCAGCACGCCGATGGCGGCGAGTTCTTTCAGGTAACGGGAAGCGGATTGCCGTTGCGCTATGCCCTGTTCCACCAGATTGGAAATACGGCAATACGGTTGGGCAAAAATGACATCGACCAGTTCGCGGCTATAAATTTTGGTCAGGTTTTTGCGCACATGTTCTGTAGTGTGGTTGGCCAATGTGCGTATGGCGGCAATTTTTGCGGTTGTCCATTGTGCGGTTTCGGCGATACCTTGCAGCATGAAAATTATCCAGTTTTCCCAAGCTTGATCGCGCGTTACTTCCAGCAACAAACGGTAGTAATCAGCCTTGTTGGCAATAATGTATCGGCTCAGGTACAGGATAGGCAGATTGAGCAAGTTTTCCTCAATAAGGAATAATATGTTCAGCACTCGCCCGGTACGGCCGTTGCCATCGGTGAATGGGTGAATGGCTTCAAACTGGTAATGGGCGACAGCCATGCGCACCAGCGGATCAAGCGCAGTGTTGTTGTGCAGGAATTGTTCCCAGTTGGCCAGCAAATTGCGTAACAGGGTTTCTCCTTCTGGCGGTGTATAAATTATCTGCCCATTCCTGTCGTTAGCCAGTGCAGTACCGGGAACACGGCGAATATCCAGTTCCATACCCTTGATGGTGCGGCACACTTCTACCGCTGTTGCTGTGCATAATGGCCGGGCTTTCAGCGCCTGATAACCTTCATAAAGCGCCGTGCGATAACGCAATGCTTCCCTGGTGGCGGCATCAACCTGTGCATCACCTTGTGCATACTGGAACAGCCTGTCGGTGGTGGTAACAATATTTTCAATTTCAGAGCTGCCCTGCGCTTCCAGCAACGGCAGGATATTGATCAACATGGCCTGGTTGGGCATTAACGCTGCTGCCTGTTTCAATTCCGCCAGTGCTGAACGTGCAATAATGCAGTGTTTCAGTACATTCCTGGTTTCCAGTTCCACCGCAGGTGGCAGCTGTGGCAGGTTATTCCAGGGTTTATCGGCTTGCCATGGCATAGTGTGTGTCTCTTATTAGTTGTCTTTTCAGGTTATCCATGTTTATAAAATGAATTTTTATCGACATATTGTGAGCTTATGTCGATGGCATCGACACGTCAAGCCAAAACAGGCAGAACATGTCGATATTTTGTTGATATTTCGACATGTGCATTGGCAATACTTGCAGTGATGGCCGAAATGGCGAGAAATCGACGGTTTCCACCAGAAATGCGATTAATAGGAAAACTGGTGGAAAAATGAGATATCACGGGGCTTCAAGCAGGATTGTCGTGAATGAATAGCCATGTACTAACCCATGTTGTGCGGGCGCTTTCAAGTACAAGAGCCTGACAAGGAATCGCGTTTGTCGCTATGCTCATTCATCACCATGAACCTGCCCCTACGTTTTCATTGCCTTCGTAACATATTTACAGACCGTAGAGACGTTGCATGCAACGTCTCTACATTTGGGCATTTGAAGGTGATCAATCACACCAGTTTGAACGGCAATTCACGCAGGCGCTGGCCGGTTGCGGCAAACAGTGCATTGCCTAACGCGGGCGCTAATGGCGGTACGGCAGTTTCGCCGAGGCCACCCGGTTTTTCGCTGCTGTTGATGATGGAGACTTCCACCACAGGCATTTCATTCATGCGCAGCACGGGTAGATCGTGGAAGTTGCTTTGTTCCACGGCGCCATCCTTGAAGGTGATGCCGGGTTTGATTGCGGCGGTGAGGCCGTAAACAATGCCACTTTCCATTTGTTGTTTGATGATGTCGGGGTTTATCGGCAAGCCGCAATCAACCGCGCAATACACTTTATCCACAGTGAATGTGTTGCCGGTTACAGTAACTTCCACCACTTGTGCCACAAACGATTTGAACGATTCATGCACGGCGAGGCCCTGGTGTTTTCCACTCTTGCCCCAGTTGGCCATTTTCAATACTTCTTCAAGCACGCCTAATTGGCGTGGATGGTCTTTCAGGTATTCGCGACGTACTTGTGCCGGGTCTTTGCGAGCGGCATGGGCGCATTCATCAATAAAACTTTCAACAACAAAAGCATTGTGGAAGTGGCCAACGGAACGCCAGAAGCCGGTTGGAATGCCCGGGTCGTAATGCACAGTGCCAACATGAATGTTGGGTATGGCATATGGGATTTTGGCTCCTTCGGCCATGCCCGGGTCGTAATCGGCGATACCTTCGCTGAGGCTTTTGCTCATGCTGCGGGCAGTGTCAGTGGCTATCCAGCCTGGCATCAGTGTGGTGAATAAACTGGTACCGACGGTTTGTACAATGCTTGTCGACAACAACTTATGTTGCCAGGCAGTGATTTTACCTTTGTCATCTAACGCTGCCTTTATACCGTGATACGTAGCACCACGGTAGAAATCGTGTTGCATATCATCTTCCCGCGACCAGATGAGTTTTACCGGCACGCCGGGATAAGCGGCCGCAATAGAGCCCGCTTCGCCGGCAAAATCGACATAACCCCTGCGCCCGAAAGCGCCGCCCATCAGGGTGGTGTGTACGGTAATCTTGTCGCGCGGGATGCCGGTATAATGCGCAATAATGGTTTGCGACATATCGGGGCTTTGAGTGGGGCTCCATATTTCGCAGCTATTACCGCCCAAGCTATCACCACGCACAATGGCAGTGGTATTTTGTGGTTCCATCGGGCTGTGGTGAAAATACGGCGTGGCGTAATTGGCCGAGAGTTGTTTTGTGCCATTGGCGAGGGCGGTGTCGGCATCGCCTTCTTTCATGGCTTTTTGCGCTTCTTTATCGGCTAACGTTTTTATCTGTTCTTTGCGGATGTATTCAGAATCGAGACCGGCCAGTGGGCCCTTGTTCCATTTTACCTCGAGTGCATCGCAAGCCTTGCGTGCCTGCCAGTATGTATCAGCGACAATGGCAATACCGGAATGGATAGCAAATACCGCTTTGACGCCATCCATACTTTTGATGGGTTTAACATCATAACTGGCGGCGTTACCACCCAAATGCGGGCAGCGTTTCACTACGGCAATCTTGATATCGGGGAAATCGATATCCATACCAAACACCGCCGTGCCATCAACTTTAGCGGGTGCATCTATGCGCGGAATCGATTGGCCAATCCAGCGGAAGTGTTTTTCATCTTTCAATACCACTTTGCCGGCATCGCTGATGGTGCTGGCGGTTTTCACCAGTTCGCCATAGGTGGCCGATTTTTGGCTAGTTGCATGTAATACTTTGCCATCGTCGGTGGTGCAATCCTGTGCATCAACATTCCATAACTGAGCAGCGGCCTTGATCAATAACGCCCGCGCTGTGGCGCCGGCTTCGCGTAATGGCATGTAGGTGGTGGGTGTGCTGGTGCTGGCGCCGGTCAGTTGCACGCCCATTTCGGTGTTGCGGAAAGCCGGATGAATACCGCTTAATTCCACGATGATGTTCACCGGGTTGTAATCGAGTTCTTCGCCAATCACGGTAGACAGCGAAGTCATCACGCCCTGCCCCATTTCGACTTTATCGCACTGGAAAATCACGCGGCCATCATCGGTAATTTGCAGCCAGGCATTGGGCTGGAAGCTGCCTTCTAAAGTACCGGGAATAGGTAATTTGGGTTTGAACTGCATGCCTATAATCAAGCCGCCACCGACTAGACCTGTACCAATGAGGAATTTGCGTCGAGAGAGTTTCATGGCTTCACCTCGGCAGGTGCGGCATCAGGCAAAACAGGTTCTGACAATGCTTGCCGTTCTTTTGGGTCAAATATTTGCACACCTGCCACCGATTGGATTGCCTTGAGAATACGTGGATAGGTTCCACAACGGCAGATATTGCCTGCCATAGCTTCCTTGATGGCATCTTCCGAGGGATGAGGATTGCTGGCCAGCAAGGCCGCCGCCGACATGATTTGCCCCGATTGGCAGTAACCGCATTGCGGCACCTGATGTTCTATCCAGGCTTTTTGCAGTGGGTGTCCACCGTCTAATCCACCACTTAAGCCTTCTATAGTGGTGATGTTTTGGCCTTCTACCGCGGCAATGGGTAAAACACAGCTGCGCATCGGGTTGCCGTTCAAATGCACAGTACACGAACCGCACTGCGCCACACCGCAACCAAACTTGGTGCCCATCAGTTTCAGGTGATCGCGCAATACCCATAACAAGGGGGTATCGGGTGCGACATTCACTGAAACCGGCTTCCCGTTCAATAGAAAATTTGTCATGGCTTTGCTCTTAATATTTGCTCTTATTAGTAATTCTTATTGATACCATTATTGTGCAAAGGCTTCAAAGTTAATACCTGTTAATCCGTTGAAAAGGCCAGATATCCATCATCTTCAGACATTGACCTGCAATACAGAATCAAGCTGGTGTAGGCAGATAGATGTTTTGGGTTTTATAATCAAGAACAAACCCATTAGATCAGTCAACTATTGAAAAACCAGCTTTGCTGCTGATCATAACCATCCTTTGACCATATCAATAACCGTAAGGATTGATCGTTGTTAAATATTGCTGACAAGCACTTACCAGGAAACTATTGGCATTCTGTGAAAATAACGGATGTATATCTGCTGGCGGAATTCCTTATTCTGGTTGCCTGTGTTTTTGCCAGCGTCTACTTTCAGTCAGACGGCTTTTTATCGACAGATTCCACCAGTTACCTGGCGCTGGCAAAAAGCCTGCTGAATACACACAGTTTTTATGTATCCGGTTATGGCTATACGGGTGCCGAGAAAGATTATTTTGCCATTTGGCCTGTGGCTTATCCGGTGTTAATCGCCATGATGGCAAAACTCTCTGGCCTATCGATTTTCTGGTCATCGAAACTGGCGAATGTGCTGATGGCCGGATGTTGTTTATTGATTTTCCGTAAAATTTTTGCGGAAAAAGCCTATATCTATGGATACCTGTTCCTGTTTGGCGCAGCCATAGTTATTCATTGTTTTACCTGGAGCGAGCCTCTTTTTATATTCGGACTCATTGCCTATGCAACCATTACGGCATCACTGCTGCAACATAAAAATACCTGGCTGCTTTCAGTGTTACTGCTGGCTGTTATTTCTCAATGTTTATTCCTGACACGGTATATCGGTGCGTTCAGTATTATTGTTACAGGGCTTTTGGGCGTTTATTGCCTGTTTAATCGACACCCTGTTAAAAAAGGCCTCGCCCTTTTCGCCGTAGCCGGCATCAACCTTTTGCTGATTTGGGCCTACTTGCACTACAACCTGGCTCAAACTCACTACATAACAGGCATGCCGCGCATACCTGCACAGGAAACCCACTGGCAGTTAGTGCTGGATCTGACAAGAGCATTGCTTTCAGCATGCATTATCCCGATTCCCCACCTGTTTTTCAGGCCGGAAATTCTGGCAGTGATAGTCATTCAGCTCGTCTGTGTATTGATATTTTTTCGAAAGCAACGCGTTAATGCAAAACAACCCATAAGCTACTGTGTTTTTTCACAAGCGTTTATGACGACAGGTGTTATGTATCTGCTGTCCATAATTATTTTGCGATGGTTTACCCACTTTGATACGTTTTATTTCAAACTGGTTTTTCCCGGAGCATTATTGATATTTATCGCACTCATACGCCATATCGATATCAACTATCCTGTTTTATTCAAGCCATTAAGCCGCGTGCTGGGTTCGATGACAGCATTGACTGTCTGTATGGTTCCCGTGGTGTTGTATAGCCTGAAAGACCAACCCACTTACAACGACACAGTGAAAACTATCGAAAAAGAGTATGCAGCTATTGCACCGGGCAGCGTGATTGCTTTTGGCAACATGCATGTGAAATACCTGCGCGAGGATTTGCTGCTGTGGACTCCCTGGTCATTGCCTTATGATGAAAAGATGGAAACATGGAATGATTTTTTGCAAAGAGTTGGTAATAAAAAGGCTGGCAATAACAGAAGCATCTATCTCGCAGCACCTGCGGAAATACTAGGCTATGATTTTGACAAGAGTATTTATGACAAAAGCGTTGTGCAGTTAATAAGGCAAAACAAGAATAAAGGCATTTCCAGAATTCGATAAACCGTATTTTCAGACTGCCGTTTTTAGCGGCACAGGATGATCTTCAGCGGCATGATGTTGTTGATGCTCAGCCTCAAGATACTCGGCAAGCATTGCCGTATTATCATGTTGCCAAGGATGAAAGCCCTTTCTGAAATAAGAAAGAAACCCGGGAATGGTTCGTCCGAACCAGCCCGGACTCAACCAAAAATACGCGATGGCTTCCATCCACGCCTTCATGTTGAACATTTGTTTATCGTGCCATAAGTATAAAAACTGAATACGGAACACATTCGGGGCAAATATCACCGTTACAAACAACTGCATAAAAATACGCGCAAAATAGCCGCCATACACTGTTTGATAGACATCATAGGCAACCGCCTTGTGTTCATTTTCTTCAATGCAATGTGCTACCAGGAATTCACGCATCACCGGATGCAAGCCCGTCTGTATACCTTTCTGGCGTAAAAATTGATCGGATAATAAACAGGAAAAATGTTCGAGTGAAACCGTTAAAGCCAATTGGTATTTTTTGGGAAAGTTCTTTTCCACAAAATCGAGCAGACGGTTAACTCCGTTTTCAACCGGCGTTATGGGGTAATGCTGGGCACGAATCCAGTCATTCATGGCCAAATGTCCTATGCGATGCTGGGTTTCCTGCTCAATAAATCCCTGTACTTCTTTTTTTAACACACAATCGGTTATTTGTGGGGCAGCTTCTTCAACAGTTCTGATAAAAAACTTTTCACCTGAAGGTATTACCGACGACAAGGCATTATAAAACGCAGTGATAACGGGATTATTATTAGCCCAAAAACGCGGAATATCATCACCAAAGCGATAGTCTATATAGCGCTTTTCAATGTGGATATTCTCTGGTGTTCTGGTTTTAGTGTTTAACATGATTTTTTATTATCGATCGGTTTTTATTCTTATACGGTAATTTAGGTTAAAAGGTTCAGTTCTCCTTCAGCCATTCGTATGAATCTACACCGATGTTACCAAACCTGCCTTAAAGTAATCTTAAGGGTATTTATTCTCTGGTTAAATTATAGCGCTTTAATCAACTGTGTTGGTTTTATCATTGAGGATAACCGGTTTTTTACTCCGTGAGGTCTTATAAAGATACTCGTCGGCAAAATCCTTGTTATCACCCTTGATGGCATAATAAAACCAGTGCGGATGCGTGAGCATAAACCAGGGGCCAAATTCATCCATCTTGCGCGCCGAAGTGCGTATATAAGCACGGGTAATCATGCCAAAGCGCTTGTGCTCAAGCCGCGCCAGACGACGCAATGATCGCCAAAAAGCAAAATCCTCACCGGTTAAATAGCTTTCATCAAAACCGCCGGTAGTAAGGTAAGTCGCCCTGCTTAGCCAGAACATGCCACCCGAAAAACGCATCAGCAGCAATGACGGAAATACCAGGATAAGCCCAAGGATAATACTCGCCAGGTTCAATTTATCGGTAATCATTAAACCCGAGCCGCCCAAATAGCGACCAGTTTGCATCAAACGTTCAACTTCTTTCAGGTAATTTTCCGAGAGCGTGGAATCGGCATCCAGCGTCACCAGAATATCGCCCCTGGCGGCGACCATGCCGCGATTACGCACTTTGGCGACATTGGCTTCGGTTTCTTCCACTACAATAGCACCCAGACTTTTGGCAATTGCTTCAGTGTTATCGGTACAGCGATTGATACACACGATAATTTCAACGGGCTGTGCCACTTTTTCAGCGGCTTTTTTTACAGAAGCAATGCAATCCGCAATAAAGGCTTCTTCGTTATGTGCAGGAATAACTACCGACAACATGTGCAATAAACTCTCATTTCGTGAAACAATCGTATAATCGATACCTTACATCATTAAACGC
This sequence comes from uncultured Spongiibacteraceae bacterium, assembly GCA_964617765.1. Taxonomy (GTDB): domain Bacteria; phylum Pseudomonadota; class Gammaproteobacteria; order Pseudomonadales; family DT-91; genus CAZTZY01. The sequence continues at coordinate 37,959 of CAZTZY010000015.1, forward strand.
AGTGTCACCAATTTAAGGTCACTAAATAAGATCACAATGTAAGGCCACTATTTACTTAAGGCCGGAATTAATGGCCGCTATTCAAAAGGATAACTCTTTGGAACTTCGCCTCGCCCAGCACCTGCTTCAACATCGGTTGATATATGCCATTGTCAGCCTGTTGTTGTGCATGGCGGCGATTCAGGGCCTGGCCTCACTCACTTTCAATGCCGACCCCGGTACTTATTTTGAAGCAGAAAATGTTCATTTAAAACGACTGCAGGCCAATGAAGAAGCCTACGGTAAAGTCTCTGCTGTAACCTTTGTTATTGAAAGTAAAAGCGGCGATATCCTCAGTGCTGAAAACCTAGCCATTGTTGAAACCTTCAGCAAGGCCGCTGGCGATTTACCTTATGCCCGCCGTGTGGATTCCCTCACTACATATTCTTACACCTACAGTGAAAATGATGAATTAACTGTTGAGCCGTTTATTGAAAATGTTGCCCAACTGTCGCCAGAAGTGATTGCTGCAAAAAAACAACAGGCACTGAACGACCCCGGTATCGTTGATCGTCTGGTAGATAAAACCGGCAAGGCGGCTTTGGTGAATGTGTTAGCCAGTTTCCCCGAACAAGAACGTACCGATATTGAACTAAAGATTGCAGCTGCCGCACATGAATTAGCAGCACAATTTGAACAGCGTAATTCGGATATCAATATTTTACTGAGCGGCAATATTATCAATAGCGCAAGTATCAATAACACGATTTATGCCGATACTGTTTTTATTATTCCTTTAATGTTTTTACTGATATTTGGCCTGCTGGCATTTTTTTTACGCTCCCTGCTGGCCACTTTTATTATTGCCTTCATCACCTCACTTTCGTGTATTGCCACCATGGGCCTTGCCGCACACATGGGTTTTGTGATGAACATGCTTTCCATCACTGCGCTGAATATTATCCTCACCGTATCGATTGCCGACAGTGTGCATATCCTGGTGGCATTCCTCAAACACTATAACGCAGGGGAAAGAAAAACCGAGGCACTGAAACACAGTTTACGGGTTAACCTGCTGCCGTGTTTTATCACCAGTTTTACCGATGTGATTGGCTTTTTAAGCATGAATTTTTCCAGCATGCCGCCTGCCCATGATCTCGGTAATATCACTGCGATGGGGGTTATCATTGCC
>CAZTZY010000016.1:0-13118 GCA_964617765.1 uncultured Spongiibacteraceae bacterium
AGTTAGATTTCTCACGGAGTCTACCCTGAACTTGTGAAGGGTTCGAAATGACAGTTATTTTGGCTTCCTGAGTTATTTTGGCGCCATCAAGGCTGCTTTTTCAGCAATCAGGAGTGTTTTTTCCTTGCCGTGAATCTGGTTGAACGGCAAGTCAGGATTTTTCTGCCAGTTGTTTAACACCGCATTTTTTGTTTTTCCTGTTGCTATAAAACCAATGATAGCTGCTTCATTCAAGGCCTGATAACTCAGGCTGATTCTTTCGGCAGGCGCTTTGGGTGAATTCGTAACAGCTATTACTGTATCGTTAGGCTGGCTATCAATAGCCATATTCCCTGGAAACAAACTGGCGGTATGGCCATCTTCCCCGATGCCAAGCAGGGCAAAATCAATCGGCAGTAAATGGGCAATGCTTTTACTATATTCATGTGCAGCATGGGTAACGCTATCAGCAGGCACTATAAAGTGATTCGCTGCCGGAAAGTTGACCGCATCCAGCCAGGTATTTTGCACCATCGTCGAATTTCTATCGGGATGATTTAACGGCAAACTACGTTCATCACCATAGACCAAAAACCAATGATGCCAGTCGGTAGTATGATTTTTTAGTAAAGCGTATAACTGTTTTGGTGTGTTGCCACCGGCCAAAGCCAATACAAAACAACCCTTTTTGCGGATGGTGGCTTCAGCAGCCGATTTCAGCACCTCAAACGCTTTTTGGGCGACGGCATCAGCATCGCATTCACTATAGGTGATAATATCAGCCATTATTGTTCATCTTTGCTGATATTTTCAGTATTGATGTTATGCCGCCAGCGCAAATCGGCATGATGGAACAATCGGCGGGAATTCGGGTTGCCCCAGCTGCCGGCAGGGTAAGTATCGAGCGGGGTTTTGTCTTTGCTCCAGGCCTTGATAATCGGGTCGACAATGCGCCACGCCCATTCAACTTCATCGAGGCGCAGGAATAAGGAATGATCGCCTTTGGTGACATCCAGCAATAAATCTTCATAGGCATCGGTCATTTTTTCGCCCTCATTGCGAAAGCCTGCGTCGAGGCTGGCAATGCGTGTATGCATTTCAAGACCGGGTTCTTTTACCGTCATCTCCAGGCGCAAACATTCGTGTGGCTGGATGCCCAGGATTAACCAGTTATGCTCAGCGGCATCAACGTTGGTGCCCTTGAAGAATTGTTGCGGCGGATGTTTAAAACAAATGGATATCATCGATTGCGATTCTTTCAGGCGTTTACCGGTACGCAAATAGAAAGGCACACCACGCCAGCGCCAGTTATCGATATGCAGTTTAAGTGCGGCATAGGTTTCGGTGGTACTGTTGGCAACAATTGATTTTTCTTCAAGATAGCCCGGCACCATGGCTTCGTGATAATCGGGTACATTTTCTTCATCAACAATACCGGCAGTGTATTGCGCACGGTAGGCATAATCGTCAATGGCATCGGCAGGAATCGGGCGCACAGATTTCAGCACTTTGACTTTTTCATCACGCAGGGCTTCGGCTTCCATCGAGACCGGCGGTTCCATGGCGACCAGGGTCAGTAATTGCATCAAGTGGCTTTGCAGCATATCGCGCAAGGCACCTGATTCATCGTAATAATTGCCACGATTGCCTACGCCAAAACTTTCGCTATGGGTGATCTGGATATGGTCAATGTAATTGCGGTTCCATAAAGGTTCCATTAATAAGTTGGCAAAACGGAACACTAACACATTTTGTACCATGCCTTTGGCAAGGTAATGGTCAATGCGATAAACCTGGTCTTCCTTGCAGTGTGTGGCAATGATGGTTTGTAAAGCCCGCGCGCTTTCAAGATCGTGGCCAAAGGGTTTTTCAATCACTACGCGCCGCCAGCAGGCGTGTTGATCGAGTAAATGATGCTGGCTGAGTTGTTTAATCACATTACCAAAATCGTGTGGCAGGATGGCCATGTAAAAAGCAATATTCAGCGAATACTGGTGGGTTTCGAGATAGTCATTCAAGGATACATAAAACCGGCTGTCTTCCAGATCGCCTTGCAGGTAATCAATGCGAGATGCAAAGCGCTTGAACAAGTCGGTATTAATACCGTTACGGGCTTTTTTGCTGATCCATTGTTGTACTTGCAACAGGTATTCATCACGTGTCCATTCGCGTCTTCCGCAGGCTATGATACGCATGTTAGGGTCGAGCCTTTCGGCTTCATCCAGGTGATACAGTGCAGGCATCAACTTGATTTGCGTCAGGTTGCCGGTGGCGCCGAAAATAATAAAAGTACAATCTAGCATTATGCATTTATCTCATGTTAAGCGTTATAAGTGCCCGAGGTAATGGCACTGCCCAGTGCGGACCAGTCAGTATGGAAGAAAGTGCCGGCAGGTTGATCAGTGCGTTCGTAAGTATGGGCGCCAAAATAATCGCGTTGCGCCTGCAATAAATTGGCAGGCAAGCGGCCAGAGGTGTAACCGTCAAAAAATGCCAGCGCAGAAGCCAGGGTAGGTACAGGTATGCCACAATCAATAGCTGTTTTCACCGTAGTGCGCCAGCCTTGTTCAGATTTTATTAACGCCGTGCGAAAAAAATCATCAAACAATAAGTTATCGAGTTGCGGGTTTTGGGTAAATGCCTTGTTGATATCTCCCAGAAAGCGACTGCGAATGATACAGCCACCGCGCCATAGCAAGGCAATATCACCATAATTCAATGACCATTGGTAAGCTTTGGCGGCATCGAGCAGCAGCATAAAACCTTGTGTGTAGGAGATAATTTTTGCCGCATAGACTGCATCATGCACGGCATTGATCAATGCCGATTTCTCAAGCGTAGCCGGTGTTATCTTTTTATGAAAATGTTGTTCGGCCTTCAGGCGTTCAGTTTTTTTTGCTGACAGCACACGGGCAAATACGGCCTCGGCGATCAATGTGAGCGGCGAGCCTTGTTCCAGGGCAGTATTCACTGTCCATTTCCCCGTGCCTTTTTGCCCGACATTATCCACAATCTTGTCGAGCAAGGGGTTGCCATCGCTGTCAGTTTTAGCCAATATGTTAGCCGTGATGTCAATAAGGTAGGAATCCAGCACACCCTTGTTCCAATCGGCAAATACCTGGTGCAATTCATTCGCAGTTAAACCGGCACCTCGATGCAAAAGGTCATAGGCTTCAGCAATGAGTTGCATGTCGCCATATTCAATGCCGTTATGCACCATTTTAACAAAATGGCCTGCACCTTCAGGGCCAATCCAGCGACAGCAAGGTGCACCGTTAGTTTTCGCGGCAATTGTTTCAAAAATGGGCTGTATCACAGGCCATGCAGTTTCATCGCCGCCGGGCATAATCGAAGGACCAAATCGTGCGCCTTCTTCACCACCGGAAACGCCCATGCCGATAAAACGAATGCCCTGGGCTTTCAGCCAGTGAAAGCGCCGCGAGCTATCCTGGAAATGCGAATTACCGCCATCAATGACAATATCGCCCTGGCTCAGGTACGGCAGCAAGGTGGTAATGGTATCGTCAACCGCTTCGCCGGCACGCACCATTAACATAATGCAGCGCGGTGATTGCAGCTGTGCAATAAAGTTTTCAATGCTGTGGCAGCCGATGATATTGGCAGGATTATCGTGTTGTTTTAAAAAACTGTCGACCTTGTCTGTCGAACGGTTAAAAACCGCCACTGAAAATCCATGGTCATGCATATTGAGAACGAGATTTTGCCCCATCACGGCGAGGCCAATCAGGCCGATGTTGGCAAGTGCCATATAAACTCCTGGTGGAAACATGCTATGCAAAAATACACTACAGCCTTTAGTGTAGCCTTGAATAGGTGATTTGTGTTTATTCGTTGTTGAATATCGTCAGGTAAAAACGAGGGCAGTGAAAATTGGGAGAAGGGATTCACACCTTCGCGAGGAAGGTGTGTTAGAGCGAGGCTATTAACGGGTACCGAAAACGACCATGGTTTTGCCTTTCACCTGTACCAGGCCTTGTTCTTCCAGGGTCTTGAGTACTCGCCCCGCCATTTCGCGCGAGCAGCCTACAATGCGGCCAATTTCCTGACGGGTAACCTTGATTTGCATGCCATCAGGATGGGTCATGGCATCGGGCTGTTTGCACAAATCGAGCAGGGTGTGGGCAACGCGGCCAGTGACATCGAGAAATGCCAGATCGCCCACTTTTTGCGTGGTTTGTTTCAGGCGGTTGGCCATTTGTTTGGAAATATCAAACAGGAATTGCGGTTCGGTTTTGCTTAAAGTCTTGAATTTTTCGTAACTGATTTCGGCAATTTCACAGGCCGTTTTGGTTTTTACCCAGGCGGAGCGGATATTGCCCGGTTCAAAAATGCCCATCTCCCCGAAAAAGTCGCCCTTGTTAAGATAGGCAACCACCATCTCTTTACCTTCATCATCTTCCAGGATAACGGATACTGAACCATCAATAATATAAAACAGGCTGTCGCTGTTGTCGCCTGCGCAGATGATAGTGGCTTTTGCAGGATATTTGCGTCGACTGCAATGGGAAAGGAAAAGCTCAACGTTAGCTATGTGTACGGATAATGGTCGAATAATCAACGGTAGATCCTCTTCGCGTTATTGTTGTTTTCAATAATAGCCGCAATCGTTTATAAAGCTACTTTTTATGCCTTTTTAGACTAAAAAACAACGGGAAAATTGAACTGAAACAAGGAATTGGTTGAAATCCGCAGCCAGGTAAATCGATGGTGACCAACACTGTGGCGGAAAAATTAATGACTCCAATCTACCAACCCGAAATAGGCAGTGAATAAAACCACAATGCCAAAGGCTATACGGTACCAGGCAAATACCACAAAAGTGTGGTTGGAAATAAACCGTAATAGCCCACGTACGGCAATAAATGCGCTGATCATTGAAGCTATAAACCCGATGGCGAAAATACCCATGTCATCCATCACCAGATCATGGCGGGCTTTGAACAGGGTGTAGAGAGAGGCAGCAGACAATGTTGGAATGGCGAGAAAAAAAGAAAACTCGGTAGCGGCTTTACGTGATAAGCCCAGTAATAAGCCGCCAATAATGGTAGCGCCGGAACGCGAAGTGCCCGGAATCAGCGCAAAACACTGGAATAAGCCCACTTTTAACGCATCGAGGTAAGTCAAGTCATCGGCCGTTTCTATAGTTACCAGATGCTGGCGTTTTTCAGCCCACAAAATAATAAAACCGCCAATGATGAAGGCGGTGGCTACCACCACTGGTGTAAACAGGTATTCGTTGATTGCATGGTGCAGGAAAAAACCGGTCAGTGCGGCCGGAATAAAGGCAATTACGACATTAATCATCAGATTGCGTTCGCTTCCTGGATGAATAGCATTTTGTAAAGTAGTGCCTATTTTATGGCGATATTCCCAGACTACGGCCAGCATGGCGCCCATCTGGATAAACACTTCAAATACATCGCGTTTTTCCTTGGTGAGAAAATTCAGTAAATCGCCGGTAAGGATCAAGTGCCCCGTGCTGGAGATAGGCAGGAATTCAGTTAAGCCTTCAACAATTCCCATAATAATGGTTTGTATTACCAGCAAAATATCCACAGGCATAATCCTTCGGGTGACGTTGAAAAGAGGAATGTACAAAAAGATTATTCTAATAGAAGGCAAAAAACTTGGTAGTTATTTTATGGACTTTGTATACCTGCTCATCTACATTTAAAGTAATTGATGCAAGGAATGAATTTGAAATGCCATTTGGCCCTGATTGAAATAGCCGGAGATGCAATGAATTACCTGTTAAAAGATAAGCGCTTGTTGTTATTGTCATTGATGACTGTTGTGACAGCTATCCTGTTTTGGTCGCTCTCACGCTACCCTGGATTGTACGGGAAAATGCTGCACGCCAGCGGCTTTGTTTTTGCGGATCTGCTGAGTTTTGATGCCATACTCGATAACAGCGATTCACATTCATGGATTGAGAATACATTGACAACGTTTGTGAACTGGCTGAATACGAATAAAAAAGGTATGGCATTTGGTATCGGTTTTGGCGCTTTATTGATAACGGTTTTTCAATTGCTGGAAGACAGAATCATGGCATCGCAAAAGGCAGGAGGCCGGAATTTCGTTGCGGTTATTTATGGTTTTATCATGGGTACACCGTTAGGTCTTTGTACCAATTGTGCAACTCCCATCGCTTATGGTATTTATGCCAAAGGAGCAAAACTGGAAACAGCCTTGGCTGTACAAATGAGCTCACCCACAATGAATGTGGTAGTTTTGATTACATTGTTCAATCTGTTTTCGCTGGAATTATTTGTCAGTAAAATTGTGTTAACACTGGCAGTGATATTTTTATTAATGCCTTTTGTGGTAAGCCGATTCCCTGAAGAAAGGCTTGCGAAAGCGGATACTATAAAAGACGTGAATCCTGAGAAAAATGCCTGTGCGATAACCGATAAAAGTAATGCGGATTATCTCTCCGCGTTGCAGTTTGTGGTGCAAAATGCGCTCAAAAACCTCATTTTTCTTCTTGTCAGGGTTGTTCCGTTAATGTTGCTTGCCGGCCTGTTAGGGGCTGTTTTAATTCATCTACTGCCATGGGAAACTGTTATCAACAGCCTGCCAAAAACCTTTGGGGTGCCGATGATTTTAGCCATGGTTGGCCTGGGTCTTTTCGGCTTGTTTTTGCCTGTGCCTATGGCTTTTGATGTGATTTTTGTAGGGGGTTTGGTTGCGGCCGGGCTACCTGCACATTATGCGTTTGTTTTATTATTTACGCTGGGTATTTTTAGTATCTATCCTTTTTTAATGATGATTAAAGCCCATGCTGTAAAAAGCGTGCTCACCCTGAGTGTGGGGATTGTGGCTTTATCGACGTTGGCGAGCCTGGCAATCTACCTGTTGCAGTAAGGTTTTCAACGCCATAGCTGTCGCAGGCCTTGATTAGCCAACGGCAATAATCTGTTCCTGCGGCATTCCTGACCAGCTGGTCGCATCAACTGCACCCGATGCTTTTTCAATCCTGACAGGAATGCCAGTCAGGTGAGCCATGCCCGACACAGCTTCAATGTTATCCACACCATCAGCGGCCAGCAGGTTAACATTGGCACCAGAAAGCTTGCTGGCAACAGAGAGCCCGCGCGCTGTTTGATGACCCCAGCCATGCGGTACGGCAATGGTGCCAGGCATCAAATCTGCAAGTATTTTAACCGGCAGGCGGATTGACGCAGTTTTTGAATGGATATCGGCAATATCATCATCCGCCAGGTTTTTGGCTTTGGCGTCATCAGGATGCATATACACAAAATTGCTTTGGCCCATTTTGCCGTTGGTTAATTCTTCAATGTTTTGTGTCCATGAGTTATGGGTGCTGTGGGCGCGTTTGGTAATCAGGCGCATTTCGCCACTACTCTCGGCTGCACATTCAGCAGCAAAATAGTTATCCAGATGAACGGTTTGTTCCATCAATACTGGCGGTGCCAAATGCACCTTGCCATCATCGGTCACCAGACGTTTACCGAGGAAATTATCAGGTTTGGCGCCGCCCTGCCAATGGGCACCGTTAGGCTTGTTGACCAGGTCTTTAAACCGGCCACTTTTGGTCAGGCGCAGCATCATATCGAGAATAAAAATAATCGGTAAAGAGGGTTGTTTGCCCTGGCGAAACGGTGTGTTGCAAAGCATCATCAACTGCATTATCCATTGCAAGGGTTTGGCATTAAACAGGCTAACACCGCTTACTTTAGCCAGTTGAGTGTAAATAGTGGCTTCATCACGTTGCTCGCCGGTGGTTTCAACAATGGCTTCGGTAGCGGCAATATAGGGTTTTGATTGCATGCCCAGAAACAACGGGAAAACAAAGGGTAAATCGGCTCTTTCGAGTGGCGATGTGGCGGGTAAAACAAAATGAGCGAGGCTGGCTGTTTCATTGAGATAGATATCAGTAACCACAAGTAATTCGAGTTGTTCCAGGGCCGAACGCAAGCGTGCCGAGTTGGGCATGGTGAGCAAAGGATTGCCGCCCGTAACAAACAGCGCCTTGATTTGCCCGGTGCCCGGTTTAAGCATTTCGTCGGCCATAATCCCGCCAGGAAAACCACCGTTTAATTCACGGAAATTCCCGACACGGGAGCGGTGCAGGCGATTAAACAGCTCGTTCTTTTTGGCAAAGGCGGCAAAATCAAAAATGCCTTCACCTACAATCGTGCCACCTTTTTTATCCAGGTTGCCGCTTAAGGCATTGATGGCTTCGGCTAACCAGTGTGCCAATGTGCCATGCTTGCCCATACCGATACCGGTGCCGGTAACAATGGCTGAAGCGTTAGCAGTAATGTAGGTATTCACCAGGGCTTTCAGTTTATCCGCAGGAATTTTGGTAATCAGTGCGGTTTTTTCCGCGGTCCACGGCTTGACGAGTAATTCCAGTTCTTCCATGCCGGTCATGAATTGAACCGCTTTTTCACGATCAACGCCATTTTGGGCAAATAATTCATGCAGGAACGATAAAAAGAAAAACACATCGGTATTGGGGCGAATAAACAGGTGATCAGTCGCCATTTTGGCCGATTCGGTATAACGCGGGTCGATAACGATGGTTTTGGCACCGCGCGCCGATAATTCCTTCAAACGTTTTACCGGATGGGCGACTTGTAAAAAGGTCCATTTCGATACAACAGGATTAGTGCCAACCACAATCATGCACTCAACATGGTCGAGATCCACAAAGGGTTGGCAAAACGGAAAGCCATACATTTCAGTGGCCGACGCAAAGCGATTGGCGCAATCCTGAGTGGAGGAAGAAAATATATTGTGCGAACCGATGCCTTGCATGAAACCTTCGGCAAAAATCGGGTGCAAAATGCTGAAGCCGGCAGCCGTGCCAACATACATGGAAATGGCATCCGGGCTAACCTTGCGTAGTTGTTTCACCTTGCCGCCAATTTCAGTTAACGCCTGCTCCCAGCTGATACGTTCAAATTTGTCGCCTATACGTTTAAGCGGGTATTGCAGGCGATCTGGAGAATCATACATTTTGTGTTGATACAGCCCTTTCATGCAGGCAAAACCTTCAGTGCCTATATGGTTTTTATTCGGGCTGATATTCGTGATTTTGCCGTTTTCCAGTTCGGCAACAATGCCACAGGAAGATTCACAGATACGGCAGAAGGTGTGTTTGGTCTGTTTCATAGGTTTTCCGTTAAAAATACCATCAAATTGGACGATATAGGGTTCATCTTTTTTAATAGTAGGCCACTATCGGTAACTTACCATCGTCCATTTGTACGATTGATAGCATTCATTGGATGCTTTTGGGTAAAATACAAAAGATAAATGAAGTGAAAATATTTCAAAAAAGGCAGTTACAATTATGAAAAATGTCATTGGGAAAGCGCTATTACTCGCCCTGTCAAGTTTCGTGTATAACGGTTATGCAGATACACCTGAAAACACAGAAGCTGTTAAAACTCCTGTCATAATGTTAGACAGGGTGTCCGCAGTTAACCCCAAAGAAATTTCATCAAAAAAACCATCATCATTTACGGTGGTTAAATATGTGCGTAATATTAGCAATCCTAACGGATTTGGCGAGTCATTTGTTATTAATGATGCCGCATTTTATTCAAAAAGTGGTGAGGTCAAGGCTGATTCTGGTGATAAACTTGAATATGCAATAATCATAAGTGCACCTGTTAGAAGTAAGCGCGATGCTGATTTAGAGGCTGTTGCGATCAAGGATTTTATTCCGGCCTATACTGAATACCTGCCTGATTCCACCACGATCAATACGGTAAAAATTGCTGATATTAATGGTCAATTTCCACTCCTTGAAAACCTGATGATAAACGATGCCAGTTCCGCATTGCATTCTGGAATCATCAAGGAGGGAGAATCAGCTACGGTGATGTTCAGGGTACGAGTGAACCTGATGCAGGATTTGCCTTAGGAAACCTCTGAATAACTCCCTTTTGTCACTCTGAGCCCATTAGTATTGCTCAGGGTAAACTCCGTAAAGAATCTTTGAATTCCAATAGCTGGATTTTTCACTTCGTTCGAAATGACAGTTATCCAGAGGTTTATTGGATTATTTGGGTTAATCCGGAGAATGGGTGCCAAAATCTTTTTTTTCTCAGTACAGCACGAAGTCATTTATCGTTATTCATAAGATGAATATTTTGTAATTTTTGTATATTTATGACAATTTTCGTCACTTTTTTCCTGTATTTCTTTCAGTGGCCTGCCAGTATTTCAATTTGTTGGATAAACGGTCGTAAATAACAAAAGCGTATTCAGAAAAATACACTTCAAAGAAGCGACCCAACTTAATTGGGTTTATTGCGTTATAGGGTTCTTAATAATTTTATAGAAAAATTAAATTAGTCATATTAAACAATGAGTTACATTTTTATTCATTGGGCAGCGAATAACGGGCACACTCGACGCTTCAGTTACGATAACAATTGTGTCTTATTAGCAGGTTAGTTTTTAACCTCCGCCAGTATTTATTTTTACTATCTTGAACACACAAAGCAGAGATAAATCGTATAAAAAGAGTGTTTATGAACAGAATATGACAAAAATATAAAAGGGCACGTTTCTTGCAATATACAGGGTCTATATTTCAAAATTAAGCGTAAGATAACACTGAAAGATGAAGTATAAGTTGTTGAATAACCTAAATTTACAGGGTTAATGGAAGTGGACGAAATGGCTGGCTTTAAGGAACAATCAATGATGCCTGTTATGAAAATGTTCAAACACATTTTTATAACAATTGTGCTGTGGATGATATGTGTATCTTCTGCACAGGCCTCTATTGTCCAGAGAACCATTACAGTCGATGGAGCTTTTAATGATTGGGATGGCACGTTAAATCCTGCGACGCCGGTGGATAGCTCGCCAGGAACTAACATTGTCACCAATCCAGGGCAATTCGCAGCTGATGCAATAGAAACAGCTACCAGTCCTACACCACCTACAGGTCAATCCAGTTGTCTTGATAAGGATGCGACATTCAAGGCAAGCCCAAGTCCTGCCACTTGCTTGTTGCAAAGTGGTGGCAGGGATTTGGAATCTTTCACATATACCTATACGTCTACCAGATTGTATGTGTATGTACAGCGCTATGCGAATGCTAATAACGCCACCGACTGGTATTTTTATCTCGATGCCGATGGAGATAACAGGTTATCAGACGGTGAAAGGATACTTGGGGTTTCATGGACGGGTTCCAATGGTAATACTGCCATAAGTTTATGGACTTATAATGCTGTTGATAATACCAATGGTGATCCCCTCACCAATAATGGTACTGGCGACGGATATGATATGCCAGGCTCCCTGAATGCTTCACTCACCTATAATTTGTCAACATCTTTAACCGGTGGCAGTACTGCGGGAGCACTTCAGGGGCGCCAAATGGAAGCGCAAATTTTGTGGTCTGATGTTTGTTCGGGTTGCAGTGGGCCGCAAAATATTAACTTTCATATTTCATCTTCGCGCGGCACCAACCTGCCCACCCAGCTTGAAGACAATATGGTTGGCACACCCGGCGGTATTATTACCTATGACCTTGGTGTTACTAAAACCTCGAGTCTCAATGCCCTGGCTGTGGGTGGCACAATGAGTTATACCGTGAATGTGACTAACAACAGCGTTGGAACAGCAAATGGAGTAACATTAACTGATGTGCTGCCAGCACAAGTAACCTTTAATTCGTTCAGTGGCACGGGCAGTTACAACAGCGGCACTGGATTATGGACAATAGGAAATATTGCTGGTGGTGCCACCGCAACGGCAACATTCAATGTGACAGCTAACGCTACGGGTACGCCGACAAACACCGCCACACTCACCAATTCTGATACGGATAATTCGAATAATTCTGCTTCAGTTCAGGTGACCATTAACCCTGTAGGTGATCTTAGTGTTACAAAAACAGCCAGTAGCACATTAGTCAACAGCGGCAATGCGTTTAATTATACCGTATCACTAACCAATAACGGCGCCTCATCTGTAGCCAGCGGTTTGATCATCAATGATACGTTACCTTCGGGTGTGACTTTCGTTTCTTCGAGTTGTACCAATGGCAGTTATAGTGCCGGTGTATGGACAACCTCGGCATCCATTGCGGCCAGTGCTACAGCCTCTTGTGTGATTACTGTTACTGCGAACACTGTGGCCTCTCCCACTGTTGTTGCTAACACAGCCACTTTAGCTTATTCCGATAGCAATAATGCCAATAACACGGCATCGATCAATGTTACCGTTAATCCTGCAGTGGATGTGGCGGTAACGAAAACTTCCAGTCTGGATGCAATGGCGGTGGGGGGTGGTTTTACTTATACCGTAACCGTAACCAATAACAGCGGTACCTATTCGGCCGGCGCTGTCAGCCTGACCGATGTATTACCTGCTCAAGTAACCTTTAATTCGTTCAGCGGCACGGGCAGTTATAACAGCGGTACTGGCTTGTGGACGATAGGCACCCTGGCGGCCAGTGGTACAGCAACGGCAACATTCACAGTCACTGCCAATGCGACTGGAACACCCACTAACACGGCGACCCTGACGAATTCTGATGCAACACCTGCCAATGATACAGCCTCCAAACAGGTCACGATTAATCCTGCCGGTGATGTCAGTGTTGCAAAAACCGTCAGCAGTCCTTCGGTTTCCAGTAATGATGCTTTCAGTTATACCGTATCTGTCACCAATAGCGGTGCTTCCACCGTCAATGGCATGACACTGAATGATACCATGCCATCCGGAGTGACATTTGTATCATCATCCAGTATTACCGGCAGTTATAACAGTGGTACTGGTGTATGGACTATAGGCTCAATAGCAGCCGGGGCAACGGTATCCAGGGTATTTAATGTCACTGCGAATGTTGTATTAGTGGCTACGGTAGTCACTAACACGGCAACATTACCTTATGCTGACAGTAATAATGCCAATAATACCGCATCGGTGAATGTGACTGTAAATCCACTGATTCCCATGTTATCCATTACCAAGTTGTCCAGTGTTTCATCAGCTAATCCGCTGGATGTGATCACCTATACCATCACCGTACAAAATATGGGAACAGGTGCCGCCTCGAATGTGGAATTAAATGATGATATGAGCCCCTATTCAGCGATTGATATTGATGCAGATAA
>CAZTZY010000016.1:13218-38166 GCA_964617765.1 uncultured Spongiibacteraceae bacterium
AATAACCAATAACCATTAACCAATAACTATTAATAATAACTGAAAGAATTAACCCTGAAACCGGAGAGAAACGATGAAAACAATAATAAAACACGCCATATTACTAGCGTTATTAGTGCCAGGGTTGGCCTTGGCTACACCAAAGGTGGTGCTGGATATTGTGGCTGAAACTGAAGTCACGGTAGAGGAAAACGGCAAGATGGTCACCAAGCGCATAGTCGCCAAGGAAGTGGAACCCGGCAAAGATATTATTTATACGCTGAATTATAAAAATGACGGTGATGCACCAGCCGCCAATGTGGAAGTGAAAAATAAAATCCCTGAAAGCACAGTCTATCAGTTAGACAGTGCCTGGGGTGCTGGAGCCGATGTGCAGTTTTCCATAGATGGTGGCAAAACATTCAAAAAGCCCAGCTTGCTGGTTTATGACGTGAAAGGGCCTGATGGCAAGGTAATTCAGAAAAAAGCCACACCGGAAATATACACAGACATCTTGTGGGTAGTGAAAGAAATCCCTGCCGGCAAAGCGGGTAATGTCGGCTTTAAAGTTCACGTTAAGTAACGGGTGATCATCATGAAAATACTATTGCCCGAAAAACCGGATTATATCGTTCTGTAAAAGAAGGTCTGGCGCGTGCCGGGCCTTTATCGTTTCTGGAAAATGAAAAAAATTGCCTGTTGGAGGCCAGGCATGGGCCCCCGTAACGGAAAACACAAAAAGCATGAAAATGTATCAAAAATAAAATGGTAATAAATTAATCTAAAAAGGTGAAAAAAATGAAAACAAGAAAAAGCCCGCTGGGCTTAAAAAGTAAGGGAGGAATACTGCTATTGATGGCGTTAGGCAGTTTAACGATGTCAGTCAATTCCTATGCTACCTCGGCAGGATCGATCTTGCGTAACTCGGTTACGGTGGATTACGAAGATGCTGGCGGCAACGCCATGACCCAGGAAACAGACAGTGTTGATGTGATAGTTGACCTGGTGGGTGTTGTGGAATGGGGCACGGAACCTACGGGGCAAACCGTGGCATCCGGTGATGTGTTGCTCACTCCATTTTATGAAATAACGTTGACCAATAAAGGTAATGGTACGGATACCTACGATATTACCCAGGGCACGTTAACCGGTAGTTGTACAACGGGTACATTGAGCGACCAAAACTTTAGCCTGACATCTTCGGAAACGCTGGGTGCTACGGTTTCTGCAAATGGTGGTGTAGAGGGAGTTGATTTTACGACGATTTCTGTCAGTAACATGGATGCCGGCTTGGTAGTCAATGATATCGTCTTGATAGGTACAAACACGTATCGGATTAGATCATTTACGTTAGCTGGGAGTAATGACCTGCCAGATACACTGGTTGTTGAGGAAGATCCTGCAAATGTGGGTACTGGCGGTTTGGCAGTAACTGAAGGTGATCTTACTGGGCCAGGCGTACAGATCGGTGAGCAAATCACCGTTGTCTTTGGTGCAACCGGTAATGCCGGCTCTACCAGTTCCGGTGCTACGGTTTGTGATCATGATCATGTGCTGACAGCTGAAAGCAGTCTTGTTCCTGCGCCAGGCAATACGGCGGCGATTGATACAACGGCAAGTTGGTCGACCATCGTTGAAAGCGTGAAGTTGAGCGTAGTGAAGTACGTTCGTAATGGGACGACAGCTGCCAAGAACCTGGCTGGTCTAGGTGCTTTTACCTATGATTCTGTAGAGTATTACACCTCAGGTGTTACTGGCAATCCTACCGATACGCTCGAGTATCTGGTGGTGATCACCAATGACAGCGCTACTGTAGATGCAGAGAATGTGATTTTTAATGACACATTGCCACTATTCACTACTTATAACGCTGCATCGTTAGAGGTAGATACTGATGGTGATGAAACCTTTGATGCTGCTGATGGTATAAGTGGTGAAGATGAAACGGATGCATTAGGAGGAATTATAGTGATATCGGGTTCCGCCATTACTGTGTATGCGGGTACTGGCGGGGATGAAACAACAACAACTGGCGGTGTAGTGGCAGGCAGTGATGTAACAGCCATTAAATACACGGTCGATATCGACTAACCATAGAAGCCACTGTGAATAACAGTGGCTTCATACGTTCTTAACAATAAAAAGGTAAATAGTATGAAACTTACAAATGCGATAATAAAAACGCTTTTGGTAGGGATGATGGGAGTCGCGAGTATTGCGTATGCAGTTACTCCGGCAAACACCACGATTACCAACACGGCGCAGTTAAACTATACCGGTTTATCTTCGCCACTTTCAGCCAGTGTCGAAGTCACCATTGCCTTGACGCCAGCTGCACCTACGTTGTCTTCCTCCACGGGATTTCCGCCACCTGATCAAACAGTGCCAGAAAACCAGCCGGTATCTTATATCTATACCATTACTGCCAATGCTAACGGTAGTGATGTATATGACCTCGATAGTGATCCGTTTGGTATTGTGAATCTGGCCAGTACATCGGTGAATGCGGTATTCACACAAGGTGTTACAACGGTTACCCAGGTCACTTTGGGTGCTACAGCAGCGAGCGCAATAGCAGGTATCGGCGTTCCCACTATCAGTGTTCCTTCTGATGGTACTGCCAATGCCAGTGTGAATGGGCTTGTTGCCAATGATACGGTGGTGATTGGTGGTAATGTCTACACCATCCTGTCGATATCCGATAATGGCATCACTGCCAGCATTACGCTGACATCCAACTTGACTACCGCAGTTGCAGTGGGTGACTTGATTGCTGAACAACAAACGTTCACGGCAACCATTCCCGACGTAGGTACAGTGAACCCAACCGGTTCGGTGGCCAATGTGACTATGGTGATTACGGCTACCTCTGTTGCAGATCCGCTGGAAACAACATCGGATGAAACGTTTACGACGGTTGTTGAGGTAACATTCACTAAATATGTCAGGAACGTAGACACACCGAATGGTTCAGGTGGTTCGACCATCATCAATGGCGATCCATTTTTTACTACAGCGGGCAATGTTTCAGCGGAATCAGGTGAAACCCTGGAATATGCACTGGTAGTTACGGCGCCATCAACACCCTTAAACGGTGTGAGCCTGATTGATACCATACCGGCATTTACCAGTTATGTAACAGGTACAACTACCCTGAATGGCAGCGCTGTTGCAGATGACGCAGGACCGGTAAGCCCGTTAATTGGCGGTATGGCAGTTAACGATTCTGGTTCGGGAGCAGGCACAGTAGCTGCAAACCAGACAGCAACAGTCACTTTTCAAGTGCTTGTTGAATAAAGGTTAATGCAGTAGATGAACCTGGCAAGCCGGATACTTTACTTACAACAGCGGGGCTTCTTGCGAAGCGCTGCTGCGTGGGTATTCGGCTTGCTTTTTTTAATGACCGCACAACTTTCTAACGCACAATTAGTGACAACGATTTCCAATATAGCTTCAATGGGTAGTCTGGAATTACCTGTTGTGGTTGCCCAAGTGGATGTTACAGCAACGCTGACCGGTTTTAATAACAGCACTGTGGCATTTGACCAGGATGATATATCTATGGAGCAGGGAGTAACGTCTCCCCTTGTTTTAACGATTACCAATACCGGAATGAACGACCTGAACAATGGTTCAGTGGTTATTACCTTTCCGCTAGGTGTGAGCGCAACCTTCCCGGTAAATCCTTTATACAGCGCAATTCAGCAACTCGATGGTACCTGGCTGGTAACATTCACTAACCCGTTATTAGCCAGTGAATCCATTGATATAACTATCCAGCTCGATTTATTGCCGGATGCCAATGATGGTGTAGGGCAAGTTACCGCAGAATTTTCCGCTAACAGTGTATTGATGGGTTCAGACCAGGCCGCCATCACCATAGGCACTGTCACCTCCGGATTATTCCTTGTTCACCAGGTGGATAAAGCTGTGGTGGAGCCAGATGAATCGGTGATTTATTCGCTGGCAGTAACCAACCAGTTATCTGTCGATGTGACTGACATTTATTTAACCAATGTATTGCCTGCCGGTGTACGGTTTATCAGTGGAACAGTAAAAATCAATAATCTGCCAGTGCCTGATCCGGTGATCAGTGTCGATGGACGCACCCTGATTTTTGATATCGGAACACTGACAGCCAATGAAACCGTGCAGGTATCCTATGTTGCCTATATCACGGCAATGGTACAGCCAGGTGCATTAACCAGTACATCCATAGCGCAGGGTAATAACGCGGTATCCAACAAGGCTAACGTGGAAGTGATGGTTCGCCAGGATGCTATCAATGTCGATTCCCATGTGGTGGGTCGCGTTCTGGTTGATTCATGCTCCATGGATGAAACAGAGGCGGTAGGTACTATCAGTATGCGTTTACGCAGCCAGCTGATTGATGATTACGTACTCTATACCCTGGATTTAAAAGGTACGGGTGTGCCTATTGAAAATTACCAGGTGCTGGTGAATTTGCCGGAAGCACTGTCTTATATAGGTGACACAACCTGGCTTGATGGTGTGTTGAGTAAAAATCCGCGCATGGAAAACAGCCAGTTGATATTCCTTTTGGGCAACCAGGGTGAAGATTGGCAACATGAGTTAACCTTCAAGGCTAAGCCTAATCGTGAATATTTTGGGATTTTCGAAACAGCCGCTTATGCAACTTATGACGTGCAAGGCCAGGGTACACAAAACACACCGACGTTAGTGAATACCTATGAGGCTAGTTTGTCAGGTAAGCATTACCGTACGTTTACCTATTGGCCGCGTTTTAAAACACTCGATGCCCATTTACAGGAAATCGATATGGAAAATATCGATGGCTTGAAAAAAGTGCTGGAAGGCGAAGTGGTAAGCCATATCACCGTAACAGGCCACACAGATAGCCATATCATCCATGGCGCGGGTAAAAACATCTTTGCTGATAACAAGGCATTGTCGAAAGCGCGTGCCGAATCCATTGCCAACTATCTGGTCAATATATTAAGCATCGATATGGAAAATATCACGGTAGTTGGCAAAGGCGAAGATGAACCCGTTGCTGATAATGCAACAGTAGAAGGGCGTCAGCAAAATCGCCGTGTAGAGATGTTGATAGAAGTATTAAACAGTAATGATTACCGGCGCAGCAGTATTATTTTGGGACAGGAATCTTTTGTGGTGGGCGGCGTTTACAACAAAGCTGTTTTGAGTCCACATAAAGAAAATGCCGACTCAGTGGGATTAGCGAATGTGCGCTTGTTGATGGAAGATGGCCGCTTTGTGGATACGGATAAAGATGGTCGTTATCACTTTGAAGGTTTAAAACCGGGAACGCATGTTATCCAGATTGATCCCCAATCGATTCCAGATGGATATGAACCGTATTTGTGTGAGAACAATACCCGTTTTGCAGGTACTCCTACTTCGCATTTTGTCGATATAAAGAAAGGTTTGATATGGCGTTCAAATTTCCATGTTACAAGGATAAAAAATAGTACAGCCATAGAAACCGGTTTGAAGCTGAACAGTGAATTACAAGGTGATGTATTGCATTACACCATGCGGGTGCAGGGCTCAGCGCTGGAAAATGGTCGCATCAGTGCCATGCTGGATTTACCCGAAGCCATTATCCTGGATGAGTCATCCGTTACTATGGATGGCAAGCCTGTCACTATGACGAAAGATGGCAAGCAATGGATGATGGATATGCCATTCGAAAATGCTGACTGGACACATCAAATTACCTTTGATACGCAGCTCAATATGAGCACTTTGGGTGAATATGTGAGTGCGGCTTACCTGAAGGTTGAGAGCGCTGATGGCACAGTAAAAAATAGCCGTCCGGTCACCAATGTGGTGAAGCTTGAGCAACCCACCAACAAAATTGAACGTTACGATTTCGGTACGCATTTTACCCCGGCATCTACCGTATTGAGCCATGCGGATAAAACCACACTGGAAGATATTGCCTTTTTGTTTAGGGGAAAAGTGATAGATAAAATCGAGATTATTGGCCATACCGATAATCTTTTATTGTTTGATGAAGCAAAAGATGCGCTGAAAAACAATGATAACCTTTCACAGTTGAGGGCGCAGGAAATAGCCGATTATCTGGCAGGTAAATTGCAATTGCCTAACGATCGTGTAGTTGCTGTCGGTATGGGTGATAAACATGCTGTGGCATCGAATTACACCGATGAAGGTCGTGCGCAGAATCGTCGCGTTGAAATCTATGTGCACACCTTGCAGGAAAATGCGCCAGTAATATCCGCATTGATAAAACCTGAAAGTATCAAACAGGTAGAGACCATAGAACTGGTAGAAAAGCCTCAAGCACTGGCATTGGCGAACGAGATGATTGCGCCGCTGAGCTTGCCTGTGGGTATCCTTTCCCATAAGAACGGCGATGTGATTCCAGGTTCCTCAGCCTCCGTACGGGTGAATATGGACTCGCGACTTTCACAACAATTATATGTGGATGGAAGAGAAATACCCGATAGCCGTATAGGTTTCCGCAAAGCGGATCCTGCTACCAATAAAACTGTTTCTACCTATTTTGGTGTGCAGCTGGGTGAGGCAGGTGATCACGAATTGCGTTTAAAAGGCGTAGACTCTTTTGGTAATCTGCGGTTTGACCAGACAGTGAAATACACCCGTACAGGCGAAATCAAGAATATCCATTTTGTCAGTGCAGACAATAATATTGCTGATGGTAAAACGCCGGTATTGGCTAAAATCGAATTGATTGATGATCGCGGTAATAAAGTCAGTTCAGCCATTGACCTGATGATTATGGAAGGTGATTTAAAACCTTATGTAGAGACCATCGGAGATAAAATTGCATTAGTGGATAACAGCAACAAAATGGTGTCTGTTGCCAGTGACGGCACCATGAAATTCAACGCGGTGAGCAAAGCCGGATTCTATCGGGTGAAATTACAATACAATGCCGTAGAAACCGAACTTAAAATTTATGTAAAACCTGAATACCGTGATTGGGTGATGGTGGGTGTGGCAGACGGTACCGTGGGCTATGAAGATGTATCCGGTAATATGCAAAACCTTGCCGATAATGATATTGAAGAAGAATATTACGATGACGGCAAGCTGGCGTTCTATGCCAAGGGTAAAGTGTTAGGTAAATACCTGTTAACGGTGGCGTTTGATTCCAGTAAAACCCATCCGGATGATGAGCGTCTGATGCAGTTAATCAATCCGGATGAATATTACACATTGTATGGCGATAACACGGAACAGCAATTTGATGCAGCAAGCAAGGAAAAACTCTACTTGCGCCTGGATGCGGATAATTTCTATGCCTTGTTTGGTGATTACAATACCGATATGAATGTTACTGAACTAACACGTTATTCACGTACCCTTACCGGTGCCAAGGCGGTTTATGAATCAGAAAATATCTCGGCGAATGCCTTTGCGGCACAATCCAGCCAGCTCTTCCGTCGTGATGAAATTCTGGGCGATGGCACTTCAGGCCTGTATCGTTTGTCCAGTCAAAATGTAGTAGTGAACAGTGAAAAAGTGATTTTGCAAGTACGTGACCGTTTCCATTCCGAGCGTATTATCAGTGAGCATGCGTTGAACCGTTTTGGCGATTACAACATGGATTACCTCGATGGTTCGCTGTATTTCAAACAGCCGGTTTTGCGTCATGATGATGATTTTAACCCTGTGTATATCGTGGTGGACTATGAAACCCACGGTAATGGCAAGGAGAGCCTGATTGCCGGTGGACGTGCCGCTGCAAAACTTATGGATGACCGTATGGAGTTAGGTGTTAGTCATATAGATGAAGGTGTTGATGGTGCTGAAGGCCGATTATCAGGCATTGATGCCCGTTTTGATATTACCGATAAAATGCAAATCAAGGCAGAATATGCCACATCCAGCAAAATGCAGTTGGGTAACGAGATTAATGCTGACGCTTATCTTGCCGAGTTTAAGCATCGTGCAGATAAATTCGAAACCGGTGTTTACGTGCAGGAACAAGAAGCCGGATTTGGGTTGGGCCAGTTGAACCAATCAGAACTCGGTATGCGTAAATACGGTGCCATGGGTAATGTTATATTGGCAAAAGACCTTGAAATCAGTGCAGATGTTGGGCATCAGGATAATACAGTCGATGATGCGAAGCGTGATGTTTTGCTGTCCAGCCTGTTGTATTCACCTGAGGATTGGGAATTTACCGTGGGTGGAACGATTGCAGAAGACACTGACAATACCGGAAAACAATATCAGTCAGAAATCCTGAATACCGGCGTTGCACGCACTCTGTTAGATGACCGCTTGCGTTTATATACCCGTTCAGACTGGCAGTTGAATAACGATGAAGCCAACGTTGATTTCCCCGAGCGTCATATTGTCGGCTCGGAATTTATGCTCACCGAGGATATTGATATTTATTCAGAATATGAATATGCGACCAGCGACATTATAAAAGCTGATACAACACGTGCAGGAGTGCGTTCACGCCCATGGGCTAATGCCACCATGCACAATGGCTTCCAGCAAGATACATCCGATGCGGAAGCCAGAACCTTCAGTGTTTTCGGTTTGACACAAGCGGTGCCTTTTGCTGAACATTGGCGCGCGAGTTTTACCTTTGACCAAACGCAAACGATAGACCGCAAACTGTATGCTCCGGTAAATGAAAATACGCCTTTAGCTTCAGGTACCAGTAATACAGTTATATCTACCAATGGTTTGATTGATGAGGATTTCTGGGCCACTACTGCGGGGTTGGGTTATCTGTCGGGTATCTATGTGTTTGATACACGTATTGAATATCGCGAAACAGATACCCAGCAAAAATATGGTCTTTTTACCGGTTGGCAGCGTAACCTTGTTGATGGTGTTGGGCATGCACTGCGCTTCCAGACATTTATTACCGATGATCAGTTATTTAATGACCAGCTCGATGCCGAGTTGCGTTATTCTGCTGTGGTCAGGCCGTTAGGCAGTGATGTGTTCTGGTTTAACCGTACTGAATTAAAACATCTGGATATTGATAGTGGTTTAACCAGCACTAAAACCGACAAGCTGGTCGAGCATCTCGCTATTAACTATTTGCCCACTGTTGATTGGCAGATTGCTACGCATATAGGCTATAAATTGACACGTACGGATATCTCCAATAACAGTTTTACTACAGATACTTATTTGTTAGGTAACGAGACCCGTTATGATTTAACCCCGCGTTGGGATATTGGTGCGCATTATCATGTGATCACCACACCGGATATGGGAATAACACAAGATTCTTATGGCTTATCGGTAGGTGTGGATATTGCCAAAAATCTCTGGCTAAGCATGGGTTATAACGTGGATGGTTATACCGATGAGGATTTTGATGCCAATGGTTATACCGCCAAAGGCCCATTCCTGAAACTGCGCTTCAAGTTTGACCAGGATACTTTTGACCTGAATGAGTGAAACCAGTACTTCTGTCCTGCTTGATAGATATCAACCCACTTATCTTGATATAGAGGCTATACTTTAGGCAATCTCTGAATAACTCCTTTTTGTCATTCTGAACCCATTCGCATTGCTCAGGGTAAACTCCGTGAAGAATCTATTAAATTCAAATAGTCAGATTTCTCACTTCGTTCGAAATGACAGTGATTCAGAGGTTCCTTAGAAAAATCCGTATAAAAAGAGGTGGCTTATGCTGCGTGTTGCAATTAATGGTTATGGTCGAATCGGGCGCTGTATTGTGCGGGCAATGGTGGAGCGTGATGATGCCATTGAACTGGTGGCCATCAATGACCTTGCCGACAATCCCTTGCTGGCGCACCTGACAGAATTTGATTCCAACCATGGCCGTTTTCCCGGTTCAGTTTCCTATAAAGATGATTATTTGCAGCTGGATCATCGCAAGATCTTGATGTTGCAGGAACGTGATCCTGCCAAATTGCCCTGGAAAGAATTGGGTGTGGATATTGTGTTCGAGTGCACCGGGCATTTGCGTACACTGGCAGATACCCGGAAGCATTTGCAGGCAGGCGCTAAAAAGGTGCTAGTGAGTGCGCCCATGCCAGATGCGCAACAAACCATTGTTTACGGCATCAATCATCGCTGTCTTAAAGCAGAAGATGTTATCGTTTCCAATGCATCATGCACCACCAATTGCCTGGCACCCATAGCCAAGGTACTCGATGAGAATTGGGGGATTGAATCGGGCATCATGACTACCGTACATTCCTATACTAACGACCAACATCTGGTGGATCAGGCTCCCGGTGATTTCTATCGTTCCCGTTCAGCGGCTATGTCGATGATTCCAACCACTACCGGTGCTGCCAGTGCAGTTGGACTGGTATTGCCGCAGCTGAAAGGGAAATTGCATGGTATGGCGATTCGTGTGCCTACTGCCAATGTTTCAGTGGTGGATTTGCATTGTGTATTAAAGCGGGATGCCACGGTGAGCGCGGTGAATCTGGCCATGAAGGAAGCTGCCGAAGGCGAATTGAGCGAGATCATGAAATACAACACCAAGCCTCTGGTATCGGTTGATTTTAACCATCAGCCGGCATCGAGCACATTTGATGCCAACCATACCATGATAGTGGGCCGGCAATTGAAGGTGATGAGCTGGTACGATAATGAGTGGGGATTTTCACATCGTATGCTGGATACCGCACTGCAAATGCACCGTACCGGTTATTGAATACAGGCTTTGTAGAGACGTTGTTGTAGAGACGTAGCATGCTACGTCTCTACGTATAATAGATATGCCCAATTCATGCATGGGCAGTAGTTTTTCATTTTTACTTCTTATCGTTGAGTCATGTAGAGACGTAGCATGCTACGTCTCTACAGTTAACGCATGCTCGATTTCACCCGCTTGCGGCTGATGTGCTAGAATTCTGTATCCTGTTAATTATTCATGTGGTCAATTTTATGAAAGCAACAATCAAGTGGGTTGATAATGCCATGTTTTTGGGCGAATCCGGCAGTGGCCATTCAGTGGTGATGGATGGTCCGGAATCCGCAGGCGGGCGTAATATGGGTATCCGCCCTATGGAAATGCTGTTGATTGGTGTGGGCGGTTGTTCTTCATTTGATGTGATGAGTATCCTGAAAAAATCACGTCAAAATGTGATGGATTGCCGCGCTGAATTGAATGCTGAGCGTGCCGATGCCATACCGGCTGTTTTTACCGCCATCGATATCAGGTTTGTGGTTTCCGGTTACGATTTGAAAGACGTGCAGGTTAAACGTGCGGTGGAGTTATCGGCCGAGAAATATTGTTCGGCATCCATTATGATGACCGCTGCCGGCGTCAAGGTTACGCACAGTTATGAAATTATTGAATTGGGGAAAAGTGAGTAATGAATAAACTACAACGTCCGGCAAAAACTTTAGGCTTGCGCCATGTTGCGCTGTTTGTGGCTAACCTTGAAGCCTGCGTTGATTTTTATACCCGCCTGATTGGTATGAGCATTGAATGGCAGCCAGACCCCGATAATGTATATCTCACTAACGGTAATGATAATCTGGCCTTGCATCGCTGGCAGGGTGAAGCTCAATCCAAAGCCCAGGCGCTGGATCATATCGGGTTTATCTTGCCAGACATGGACAGTGTGGATGAATGGCATGCTTTTTTACAGGCAGAAAATGTGAATATCAAAAAAGCCCCGAAAGTACACCGCGACGGTGCAAAAAGTTTTTATTGTGTGGATCCAGCAGGCACACTGGTGCAAATGATTTATCACCCGCCAATTGTCAATTCCCTGTAATTCTCAAGTCTTACCTGCCTACGTTGTCAAATCCTTTTGGACTGCAAGCAGCCTGAGCCAAGAGATACATCAATTCATCCGGTTTGATAGCCTATCGTGATGGACTTTTTATTCATCCTGATTCTGATAGTGATAATGATGGTTATCTGGATGCAAGGGAAAACGGAGATTCTAACAGTTATTGTATTAATGATCGTTTGGAGGTTGAGGATAAAATACAGACGGTACGTCTTGGAGCAGATAGTGTGGATATGATGTTTATAACACTACAGCCGATTGGCTAGCATTGAATCGCCGTGTTGAACTTGTTTCGCACATTGAGCAGTGTGAGAAAAATAAGCTTAAGCTGTAATGGTAAGGTTAGTTAAATGGGCTCTTTTGAGCCCATTTTTTAGGTCAGATATGATAAGTGGCTTTAGTCATTACTTTGGAAAGCAAGGTCATGGCAGATTTGACCGGTTTGGGAAATTCCTGGCCACCTTGTTCCAGTGCCATTTCGGCGTGACTGGCTTCATCGATCAACATTTGTGCCAAGATAGCGCGTGTCTTTTCATCCGATTCCGGCACCTGGTGTAAATGATCCTGTAAATGTTTACACACTTGATCTTCAGTGGCTTCAACAAAGCCGAGGCTGATTTTGTCGCTGATGGCTCCTGTTATAGCGCCAATACCAAAAGATAAACCATAAAAAATAGGGCCAAGATAACTGGTGTGGCTATCCAGTTCTGCTAAACGTTCTTCACACCATACCAGGTGATCTATTTCCTCGTCGGCGGCAATTTGCATGGCTTCACGTACCGCACTGTTTTTGGCGGTGAGCGCCTGGCCTTGATAAAGGGCTTGCGCACAAACTTCTCCGGTATGATTAATGCGCATTAATCCGGCGATGTGTTTGCGTTGTTTTTCATCGAGGGTAATGTTGTTCTGGGTTTTGGGTAATGTGCGGGCAGCCTGATTGGCGCCCACGGTCAGTGTCTTGATGCTGTTATCAACTTTGCTGAGCAATTCATCCAGTAAAGAGTATTTTCGATTCGACATAATGGCAACGCAGTGAGTGACGAGTTGGCTTTTTAATAGCTGCTACATTAAACAATCTGTGATAACTGCTCAAGTTCTTGCTAAGGATATTAGATAAACCAGACCCATTAAAACCGGCTGATGAACAAGATAAATGACCAGGGAATGGTTGCTTAGCCATTCTGCCTTTTTTGAGTAAGGTAAGTGAATCCGGGTATGTAATTTGAATGAATGCAGGCCTATACCGACCAGTGCGCCCCACATCCATGGGAAAATCGGGATGTAATCAAGTGACGGGCGTCTGAAAGTGAACCATGGCAGGGATTCTATCCATGGCAGAGTTCTATCAAAGAAAATAAAGGCAACTGCCATTAACAATCCGGTAACCAGTGCTATTTTAGGTATACGTAAAAAGGGTAATACCACAATGCTGGTAATGGTAATGCAATGCAAAATGCCAAAAAATATCCAGAATTGCGGGTAGGTAATGTAAGTTCCCAAACTGACTAAAGCTGCAGCCCCCGCAATCTTTAACCAGCGTTTCCAGAATTTTTGCCATTGCATTGCCTTGCTGTGGGTAATGGCAAGGCTATAACCGACGCAAAACATGAAGATACATAAACAAGAGCGGCCAATGGCTGTCATCCACAAACTGTTAAAGGTCACGGGAGTGATGAGGTTAAAGTTCATAAGATCAAAGCTGAAATGGTAAATCAGCATTAACAGAATGGCGAAGGCCCGCAGCCAGTCGATCAGTACAAAACGGGGTTGAAGATCAATCATATGGGTTAGTGTCGAGGGAAGCAGTTTGCAGATTAACTGATTGTTCTGCATAAATAAATCGCAGGCTGCTGTAATTAGGGCGGGTATTCATAGAGTTATAAGCCGCCATTTCTGGAATTAGGGTGGGGTTTTCGGTACAATCTGCTGATTTTTTAGGCGATAATTTTATACGAAACGAGCAGTTTCATATTAAATGGCGATAGATCAACGGCGGGTGCGGTTTTTGAACACAAATGCTCAACAAAGTTTTGATTTTCTCGAGTCTCAAGAAGTGGCAAACGTTGAAAATCAATCTCAAAAAGATCCGGTTGAGCCGCCCGTTGCGCATATAGAGCCGCTAAAACCTTTACGCATCGCCATTCTAGGGTATCGCAGTCATCCCTTTGGTGGCGGGCAAGGTATTTATATCAAGTATCTGTCGAAAGCACTGGTTGAAGCAGGTCACCAGGTTGATGTGATTTCGGGTGAGCCTTACCCCCATCTTGATGAGCGTGTACGCTTGATCAAGATGCCGGGTATGAATTTGTATGAGCATGGTTTGGCCTCTTTGCGTCCGCATCACTTAACTTCGTATGCCAATATCGTGGAATGGATGAGTAAATTGACCGGCGGATTTGCAGAACCGTATGCCTTTGGTCGTCGCGTGAATGCCTACCTGCAACAACATGCGGGTGAATATGATCTCATCCATGATAACCAGACATTGGCTACCGGCATGCTGGATATTCAAAAACACATGCCCTTGGTGGCTACGGTGCATCACCCGATTACCAACGATTTGCAGATTGCCCTGAATGCCAGTCAAAAATGGTGGGAGAAATTATTCATTCGCCGCTGGTATTCTTTCCTGATCATGCAATCGCGAGTGATCAAGCAACTGAAAAACGTGGTGACAGTTTCTGAGTGTTCACAGAAAGATATTGCCAAGGCGTTTGGTATTGAAAAAGATGGGCTGCATTTGATTTATTGTGGCATCAATACCGAAGAATTTGCACCGCGCCCGAATATTCAGCGTAAGCCGATGCGTTTAATGGCAACGGCTTCTGCTGACCAACCGCTCAAGGGCTTGCGTTTTTTGTTGCAGGCTTATGCCAGTTTATTGCCGGAATATCCTGAGCTTGAGTTGTTAGTGGTAGGTAAGCCAACACCAGGTGGTGCTACCGACAGATTGTTGAAAAAACTGAATATTGACCAGAAGGTTCAATTTGTTTCTGGTATCAGTACCGAGCAAATGGTCGATTATTATGCCGAAGCTACTATTGCTGTGGTTCCCTCTGTTTATGAGGGGTTTGGTTTGCCTGCCGGTGAGGCGATGGCTTGTGAAGTGCCTTTAATTTCCACCAGGGGTGGAGCTTTACCCGAAGTGGTGGGTGATGCCGGTATTCTGGTACCAACCCAGGATAGTGAAGCCATTGCCAAAGCTATAAAGGAATTGTTAGAAAATCCGGACAAGCGTGCGGCCTTAGGCAAGGCTGGTCGGGAACGTATTATGCAAAAGTTTTGTTGGCATGTTGCCGCAAAAGCCTTTACCCAATATTACCATCAGGTGATACAAGATCATGCAAACAGTTGATTTTAAGCATTTTAAACTCGAGAAAGGTGATACCGTTCTCGATCTCGGTTGCGGCGAAGGTCGCCATGTGATTTCCATGTATGTCGAGGCAGATGTGCATGCTATTGGCATCGACTTGAGTTTGAAAGATTTGAAAACCACGCATGAAAAATTCAAGCCATTTGAAGAGAAGGGTAATCCCGATAAACATTTTGTCTTGATGTCAGCTAATGCCTTGCAGCTACCTTTTGCTGATCATACTTTTGATAAAATCATCTGTTCAGAAGTGTTAGAGCATATCCAGGATTATGAGGGCGTGATCAAGGAAATAGAACGTATCCTGAAGCCGGGTGGTTTGTTTTGCGCCTCTGTGCCACGTTTTTGGCCGGAATGGGTTTGCTGGCATTACAGTGATGAATACCATGATGTTGAAGGCGGTCATGTACGTATTTTCCTTGAAAAACAATTGCGTCGAAAAATCGAAAACCAGGGTTTCAGGTTTTATCACAAGCATTGGGCACATGCCTTGCATACCCCGTATTGGTGGATGCAGTGCATGGATTGGGAAAACAAGAAAGAGAATCGTTACGTAAAAGCCTATCACCAGATGCTGGTATGGGACATTATGGAAAAACCCTGGATTACCCGCATCACTGAAAAGGCGCTGAATCCTGTGATTGGTAAAAGTGTGGTCATGTATTTCGAGAAGGAGGCAGCGTAATGAGCGGCTTATTTTTGTCGAAAGGGCTTTTCCCGCATGATTTCTTTCGCCCCACAGTACAGTTTCTGTTAGATACGCAATTGCCCAGCGGTGCTATTCCCTGGTTTGAAGGTGGTTATGCTGATCCATGGGATCATGTTGAAGCTGCTATGGGATTAACCATTGGTGGTGAATATGCGGCAGCGGAAAAAGCCTATCTGTGGTTGCGCGATATGCAATTGGAAGATGGTAGCTGGTGGGCGGCTTATAAAGATGGGCAGATCCATAATCAGGAGCGTCGTGAAACCAATTTCATCGCCTATATTGCTACAGGGGTATGGCATTATTATCTGGTGTCAAAAAATATTGCGTTTGTGGAAGCTATGTGGCCTACAGTTACCCGGGCTATCGATTTTGTATTATCATTACAGACGGATCATGGTGATATTCACTGGGCGGTTGACGGGAAAAATAATGCAATGGAAGATGCGTTGATAACAGGTTGCAGTTCGATTTATAAAAGTCTTGAGTGTGCCTATAATTTATCGATTGTGTTAGATCAGGAGCGAAAAGACTGGTTTGATGCACGTGAGTTATTGGGTAATACCTTAAGGTACCATCCAGAGCGTTTTGACAGAACCTGGGAGCCTAAAACACGATTTTCGATGGACTGGTTTTATCCGGTTTTATCGGGTGCTTTACCCATGCACGAAGGTAAAAAACGCCTCCAATCTCGCTGGGATCATTTTGTGGAAGAAGGTATGGGTTGTCGTTGCGTTTCTGATGAGCCATGGGTCACTATTGCAGAGTCTAGTGAGTTGGTGATGGCGTTGCTTGCTGCCGGTGATCATGCGCGTGCAGTCACGGTGTATAGCTGGTTGCATGAATGGCGCCTGGAAGATGGTTCGTATTGGACAGGTTATCAGTTTGTCGAGAATGTATTATGGCCTGATGAAAAGCCGTCATGGACAGCTGCAGCGATTTTGTTAGCTGCCGATGCATTAACAGAATACACGGCAGCAGCACATTTGTTCACGGAAGTGCGCTTATTGAATACGCCGCAAAATACCCAGCGTATTAACCACCTCTAGTTCCTCAAATAAACCCGAAGCCAGCGCCAGTCGATAAATAGTGATTGGCGCTTGCCCGCCCTCATCAGGGTTGGGAAATAAATCGTGAATCGCCAGAATGCCGCCGATCTGTACATGTACAGCCCAGCTGCGGTAATCCATTTCGGCTGCGGCAAAGCTGTGGCCACCATCAATAAAAACCATGGCCAAAGGTGTGTGCCATAATTTTGCTGCCACTTTTGAAGAAGAAACAATCGGCACTACCGTATCTTCAAGATTGGCTTTACGCATATTTTTACGAAATTCTTTAAAGGTATCCATTAACTGGACAGAAGTATCGTATAAATCCTTGTCGTGATATTCCTCGCCCAATTGGTGTTCTTCTGAGCCGCGATGATGGTCAACTGCAAAAACTACAGAGTCATTTTTTTGTGCAGCACAGCCCAGATAGATGGTTGATTTGCCACAATAACTGCCGACTTCCAGTGCGGGCCCTTTTTGCGTGGATTTTAGGGCGTAATTATACAAAGCGGCTGCCTCATCATCGGCTAAGAAACCTTTAACGGCATTGATATCCAGGGGTAATTCTATATTCATGTTAGTGTTCTACAGGTAAATTGATGATGAGCATTATAAGTGGCGACAATAGAGATTGGTAGGGCTTTGCATGTCTGCCAAAACTGGTGATAATGACCCAATAATAACAGTATTGATGATATTCCATTGCGCACACTCTACACGATAATTTATCTGCATTTATTGCCATTGTTGGTATTAAGAATGTATTGGCGCTCGCTGAAAGCGCCATCCTATCGCCTGCGTATGAAAGAGCGTTTTGCCTTGGTACCGCCGCGTCGGACTACCAACCCTTTGATATGGGTGCATGCTGTATCGGTGGGTGAGGTGATTGCAGCTACGCCTATGATCAAGCAGTTACAGTTAAAATATCCTGATTATCAATTCTGTATCACTACTACAACACCGACAGGTTCTGAGCGAGTGCGCGCTGCTTTTGGTGAAACGATTTTACATTACTATTTGCCTTATGATTTACCTTCATTGATTACATTTTTTATTCGTGCCATCAAGCCGCGGTTATTGATAGTGATGGAAACAGAGTTATGGCCCAATGTTATTGCTACCTGTAAGGATAAGAATATACCTGTAGTGTTAGCCAATGGCAGGATGTCCAAAAGATCAGCAAAGGGATATAAAAAATTATCATGGCTAACTGCACCTATGTTACAGATGATTGACATAATCGCTGCGCAATCAAAAATGGATGCAGAAAGATTTATTTATCTGGGTGCGAATAGGGATCAAGTAAAAATTACCGGCAGTGTTAAATTTGATGTTGCCATTGATGATGAGATTGAGAAACGCACACGATCACTAGGAGATCAATTACAGTGTCATGATAGAAAAGTAGTGATTTTTGCCAGTACTCATCCGGGTGAAGACGAACAGATACTGCCTATGATTAAACGGCTGCATCATTTTTCCCCTGAGTTTTTAGCTATAGTAGTTCCTCGGCATCCTGAACGTTTTGATGTAGTGGAGCAAATAGCCAGTCAGTTGCATGTTTCAACAATTCGTTTAAGTAAAGGGATTGCTTGTGGTAAAACTACACAAATGGTGTTAGGTGATACCATGGGCGATATGTTGGCATTATATGGATTGGCAGACGTAGCTTTCATTGGTGGTAGCTTGATTACCCATGGAGGGCATAATTTTCTGGAAGCCGCTGCTTGGGGTTTGCCCATTTTAACGGGGCCATCAGTTTTTAATTTCCAGGATATTGCCAAAATGCTCATCAAGGAAGGCGGATTAAAACAGTTACATGATCATTTTGATCTCGAAAGAACATTACAAACATGGCTGGTTGGGGAGTTAAATCTTTCAGAAGTCGGGATTGCTGCTAAAAAAGTACTGGTCAATAATCAGGGTACGCTGGCAAAACTTCTGGATTTAATAGAAGGCTTGATGCAAAAACATTGAGTAGATGGAGCTGTTTGCTAGCAATGCAGAGTGGTTAAATCCACATCTGCATATGTAGCTTATTTGGCAGTTTAATAGAGTTACTTTTTCTCCGGAGTAGCACTTTCGGTAGTAGTCCATTCATTGAGTGCACTGATATCAGCTGGAGTTAATGTGCCGGCAGCTTTTTTCAACTCAAATAAACTAACAATGTAATCAAAACGGGCATTGGCGAAATCACGCTTTGCAGTATATAGATTACGTTGCGCACTTAACACATCGACAATGTTGCGTGTGCCTACGTCATAACCGGCTTGAATGGCATCCAATGCGCTTTGGCTGGAAATAATGGATTGCTTGAGGGCATTAACCTGTTGCATTCTGGTCAGGGAGGCAATGTGCAGGGCCCTGATTTTCTGGGTAATGGCACGCTGAATGCCATTTAAACTTTCCACAGCTGCCTGATGTTCATAGGCGGCTTTACGAGTGGAGGCATTGGTAGCGCCACCGGTGTAAATGGGAATGTTCAGATTTAAGCCTACTGCAAGGGAATCACTATTTACCTTTGTGCCATCGGCAGCAAATGAGTATACAGATTGATCATTTTCGACATCACCTTCGCTGAGTGTTTCGTTATAACTGGCTGCTGCGCTTAAGACCGGGTAATGGTTTGCGCGAGCAGCCTTGACAGCAAATTCTGAAGCTTCGACTGCTTTCCTGGCTTGTAGCAGATCAAGGTTATGTTCCAGGGCGGTTTTGACCCATGCATCTTTATCTTCAGCAAGCGTAACAATAGGGTAGTTAGGCGATAAATTGTTAATGACGCTGTGGTTTTTTCCCGTAAGTATAGTCAGCGCTTCATAAGAAACTTCCAGATTTCCTTCGTTAGCTAAAAGAGCTACCTTGGATAGGTCATGTGCAGCTTGAGCTTCATTTACTTCAGTAATGGCTGCGAGTCCAACATTGTAGCGTTGTTGGGTTTGCTCAAGACGCTGTTTAATGGCGGTTTCTTCAGCTTGGCTGGTAGTCAGGCTTTCCTTGGCGCGTAAAATATTCAAGTATTGTTCAACAGTATTAACAATAATTCCCTGTTGCGTTTGCGCAAACTCAAGCTGTGCCTGTTCAGATATTTTTTTGGTTGTTTTAAATGAATACCAGGAATAGAAGTTGAGCAGGGGTTGAGTGATACCAATTTGTCCTGTCAGAATCATCATTTCAGAGGAGCTTGTGGTGTCTGCTGCCGGACCGGTTGACGGTGGGTTAGGGGTAACAGCAATAGTTGCGCCATTAGGGTATTTATTGGTGGAATTGGCATCATTCATTCCATAGCTAATGCTTGCACCTATAGTTGGCAGCAGAGAGGCTTTTTGGATATTGGCCATTTCCTGTTTGGATTTAAGTTGAGCTTCCGCGCCTAGCAGAAGGGGATTGTTTTCCGTTGCTGCTCGGTAGATATCATCCAGATTTTCAGCATGCAGAATAGAAGTACTGGCAAAACTTAAACATATAAACGTAGTAATAATCGAGCGCATGGTGATATTGAGCCTTATAATGAGACTTGAAGCATTTATATTAACAAACTTTTTGCAGTTATAAGATGGAATTTCGTTAACATTGATGCAATGATTTTAATGTAAATAGAAATGAGTTTGCAAAACCATGCAGTTACGTCGCTATACCGTTGATTTGCAGGCTTATATGGCCGAATGTGAGGCAAATTATCGGCGGTTAATGAAATTATTACCTGTGAATAACGATGAAGTTGTTTATCAGGTGCAATTACCGGGTCAGTCTTCTGTATTGATGCGTATGCGGGTGCTTGAGCGCTGTAAATACACCACAATGATGACAATAGAGCAGGCTTGTTTAGGGGATTGGCTGCCAGACTACCATTTTGAAGTGCGTATTTATCATGATGCCAAAATGGCAGAGGTCATATCGTTTCAAAAACAGGGAAGAATGCGTCCTGTTTATGGCTATCCGAATGAAAAAATGCATCAAAAGGATGAAAAATTTCAGCAACATTATTTTTTATCGGAATGTTTGGCCAATTGCCTGAAAAATGGTTTTAGCGAAACGCAAATTCCTGTGGTATAAAACGCTGCTTGCGTCACAAAAAAAGTCTTTTTAGGTTGATTCAAGCAGCAATAAATTAATGGAATGCTAGTATAAAAATCTGGGTTCACGAAAAATGAGCGGAGTTTCTTTTGTCGGTTAAATTATTACAAATCACCGATTGTCACCTTGGTGAAACAGAAGGTGAATGCCTTTTAGGCCTGGATACCGATAAAAGCCTAGATTATGTGCTTGCTCATATGTTTGGTGAGCAAAAGGAGATTGATTTACTGGTCTGTTCAGGGGATTTAAGTAATGAGGCCGGCGCTGGTGCCTACGAGCGGTTGATTAATAAGCTGCCCATTGATATTCCCCAGGCGTGGTTGCCAGGCAATCATGACGATAACGAGTGTATGAGTTCATTTGCCGGAGAGAATCGCCAATTTCTACCTACTTTAAGTTTTTCCCATTGGCAGATTACGCTGCTGGACTCATCAATTCCCAATGAAGTGCCGGGTTATATTGAATTGTCAGAATTGGACAGGGCAGTAAAAATTCTGGAAGCCTTTCCTGAAAAATCCCATCTTATTTTTATACACCACCCGCTCCGGCCGGTTGGTTGCAAGTGGCTTGATACACAGGTGATTGGTAATGCTCATCACGTATTAAAAGTTTTGGAAAATTATCCGAATTTGAAGTTGGTGGTCTGTGGGCATGTACATCAGGAAACGCACCAGCACCATGGCCATATTCAGTTATATTCAACGCCTTCAACCTGTATCCAGTTCAAACCAAATAGCACAGGTTTTGCCGTGGGTGAGGAAATGCCAGGTTATCGCTGGATAGAACTTCATGATGACGGTACATTTGAAACGTCAGTCAGTCGTATCCCTTTCCGCGAGTTAAATATTGATCGTGGTTCCTCTGGCTATTAAACAGTCTATTCATTGTTTGCATGAATAAATTACCTCCGGTTCTTGTCTATTTGCATGGATTCAAAAGCTCGCCATTTGCTGCAAAAGCCGAGGAAGTGGATGTTTATATTCGCCAGCAACATTTGAATATTGAATATTTACGGCCTTTAATTCCCGATACACCGGATTTGGCCATTCCACAGCTGGAAGCCTTGATGCAATCATTACAGGGCAGGCTAGTGTCGCTAATAGGCAGTTCGCTAGGTGGTTACTATTCAACGTGGTTAGCCGAACGCTTCAATGTAAAGGCGGTTTTGGTAAATCCCGCAGTCCATCCGCATAAAATATGGGATAAGTACATTGGCTTGCATCAAAACCCATATTCAGGTGTACAATTCGCGATAACATCGGCACATCTCGATGATTTGAAATCGATTTTTTTGCCGGTCATTCCGCATCCTGAAAGATATCTGGTGTTACTGCAAACTGGAGATGAAGTTCTTGATGCACTGGAAGCAAGCAAAACTTTTTTTAGGTCGCCATGCATTATCGAAAGTGGCGGCGATCATCGGTTCCAGGATTTTCAACGTTATTTGCCAACTATCATGGCCTGGTTACATTTGGAGTAAAAATTGAGTAATTATACTGCTGAATCCATTGAGGTTTTAACCGGATTAGATCCTGTGCGTAAACGCCCGGGGATGTATACCGACACCACGCGCCCTAATCATCTGGCGCAAGAAATTATTGATAACAGTGTCGATGAGGCGCTTTCTGGTCATGCAAAAAAGATTGATGTGATCTTGCATGAAGACCATTCCTTGAGTGTTGTTGATGATGGTCGTGGTATGCCGGTGGATATTCATCCTGAGCAAGGTAAGCCCGGAGTTGAGGTGATTCTTGCAACTTTGCATGCGGGTGGAAAATTTTCCAATAAAAACTACCAGTTTTCCGGTGGTTTGCACGGTGTGGGTATTTCAGTGGTTAATGCCTTGTCGAAATTGCTCGATGTGAATATTCGCCGGGATGGGCAAATTTATAACATACAGTTCCAGCAGGGTGAAAAAAGTTCCGATTTGAAAGTGGTGGGGACATGTGCCAAACGAGATACCGGCACATCAGTGCGTTTTTGGCCTGAACCAAAATATTTTGATAGCCCGAAATTTTCCCTTTCTCGCTTGAAGCATGTTTTACGTGCCAAGGCAGTTTTGTGTCCGGGATTGCGAGTGACCTTTCTGGATGAGGCAACTAAAGAAAGGGAAGAGTGGTTTTATGAAGATGGTTTGAAAGACTACTTGTTAACTACGACGGCCGGTTTTGAAGTGTTGCCGAAAGATCCCTTTGTCAGTCATTTTAGCGGCTCCACAGAAGCGGTAGACTGGGCGATCCAGTGGTATGTGGATGGTGGTGAACTGGTTCAGGAAAGTTACGTCAACCTTATTCCTACAGCGCAAGGCGGTACTCACGTTAATGGCTTGCGTACCGGTTTAATAGACGCCATGCGGGAATATTGCGAGTTTCGCAACCTGTTACCCCGCGGTATAAAACTGAATGCCGATGATATCTGGGATACCTGTAACTATATCCTGTCAGCAAAATTGCAAGACCCGCAATTTTCCGGCCAAACCAAAGAGCGCTTGTCATCGAGGGAGTGCGCAGTATTTATTGCCGGTGTAGCCAAGGATTCCTTTAGTTTGTGGTTGAACCAGCATACGGAGCAAGCGGATCAGTTAGCCGAAATGGCGATTAATAATGCGCAAACACGTTTGCGTAAATCGAAAAAAGTAGTGCGGAAAAAAGTGACTGCAGGCCCTGCATTGCCAGGTAAATTGGCAGACTGTTCTGGCCAGGATGCTATGTTGGGCGAATTGTTTCTGGTAGAAGGAGATTCTGCCGGCGGTTCAGCCAAACAGGCGCGTGACAGAACCTTTCAGGCGATAATGCCCTTGCGTGGAAAGATACTGAATACATGGGAAGTCGATTCAGAAGAAGTGTTAGCTTCACAAGAGGTGCATGATATTTCAGTCGCTTTGGGTGTTGATCCGGGTTCCGATGATCTATCAGTATTGCGTTATGGAAAAATTTGTATACTGGCCGATGCTGATTCTGATGGATTACATATTGCTACATTGTTGTGTGCATTGTTTGTGAAGCATTTCCGTCCCCTCGTTTTAGCGGGTCATGTTTTTGTTGCCATGCCACCGTTATTTCGAATTGATATTGGCAAGGATGTCTTTTATGCCCTCGATGAATCTGAAAAAGAAGGCATTATCAATCGTATAGAAGCTGAAAATAAAAAAGGTAAGATCCAGGTGACGCGTTTCAAGGGTTTGGGTGAAATGAATCCGATGCAATTGCGTGAAACTGTTATGAATAAGGACACGCGCCGTATGTTGCAGTTGACCATTGATGATAATGATGAGGCTGATAATACGGATGAAATGATGGATATGTTACTGGCTAAAAAACGTGCCGGCGATCGTAAAGCCTGGCTCGAAAGCAAAGGCGACCTTGCCGAAATTGCCTGATAGTATTCTCACCGATGCTGCCTTGCAGGCGCTTCAGGAAATCTATCTGGAGGCAGATATTCTCTGGGGTGAGCAGGCAGCATTTATGGCTGTCGATGAAAGTCATGCGGTCACACCCAATCCCATCTGTGCCCTCACGCCAAAAAACCATGAACAAGTCTTGCGAACAGTTTTATGGGCATTGGCCCATCATATTGCGCTGGTGCCCTCTGGAGGCAGGACGGGACTCAGTGGTGGCGCATGTGCCGGTAATCGTGAAGTGGTCTTAAGCCTTTGCAAAATGAATAACATTAAAGCTTTTGATGTCGATTCAGGCTTGATTACCGTTGAAGCAGGTATGGTGTTAGAAACCCTGCAAAATATTGTGGCGCAACATGGGTGGTTTTATCCCGTAGATTATGCATCCAAAGGTTCTGCCCAAATGGGTGGTGCTGTTGCCACCAATGCTGGAGGCATTCGTGTACTACGTTATGGAATGACTAGAGATTGGGTTGCAGGATTGAAGGCAGTTACCGGTGCAGGGGAAACAATATGCATAGATCGCTATCTGGAAAAAGATAATGCCGGATATGATCTGAAAAATCTTCTAATAGGTTCTGAAGGCACCCTTGCCATTATTACTGAAATCACATTCAAGCTCA